>DATDCF010000145.1:0-7877 GCA_036524475.1 Acidimicrobiia bacterium | reverse complement strand
TCCCGGATGACAAATCGATCTCCCATCGCTGCCGGAACTGGTCGGTCGAGGTGAAGAATTGCCCTGTCACCTTCTTGCGCTTCGATCGTCGCATTCCGAGCGATGGTCCCCAGGTGAATCTGATAGGCGCCCCGGTCGGGGAGTTCCTCGACATATCGGGCCCGTTGCAGGATGGCCGAGAACCGATCGGTAAAACCCCACTGCCCCGGATATCCGACCATGGTCCCGCGCGCGATATCTGCCGTGTCGAAGCCGGAAATGCCGAGGGCCGCCCTCCTGCCTGGCTCGGCCGACGTCACACCTTCTTCGTGACTCTGGATCGTGCGAATTCGACCCGTTCCGCCGGGGTACAACTCGATCTCGTCGCCAACCGCGAGACTCCCATTTAGAAGCGATCCCGTCACTACGGTGCCCGCTCCGGGGAGGCTGAATACCCGGTCGACCCACAAACGGGGTTGGCCCACTCGCCGGGGAACACGGGAAATCAGGTTCACCAGCTCGGCTCGCAAGATGTCGAGGCCCTCGCCGGTGAGCGCTGATACGGGCACGACGCCCGATCCCTCGAGGCTGGTCCCGGCGAGCTTGTCTTCCACTTCCAACTGGGCCAGTTCAACGAGTTCCTCATCGACCAGGTCGGTCTTGGCCAAGGCGATCACGGCCAGATCAACGCCGAGGAGGTCGAGAGCAGCGAGGTGTTCCTCGGTCTGTGGCTTCCAGCCTTCGTTCGCCGCCACAACGAGAAGGGCGATCTCGATGAGCTCGGCCCCCGCCAACATGTTCTTGAGGTAGCGTTCGTGACCCGGGACGTCCACGAACGACGCGACAACGCCGTCGCCGAGGTCGGCCCATCCAAACCCGAGGTCAATGGTGAGCCCTCGCCGCTTCTCTTCCTCCCAACGATCGGGATCGCGCCCGGTGAGGGCCTGAATTAACGTGGACTTGCCGTGGTCGACATGACCGGCAGTGCCGATTAGAGGCATGCCTGTATCACGCCCTGTATGTGAACATCGTCCGTGGGTTCAACGGCCCGCAGGTCGATCAGCAAGTCGCCCCGGTCACGACGGGCAACGACGGGGAGGGCGTTGTCGAGGAGCGTGGAGAAGAGGGACTGTTTCCCGACCATTCTCACGACAGGCGATTCGATCCGCGCCCCCGGGGCGCTCCCCGCCCCTACAATCGAGAAGCCGGGTTCAACGGTGGCTCCAATCCCCGCAGCAAGGGGTGACGATCTCGCAACTAGTCCGGCTGAGCTGGTTGTCGCCATCCTCCAGAATGGGATATCTGATGCAACCGTGCCACGCGCATAGGAATCCAATGTCGCGGCCAGGGCCGCATCGGTCGAGGCGTCGACTCGCAAGGCCCTCCGAAGCGGATGGTCCCGGAGCCGGGCGACCAGGTCGGCGTCGCCAACGATGATTCCGGCCTGCGGGCCTCCGAGCAGCTTGTCACCGCTGAACATCACGAGGTTGGCACCTGCGTCAACCGCCTGACGGACACCGGGTTCTTCTCCGAGCCACGGAGGGACGCTGGGGAGCCATGGAGCACCTGAGTCGAGCAGCCCCGACCCGAGGTCGTACGCGACAGGGATACCCTGCGTCTGGCACAACGATGCAAGCTCACCGATATCGACGGAGGCTGTGAAACCCCGGATCTCGAAGTTTGCTTGATGGACCTTCAACACCATCGCACAGTCGTAAGTCTGCAGGGCTGTCTCAAAGTCGCCGCGCCTGGTTTTGTTGGTCGTCCCCACCTCTACAAGTCTTGCCCCGCTCGTTGTCATGACATCGGGCAAACGGTATGAGCCCCCGATTTCGACCAACTCGCCACGCGAGACCGGCACCGACCGGTCGGCGGCGAGGGCGGCCAGCGAAAGCAAAACTGCGGCCGCGTTGTTATTGACGACGAGGGCGTCTTCCGCACCGGTGAGCAGCTTCAACAACTCGCGGGTGTGGACGCCGCGAGAGCCCCTTTCGCCACTCGAAAGGTCGAACTCGGTGTTCGAATAGTGGGACGCGGCCGTGACGGCTGCTTCTGCTGCGGCCGACGAAAGGGGGGCGCGACCCAGGTTTGTGTGCAGCAAAACACCGGTCGCGTTGATCACCCTCCTCAGTTTTCGCTGTACCGACGAGGCCATTAGGGCCTCGGCGATGGCCATCGCGTCCCCATCCTGGCCCTCTCCGATTTGCGCCCGCGCCAGATCGACAGCACTTCTTGCGATCTCGACAATCTGGGCACGACTCAGGCCCGGTTCGTGCAATGTCGTTGCCAGGGCATCCACTGAAGGAAGGTTTCGAAACTCCGGCTTCGCGTCCGTCATGGCCGAAGTGTCGCAGATCTGACGACATCTGACTTCGGAGATCCTGGTGTCCTTTCGTAGGATGGCGATATGCCCGACCCAGTTGTGGCGCGTCCAGCGTCGACCGTCCTGCTCGTCCGCTCCAACAACGGCCTGGAAGTGCTGATGGTGCAACGGCCGGCACGAGGATTCTTCGGCGGGCTGATGGTTTTCCCAGGAGGTGCTGTCGAGGCATGCGATACCGAGCGTGGCAGGAGTGAGGGGGACCTTGACTTCCGGATCGCCGGTCTTCGGGAGACCGCCGAGGAGGTAGGGGTGGCCGTAACGCCAGCGGGCCATGTCGTTTCTCCCCGACTACGCGGCGCCGAGCTCTTAGGCGAGGTTGCAGCCGGGGAAGGCTGGGGCACCGATCGGATGACCCTCATCTCACGCTGGATCACACCTCGAATTGCGCCGAAGAGGTTTGACACCCGTTTCTACCTGGTACCGATCGAAGGTGATCCGGAAGTAACACTCGACCCCGATGAATTGGTCGGACATTCGTGGGTGGCGCCGGATCAGGCGCTGCGCAACCATGCCGGTGGCGAATGGGCGATGATCCTCCCCACGCTCTCCCACCTCCGTTGGCTGGAGCGACGGTCCACCATCGATGAAGCCGTGTACGCGGCGAGCGGTACTGACGGGCTTACCGTCATTGAGCCAATCGAAGGCGAGAATGAGCTCCTGGTCAGGTATCGGGGCGAACATGAAGATTGAACGTGTGCTGGCCAACAACCCCGGCCTGTTCACGGGGCCTGGGACCAATACTTGGATCCTCGATGATGGGGACGGGACGGTGGCAATCATCGATCCCGGACCGATTGACTACCGCCACGAGTCCACTCTCTACGATCGGATCGCCGACCGGAAGGTGGCCGGGATCCTGGTCACTCACACCCACAGTGACCATGCTCCCCTGGCCAATCCCATCGCACGAAACCTCGGGGTGGGCACTCTCGGGTTCAGCCGTGGCCCCGGTTTCGAACCCGACACGATCCTGGCCGATGCAGCGCTGGTTCCCGTTGGGCACCTTGAGATAGAGGTGGTCTACACACCAGGGCATTCCGATGACCACCTGTGCTTTCGGGTAGGAAACGTCCTGTTCACAGGTGATCACATCATGGGCGGTTCATCAGTGATGGTCGAAAAGATGGCCGTCTACCTCGACTCGCTGCGGAAACTCCAAGGTACCGGTCTCAAGCGCTTGCTGCCCGGGCACGGCCGTGAAATGGACGACCCGGAACAGGTGATCGACTGGTATCTGGCACATCGGTTGCAACGTCATGAGCAGATCGTCGGGTCGATCGAACGTGGAGCGGCCACGACGATGGAAGTGGTCGAGGACGTATATTCGGATGTCGATGAAGACCTGTACCCGTTGGCCGAGATGTCGGTACGGGCACACCTGGTCTTGCTATCTGACGAGGGTCGGATAGCCTTAGAACGAGACGACATCGTCCTTTTGCCTCCCCAAACCCAATGAACCGCATCTATCGAATCATTATTGGCCTCCTCATTTCCTCATTAGCCGTGCCCGCTTTGGCCCAGGTCACCGATGAGCAGGTCGGCCGCGCCCGCGCTGAGGTGAACAAACTGGTCGCAGAGAGCGCCGATGTTGGGGCTCAGGTAGACGCTGCTTATGCACTTCAGTACGCACTCGAGAATGAGATCGGCAAGCTCAACGAGTCGATCGAATTTGCCCGGGTCAAGCTGGAGGAAGTGGAGTCCCGTCTCGAAGATGTGGCCGTCGAGATGTACATGGGTTCCTCGGCCACCGCGTCGTTGACAGTTCTTCTCAGCACAACCGACGAGGATTATGAGGCCGCTACGCAGTACCTGGAGGATGTCAACGGTGTCGAGACCGGGGTGATCAACGAGCTGAAGACCTTCCGTACCGAGTTGGATCGTCAGACGGCGCGACTGGCTGAGGCTTCCGAGGAACAGGAAGTCAACGCGGCCAAACTCGAAGAACTCGCATCCCTTCTCTACGCCGATCTCGAGGATGCTCAGGTTCGATACAACGAACTCACCACCCAGCAGGCCATCGAGGCCGAAGCACGGCGCCAGGAGGAATTGCGGCGTCAGGAAGAAGAACGGCTCCAGCGAGCGGCCGCCGCCACTTCAACAACTGTGGCTTCCGGGGTTTCGGCTACCACCGTAGCCGACACCACCAGTTCGACTTCCGGTGGCGGAACACCCACCACCACTCCGCCGGCAACGACGCCACCACCTCCGCCGTCTTCCGGGGGCGGCTCTTGTCCTGTCGCCGGGGCGGTCTATTTCTCAGACACCTGGGGCGATGCCCGTAGCGGTGGAAGAACCCATCAAGGCGTCGACATGATGGCAGCGCGGGGTACGCCTGTTGCCGCCATTTTCTCCGGGAAGATCACGAGTATGTCGAGCAGTTCCCTTGGAGGGAAGACCATTTGGATGTCAGCAGGTGGCGATACGTACTACTACGCCCACCTCGACACCCATGCTGCAGGCCTGGCCGTGGGCCAATCGGTAACTTCCGGACAGATCATCGGCACCGTGGGGAGCACCGGGAACGCTTCGGAGCTCTATCCGCATCTCCACTTCGAGTTTCATCCCGGCGGAGGCTCTGCGGTCAACCCGTATCCTCTGGTAAAGGGAATTTGCGGCTAAACCGCAGGTAAACGCCGTAACGTGAAACGAGGACCCGCAAGCGGATCCTCGTTTACATGGGCCTCCCTCGCCCAAAAATAGCCCCCCGGGCTTCCCCTGGCACGTTTGGCACGTTCCCCCACATCATGGACCACAGATAGCGGTTCGAAAAGGACGGTTGTGATTCGGCACAGAATGACTAGTCAATAGATTTGTCCTCGTGGAGAGGGCAGGAGTTGCGACCGGGTGGTTTAATGCCAGCGGCAGCAACCACGAAAGGAAGCAATGACCACCCCTGAATTTCCGGAGACGCAACCCGTTGGGACCCCGGCGAACCTCGCCCAGTGGGGGACGCGAGCGATAGGCTTCCTGATCGATGCACTGCCGATTCTCATCCTCCAGGTATTGGTTTTCTGGAGTAGTACCTTGCGGGCGTTGGTCGGGGTCGCCGGTTTTCTCTACTTCTACGTTTATCTCGGACACCTTGACGGGACCACGGGGCAAACGCCGGGTAAAGCCATCATGGGAACACGGTTGGTCAACGCCAACGGTGATGTGATCGGCAGCGGTTCCGGCATCGCCAGGAAGTTTGCGCACATCGTCGACAGCATCGTGTGCCTGCTGGGCTGGTTCCTGCCCATCGTCGATTCCAACCGGCAGACAATCGCCGACAAAATCATGACCACATACGTGATCGAAGGCACCGAGAAGAAGCAGTTCGCCGTCGACCTCTACTTGCCACCCAAGACCGGTTGAAACTCGCGCCGCTCTTCGCCTCTTAGAGGGATTCAGATCAGAGATCTAAGCGGATTGGGCGTCTAATTCGGCGAGCATTTTGGCGATTCGACCGGTACACGTTTCCATGTCCGCTGGTGGGACCAGCGCTACGAGGGTCTCGGCTGACTTGATAAACGCGACCGCACCGGCAGATTCCGGGTTACCGATCACTACAGGGATCCCGTCGTCGCCACCAGGCACGACGTGAACGTCAAGAGGCACGTTGGCAACCAACGGCACGCCGAGAACGGCCGAAAGCTCTTCGCCGCCACCCTGGCCAAACAGATTGTGTATCTCACCGCAGGAGCACTCGAAGCTAGACATATTTTCGATCACGCCGACGATGGGCATGTGTGAGCGTCTCGCCATGTCGGCAACTCGAATTGCGACTTTCTGGGCGGCGCGTTGCGGTGTGGTGACCACGACCATTTCGGCCTGGGGCAACATCCGGCTCAACGCCATTTGAACGTCGCCGGTACCGGGTGGTAGATCGATGATCAGGTAGTCGAGTTCGCCCCAGTCGACCTGTTGTAGAAACTGCTCCAGCGCTTTGGAGAGCATCAACCCCCTCCACATGAGGGCGGTCTCTTCCGTCTCCACTATGAGTCCCGTAGAGACGACTCTGACCCCGTGTGCTTCGAGTGGCTCGATCAGCTTGGTTTCGTCGTTCGCTTCGAGGCGTTCTGTGATCCCCATCATGCGAGGTACCGAGAAACCCCAGATGTCGGCGTCGAGCAGACCAACCCGAAACCCCATTCCGGCCAGTGCGACAGCAATATTCACCGACACCGAAGACTTGCCAACACCACCCTTCCCGGACCCCACAGCGATCACCCTTGTTGTGGGGGAAACCTGAGTCGGGTCGGCGTTGGCCCGCGCCTGGCTCCGTGCCACTGACATTAGGTTTGCCCGCTGCTTCTTGGTCATCGCCGTCGTCCGGACTACGACACTTTCGACTCCGGGAATACTGGCGACCCGTCGACTCGTATCGTTTTCGATTTGGTTGCGGAGCGGACACTCAGCCACCGTCAATGCGAGCCCGATCTCCACGGCGTCGCCGACGATGGAGACGTCGCTGATCATCCCGAGTTCGACGACGTTGCCGCCGAGTTCGGGATCACGCACTCCCTCGAGTGCCTTGAGGACCATGTCCTTGGTGACCACAATGTCAGGGTAGATGGAAGTTTCGTCCTAGTAGCATGGTTGAATAGGGTGGAGGACGGTTACAATGAGACCGAGATCATGACACAAGTTTTAAGCATCAAGTCCAATCAACCGCAGAAGGTCGTGACAGTCACCGACAACGCCGCTCTCAAAATCGGCGAACTGATTGCCGCTGAGGGTGACACCGGTCTGGCGCTTCGTATGGCGGTCCGTCCGGGTGGTTGCTCGGGTTTCTCTTACGAGATGTACTTTGACAGCGAGATCGATGACGTCGACATCATCGAAGAGGCCGGAGACATCAGGGTCGTTGTCGACCCACAGAGTGCCGAGATGGTCAAGGGCTCTGTTCTCGACTACAAGGATGGCCTCATGGGGGCCGGATTTGCCATCGAAAACCCCAACGTGACCCGTTCTTGCGGTTGCGGCAACTCTTTCTCCTAGCCCAATCCTGACCCGATAGACTCCAAATCCTGTATTTGCGCGCCCCCACCAAGGAGCTTTTGTGCCCAAAACCGTTCCAAACACCCCGTCGGCACCGAAGCCGATGGCCCCATACTCAGTTGCCACCGAGGCAAATGGATTCGTATTTATCTCCGGCCAGGTGGCTATTGATCCTTCCACCGGGGAACGAGAGTCCGATGACGTGCCCGCCCAGGCCCACCGGGTGATGAAGAACATCGGTCTGATCCTTGGCGATCTCGGATTGTCGTATGCCGATATCGTCAAGACCAGCATCTTCCTCGCCGACATCGGCGACTTCCCCCGGGTAAACGAAGTCTATGGAGCCTATTTCGAAGATCAACCCCCGGCGCGGTCGACTTTCCAGGCCGGCGGGTTGCCCGGCGGGTTCCTGGTCGAAATAGAAGTGGTGGCGGCGAGATGACGATGACCCAAGACCAGATTTTTTCCGCGCTCGGTATCGCAGATATCAACTCCGGTGTCTTTGCCGGCGAATGGCTACCGGCCACGGGTGAAG
>DATDCF010000144.1:0-6116 GCA_036524475.1 Acidimicrobiia bacterium | reverse complement strand
TAGATGGCTAGGAGCGGGTTTGCTTCATCGGTGTTCGGGATTGGGAAAGTCGAATCGGCACCCGGCATCCCACTCAGAGCGCTGGTTTCCGTGGACCGGGAACCCGCCTTCGTCCTTGAGCAATCTGGAGAGGTGAAGCAGATTCCAGGTCATGAATGTGGTGTTGCGATTCGTGAAGTCATTTTCCGGCCCACCCGAACCGGGATCGAGGTATGACGGCCCGGGACCGGCCTCCCCGATCCAACCGGCGTCGGCCTGCGGCGGTATCGAATAGCCAAGGTCCTGCAGTGAGTAGAGGACGTTCATGGAACAGTGCTTGATGCCGTCTTCGTTCCCGGTGACAAGGCAACCGCCGACCCTTCCGTAATAGGCGTACTGGCCGGAGTCGTTCAGCTGTTCCGAGTTTCCATAAAGGCGCTCGAATGATCCGGGTGCATATCGACGACTTCTCGCCGAGCCAGATGGGCGTACCCAGAACCAGGATGTCAGCAGCCATCACCCTCTTGATGAGGGCCGGCCATTCGTCGCTCTCGAGTCCATGTTCGGTCATGTCCGGCCACACACCTGGTGGAAGATCATGGTCGGACGCTCTGATTTGATCGATGGTCACGCCCTGACGTCGCATGATTTCTGCGGAGATGTCGATGAGGCCTTGCGTATTCGAGACTTCCGGAGACTTCTTCAACGTTGTGTTGATAAACATCGCAGTGAGGTTGGAAAAATCCCACTTATTCTGTTCGCAACGTGCCTCTTGTTCGGGGCTCAGGTGGGTCATGGCAGCTCCTTCGGTGATGAGGGTCCGAAACCTACCCGACGTCATGTAAACCTTTCGTTAGACGACCTGCACCCACCCCAGCACTTCCGGCAACCTGCGTTTGAGCAGCTTCCCGGCGATCCAAAGCGACAATCCGTAGAAGAGTGCACCCCAGCCGATGGTGAGCAGCACTGCATAGATTGGAAGCAGCGCCTGACCGAACCCGACGGTAAGGACAACCGCCGACACAGGCGGAACCAACAAGAGTCCGATGGCAAAGAACGAAACGGTCTGGGACGCGATTGCCAGGCAGCCCTGTTCCGTCGATTGTGCGAAGACGTCCGTGCCTTCTCTGGGGAGTCGTAGCGGGGTGATGACGGACACCAAGTTTCCGACAGCGAGCTGGCAGCCGATCGCCGAAATTGCGAGAGGGGGAACCAGCCAAACCCACGTCCAATGCCCGGTGAACCCGGCGAGGATGATCGTGAGGATTCCTGTCTCGATCATGAGAGCGGTGGCGACGGCCAGGTTCTTACCAATCAGGAGCGAGCGCGGCTTGACGGGGAGTACGAACAAATAGCTGGCGGCATTGCGCTCCCAGCCAAACAGATTGAGGGCAATGGGAAGTCCGACGAAGAGGACGAGCACCGGTGCGACCAGCGGGCCCCATTCCTGGCCCCGCACATCGAAGAAGCCGGTGGTGCCCATGACGGCTCCCGCCACTCCGAGGCCCACGAAAATCACGGTGCCGGTCCAGACCAGACGTTGTCGGGGATCACGAACATAGAAGCGAAGCTCCTTCCGGGCCAGCGTGACGATTGTCCCCCATGGCCCGGATGCCATCCCATTTCTGCGGGCTCTCGCGGCCGGACGACTTCCTTCCCGTGGAGTTGTGATCATCCACTGTGTCAAACCCCGCCATGCCAGGGCCATGATCCCAACGCCGATGATCGACGCGATGAGGAAGAACACTGCTTCACCAGGGCGTCCCGCGGCAGCTTCGATAATCGACCGTTGGGCTGCGACCGGAGGTATGAACCATGCTTTGTCGAGAATCGGGTAGGCAAGGACGGAACTCACAAAGCCCTTCTCACCGACGAGATCGCTTACCGATCGGTATACGAGGAACGCTGAGCCGGCGAGTGCAAACACGAGCAACGTGGCCAAATCGCGACCTCTTCGATTTCGGAGGATGGCCGACACCGCCGCCGACAGCAATTGGGACCCGACGATGAAGAGCAGAGTCATAACGATGGATGCGGGCAGGATCATCCACCAGCCATCGATCAATATCCGTGCGTTGGCGAAACCCACGATCGCCAGGACCACTATCGAGGGTGCGACCAATGAGGCCGCCGTGAGCCCGGCGACCATCTGGTTGGGCGATATCGGTAGCACCGCCATTTGTTGAGGGTCGAGGTTTTCGTCGAGAGGAAAGATGATGACCGGGAGGGTTGTCCAGACCAGGAAGGCAAAGAGGGCACACCAACCGAGGTATTCAGCGGCGGCCGCCCCGTCCACGGAAGCTATGGACGCGTAAACGGTCGTGTATTTGTTGCCCAGCCAGAATCCGGCCGCGAGCAGCATGATCGTGGCCACCGGGAGTCCGATACGACGCTGGGTATCGGTTCGAAACCCGTTCCATACAAGACGGGCCTTCAGTTCTACGAAGTTACGTACCACGAAGAACTCCCCACCGGGTCTCCTCCAACGGCGATGATGAAAGCGTCTTCGACGCTGGAAACCCCCATGCGCTCGCAGAGGCCTTTCGGGGTGTCGTCGAGTGTCAACCGTCCCGCGACCATGATGCCTATTCGGGTGCAGAGTTTCTCGACGAGGTGCATCTCGTGAGAGGAGAAGACGATTGTCGTTCCACCTTGTGCGGCCTGTTGGAGGAGGTTGCGGATCAAACGAGCCGACACCGCATCAACTCCCTCAAACGGTTCGTCGAGGAAGAGGACCGGTGGACGATGGATGATGGCAGCCCCGAGCGCTACCTTCTTGCGCATTCCCCGCGAGTAGTCCCCGATCAGGGTGGCCCTGTCGGCCTCGAGGTCCAGCAATTCGAGAAGCTCGTCGCGTCTGGTCTTAGCCTGTTCGCGGCTGAGGCCATGCATGGCTGCCGTGAAATCCAGCAGTTCAGCTCCGGTAAGTCGCTCGTAGAGGTTGAACTCCTCAGGGAGGACGCCGATTCGACTCTTCACCTCGGTCGGGTGTTCCCATGTGTCGAACTCCCCGATGCCGACTGTCCCCTCAGTCGGCCGAAGCAGCCCGACTATGGATTTGATCGTTGTCGTCTTGCCGGCACCATTTTGACCGAGGAGCCCGTAGAACTCCCCGCGGTGGATCGACAAGTCGACGTGGTCGACCGCCGTTTTCTTGCCGAACTTCCGTACGAGACCACGCGTCCACACCGCTGGTGGCTCGCTTGGTGACGCGTGGGTGGTCTGCTCCTCATTGATCGCACCGGTCACTGCCACAGTATCGACGGTTTCGGTAGGTAACCGAAGAGATTCGCAGGGTTGGTTCGCTCGCGACGGCGTCACTTGGGCCGAAGTCACAGTGACGCAGTACTGTTGCCTCCCGTGGACTACCAGGCCCTCTACCGCAAGTATCGCCCGCAGACCTTCGAGGATGTCATCGGTCAGTCTCATGTGACGACGACGCTGGCCCGTGAGATCGCCGAAAACCACGTTGCCCATGCCTACCTTTTCACAGGCCCTCGCGGGACCGGGAAAACCACCACAGCGCGGATTTTGGCGAAGGCGCTGAACTGCCCGAATCGTGACGACTACGGATCTCCGTGCAATGTGTGCGACAGCTGCGATGCGATAACCAGCGGGATATCGTTCGATGTGATGGAGCTCGATGCCGCCTCCCACAATTCGGTCGACGACATCCGCGACATCAAAGTGAGTGTGACCACCGTTGCTTCCAGCGCCACGTCAAAACGGGTGTTTGTCCTTGACGAGGCGCACATGCTTTCCAAGGCTGCAGGGAACGCCCTGCTGAAAACACTCGAGGAGCCCCCTCCAAACGTTTATTTCGTCCTAGCGACAACCGAGCCGTACAAGCTCCTCGACACCATCCGGTCAAGGAGCCAGCGCTTCGACTTTCATCCGGTCCCGATTGAAACGCTGGCCGGGCATCTCAGCGGCATTTCCGACAAGGAAGGTTTCAAGACAGATCCTCAAGCACTCATAGCCATCGGGCGCCATGCCCAGGGTTCGGTCCGGGACTCGCTGTCGTTGCTCGAGCAGGTAGCGGCCCTCGGATCTGGAGTCGTCGACCCACCGGGTGTGCGGCGAGCATTGGGGCTAGCCGACTCTGAAGCCTTTATGAGGTTGGCCGAATCCATTGCCGCCCAGGACGCTCGCGCCGCATTGGAATTGGTGGCGGAACTTGCCTCGCTCGGAGTAGACCTGCGACGGTTTGTGTCAGAGAGCATCGGATTCTTCAGGGGCGCCTTTCTGGCTCACTACGCCCCCAATCTCGCCGAGATTGCCGACGAGCCCGAAGAGGTTTACCAGTCCTGGCGCAAGGCAGCCGAGTTGGTACGTCCAACCGAGGTGTTGCGTGCCGTTGACCTGTTGGGTGAGGCTCTGGTCCGACTCCGAGAGGGGCGTGAGGAGCGCTTGATGACCGAACTCGCTCTAATCAAACTCACCCGCCCGGAGACGGCATCGGACACCGACGCGATACTTGCCAGGCTCGAGCGAATGGAGCGGAAGCTCGGCCAACAGGTGGTCGCTCCCGCTAGCTCTCCCACTCCGATCACGCCGGTGGCCCGGAACCCTGTCCTAACCGACGAGCCGGTGCCGACCCCGGAACCTGTCACTTCGGTGGCGGAGCGTGAGGTTTCACCGGCTTCCGGCAGTGCACCGGAAACGAAACAGCCCACCAAGCCGGTGGGCGCAACGGCGGTTTCTTTTGAGCAGCTCAAGAATGTATGGCCCGGTCTTTTCGGGAGCCTCCGTGACGTGCTCGGCGCGCGAAGATGGGCCTATTTTCGCGAGGCGATCCCCATTGGCGTCGAAGGAAACGTGATCGTGCTCGAGGTCGCCCACGACTTCCACTTTCAATCACTCCAGAATGACGACGCGGTAACGGCGATTGTTGCGACCCGTGCCAGCGACCTGTTGGGTGGCGAGGTGGGTGTCCGATTCCAGCTCAAAGACACCTCAGGCGAACCGGACGAACCGGACGAGGTCGACTTGAGCACACTCGAGACCCGTGATCACAACGCCACCGACCCCGCCCAGCTATTGGCTGCAGAGCTCGGCGCCGAGGAAGTCGAGGGTTAGGCGGGGTCCGCCCGCTCAAGCGGCCGGGGAAACTAGCCTTGTTTCAATATGAATAGACAGCCCGACATGCGCCAGCTGATGCAGCAGGCGCAAAAGATGCAGGAGCAAATGGCAGCGGCGCAAGCCGAATTGGCTGCGAGGACTTTTGAAGGCACCTCCGGGGGAGGGATGGTCAGGGCCACCGTC
The DNA here is from genome assembly GCA_036524475.1 of Acidimicrobiia bacterium. Lineage (GTDB taxonomy): Bacteria > Actinomycetota > Acidimicrobiia > Spongiisociales > ZC4RG35 > MA-ANB-1. Next base: position 872 of record DATDCF010000144.1, on the reverse strand, counting down.
ACAGGCACTCAGGAACTATTGGAAGTCAAGATCTCGCCAGAGGTCGTTGATCCCGAAGATGTCGAAATGCTCGAAGACCTTATCGTCGCGGCGGTGCGCAGCGCCTCGGAGGCGTCCATCGCCGCCGCCGGAGAGTCCCTCGGTGGAGTCACCGGTGGACTCGATCTCGGTGGCCTCCTCGGCTGATGTTCGAAGGTCCGGTCCAGAGAGTAATCGACGAGCTAGCTCGTCTCCCCGGCATCGGGGGCAAGACCGCCCAACGTCTCGCCTTCCATTTGCTGACCATTGATGAGGCGGATGCACGACGTCTATCGGCCGCGATCAACGACATGCGCGACCAGATTGGCCAGTGTGCTCGATGCTTCAACGTGTCTGCCAACGATGAATGTTCGATATGCCGTGACGGGAAACGGGATAACACCGTGGTCTGTGTGGTGGAGCGCCCTCAGGACATCGTCGTTGTCGAGCGGACCCAGGAGTTCCGGGGCAGATACCACGTGTTGGGTGGCGCTCTTTCGCCGATCAACGGCGTCGGTGCAGACCAACTCAGGCTCAGCGAACTGAAGGGCAGGATCGCCGATGAGGGAATCTCCGAACTGATCGTGGCCACGAATCCGACGATCGAAGGCGACGCCACCGCAATGTTCATCGCCAGGGACTTCAAACCCATGGGCGTCAGGGTATCCCGTCTCGCGTCAGGTCTACCCGTAGGCGGGGACCTCGACTACGCCGACGAGATCACGCTGGGCCGGGCCCTGAGCGGCCGAATGGAACTGTAACTCAGCGAGGGTGCGAGATAGGTCCCCGCCATGTCGGGGCCTTGACTCTCCCTCCGCTTGCGGAGGGAGTACCCGGCGACGAAAGGAGCCGGG
>DATDCF010000143.1:0-4321 GCA_036524475.1 Acidimicrobiia bacterium | reverse complement strand
GCCGTACGGGGCAGTCGAAACCGCCTGTGTCAGAGTCGACGAGATAATCGCTGAGATGTCGGTATGACCGAACCCTTGCTGGAGGTCACCGACCTCTTCAAGCTGTTCAACGTCCGGCAGGTCGTGGGCCGGCGTGTGATCAAGCACACCGTCCACGCCGTCAGCGGTGTCAGCTTCCACATCGACGAGGGCGAAACGCTGGGATTGGTTGGCGAATCGGGCTCCGGAAAGTCGACGGTGGGACGATGCCTGCTCCGCCTCCTCGAGCCAACCAGCGGGTCGGTCCGATTCCGGGGCCAGGAGTTGACCACTCTTCAGCGTGAGGAGATGAGGGAACTGCGTTCTCAGATCCAGATTGTTTTCCAGGATCCTTACGCCTCGCTCGACCCGAGGATGACGATCGGCGCGACAATAGCCGAACCTCTCGAAATCCATGGTGTGAAGAGCGATCACAAAGCGATCGTCGCCGAACTCTTGGAGAGAGTGGGGCTGTCACCCGATCACGCCAAGAGGTTTCCCCACGAGTTCTCCGGCGGGCAAAGACAGCGGATCGGGATCGCCAGAGCGCTCTCGTTACAGCCGTCGCTGATCGTCCTCGACGAGCCGGTTTCGGCACTCGATGTGTCGATCCAGGCCGGTGTGCTCAACCTGCTCTACGACCTGCAACAGGAGATGGGACTCTCATATCTCTTCATTGCCCACGATCTCTCTGTAGTGCGGCACATCAGTGATCGGATCGCTGTCATGTACCTCGGCCGGATCATGGAGGTAGGCAACAACAACGAGATCTATGAGCGTTCCATCAACCCGTATACGCAATCACTATTGTCGGCGGTCCCGCTGCCCGACCCCGTACTCGAGCGGCAGAGACAGCGAATCGTGCTCGAGGGAGACCTTCCCAGCCCGGTTAACCCTCCTTCAGGATGCCGGTTCCGAACCCGCTGTCCCATCGCCTTCGACAGATGCGCCGAAGAGACTCCTGACCTGCGGGAAATCGAGAGCGAGCACTGGGCGGCGTGCCACGCCCCGCTGCTACCGGGCCAGAATCTCGCAGACCTGGTCGGGTCGGGTTGAAGCGCCCCACCGGACGCCAATACGGATCACACGACAGGGCGTTGGCTAGTTGTTGTTGGTTTCGGGGTACTCGAAGACCTCATCCAGCGACACACCTAATACCCGAGCGATCTTGAACGCCGACTCGAGTGTTGGCGAATACCGGCCTTGCTCAATAGCGATGACCGTTTGACGGGTGACTCCGATCCGATCGGCTAGTTCTGCTTGGGTAATTCCACCCGCGGCCTCGCGTAGGTCTCTCATGCGATTCGTAATCCTCGTGGGTTTGCCCATCAGCTCATCCGTCGGTAGCTGGTGAGTTGACTATCCCGGTCACAATTTCAGAGAGAACCAAGGCGAGCAGCATTGTGTTTGCGATCCAGAAGTATGCAACCTCGACCATGGCCAGGAACAGCACGACTACAGCACCTGTCCCCAAGACATATCCGCCAAAATACTCACCACGGATATTGATGGCCCTGTCTCTCTCGTCCGACCCGTCACCCTCATATGAGGGAAGGACCGCGATGACTATGTGTCCAATCACGGCGAGTATCACCAGGGCGATGACCGTGACCAGCAGGGGGCCCTGATATCCCTGATACGGAAACCCTCCACACCGCTTCCGTCCAACTCGCTCAGCACCAGAAAGAAGTACCAGCCATATACGACTGCCATGATCACGGTCATCAAGGCAGTGCTCTTCTCTTGAAATGTCATGTCGATCGTCACCTTTGCTAGATGTAAAAGATTTTTGACTAAGGAAAACTAGACGGGATGGGCAGCGTATGTCAAATATCTTTGACATGGGCACTGGTGAGGCCGGGTCAATGGGCGACAGCCGCTCCAGGTCCGGGCTTTCGCAGGTACGGTGAAGCCAGAAAGGAATCCTATGACCGTCGATAGCCTGTCGGAACGATTCTGGACGTTGACATGTGAATACTCCCCCACCGGAGCGACCGTGCGGGGTATGCACGAATTCGACGATCGGCTGAGGTCTTTCGACCGTGACTATCTCTCCGACCTGGCCAAGCGGTTCCGCCAAATCGGGGTTGAAGCCGGATCGACAAGCCCCGACGGCACTTCAGACCTAATCACCCTGGGTTTGTTGGTCCACGAGTCAGATGTCTGGGCCACTGAGATAGAGCAACGATTCCTGGTTGCAGCCATCGACCCCTACCTCGGGCCACACACCCGGATCCTGTCCGACACCCAGCAAAACACAGTACAGGATCAAGATCAGGCAGACGCCCTTCTCGAGCGATACCGGGCTATACCCGCGTATTTGGAAGCGGCCCTCCGACTGCAACTTGAGAACGCCGAAGGCGGAATGACCCCTTCCTCTGCGTCGCTGAAGCGGGTTCTGAGCCAGTTGGACGGATATCTTGCATCTGGTCTCGGGGACGACCCGTTCCTCAAGCTGAAGGTCCCCGAGAACGGGCAGGCAGCGTGGGATGGAGTCGCAAACGATCTCGTGCGATCACATATCCGACCCGCCATCGAGGCCTACCGGGATGGGCTCATAACAGAAGTCGGCCCCAACGCCCGCCCGGACGACAGGGCCGGATTGACCTGGATCACCAACGGTGAGGAGATCTACGCCTCGTTGATCCACAAGTACACCCAACTCCACAAGACCGCACGTGAAATCCACGAGATCGGAAACGACTGGGGCACCCAGATTCTCGTAGCCGAGTGGGTCGAGACGGGGAAAAAGGCGCTCGGCCTCGATTCGGTACCTGAAATTTTCGAACGGCTTCACAACGACCCGTCGATGCGGTTCGAGTCTGAAGATGAGATGCTCGACCACGCACGGAAGACCGTCGATCGCGCCTGGGCCGCAGTGGACGATTGGTTCAATGTGCGTCCGGATACTCCGTGCACGATTGTCCCGGTGCCTGCCGCATTTGCCTCGGCGATGCCTCCTGCCTACTACATGCAACCCCCCACTGACGGGTCGAGACCGGGAACATATTTCCTCAACACCCATAAACCCGCCGAGCGTGATCGGTTCGAGTATGAGTCGACCCACTTCCACGAGGCCGTTCCCGGCCACCATTTCGACCGTTCCATCGCCGCCAGTTTGCAAGGAATACCCGATTTCAGACGTTTCTCGCAGGTCTATGCGCACACGGAGGGTTGGGGTCTCTATTCCGAGCGTCTCGCCGACGAAATGGGTCTCTTCTCCTCAGAGGTCGATCGTCTCGGGTTGCTCAGTGCCGACGCCTGGAGAGCGGGACGGCTGGTCGTCGACACCGGACTGCACGCCTTTGGCTGGTCTCGCCAACAGGCGATCGACTGGTTGCGGGAATGGACTCCGATCGGTCTGCTCACCATCGAACAGGAGGTCGACCGCTACATCGGAATGCCCGGCCAGGCACTCAGCTACAAAATGGGCCAGATCGAAATCATGTCGCTACGCCGACAGGTCGAAGACGCCCATGGTGATGGATTCGACATCAAGGCGTTCCACGATGCGGTGCTCACCCAGGGAGCTATGACGCTGCCGATGCTGCGGGCTCATATCGAGCGGGAGCTACTCGACGTCTAGCCGTCGCAGCGGGCAAACAATCCCTCAGGAGGCGCTCTCGATCGAACGGTCTTCCGGTACATCAGGAACTCGCTCATACTCGGAGGCTTTCCCGGCTTCACGCTGGGCGATACCAACCCCGAGTTCGGTCGCCTCATCCTGGAGCTCACTCAGCCTTGCCTGGAGGGTGTGCTCCTCATCGAGGAGTTCGCTCCTGCGGGCGAAATCGTCCGCTGGGGTGTCCTGACGCTCCCGGGCAATTTCGGCTAAGCGATTCCGAATTCGCTGAATCTTGTCAGCAAGGGTTTCAGTGACCATTTTGGGACTCCTTTCGGCCGTTGTGAGTGTCATTCTCCGGCCGTTGCGAGTGGATACCCCCGAAGTTCAACCTCTAAACCAACTTAGGAACCCGCCTTGGGAAAGTGATCGGGGAGGAAGGTGACCGGACCGTCAGGGGTTTTGCGGTCCGGTCACCGTTCCGAGGACAGTTATGTACCCCTTGAAAGCGAAACCAAACGGGTCGGGCTCACTCCTCGTCAAAGCCGACTAGGGGGAGATAGAACCAGGACCATGCCGCTAGTAAAACTGCCGAAGCGGTGGCGATTGCGGCAAACAATTCACCGGCAAGGATCGCTGAAACGAGGTACACGACCGAGGCGATAGTCACCATGAAAAGGGAGGTTCCGATGATACCGAGCCGGGTCGCGACCATGACATGGGAGATCGAATGGCGCCTTA
>DATDCF010000142.1:0-3714 GCA_036524475.1 Acidimicrobiia bacterium | reverse complement strand
CAATGGAGGATTTCGATGCCGACCGGCGTTACGATCTGATCACGGTGAACGTATCGATGCATGAATGTCGCGATATCGATCTGGTCACGGAATCGGTGCTTGCCGCGCTCAAACCGGGTGGGTATTTTCTGAACTCCGACTTCGCCTTCCCCGCGACCGGAGAAGGGCTACGAACTGTTCCCGGCCGCATCATGACCGGGATCCAGCTCTTCGAGGCTCAGATCGACGATCAGCTGGTGACGGTGGAGTTCTATCTCGACCTACTGGCCCGTCATGGCTTCACCGATGTCGGGTCCGTCGAGCTCAACCCGGTACATGCCGTCACTTACGGGCGGAAATGAGCATCAAACAGAGAACTGGCCGCCCATTCAGTAGCGGCCAGTTCTCCCCGAATTCTGCGCCACTATTGGCGTGCTGTTCCGTCGGAAGCTGTCTTACGCCAGCGCCCAATCGAGGACCTGGCCCATGTCGTCGGCAACGTGGAAGATCATTACATCTCGCACCGCGTCGGGTACGTCATCGATATCCGCCTCGTTGCGGCGGGGAATGATCACTTCGGTCAGTCCGGCGCGATGAGCTGCCAGGACCTTTTGTTTCAGACCGCCAATCGGCAGGACCTTGCCCTGAAGCGTGACTTCCCCGGTCATCCCTACCTCTCCACGCACCTTGCGTCCCGTCATTAACGAAGCCAGTGCTGTGGTCATCGTGATCCCGGCTGAAGGCCCGTCTTTGGGCACGGCCCCGGCAGGAACATGAACGTGGAAGCTCCGGTCGATCTGGTCGTCTTCGATACCGAGTTCCACGGCGCGGGACTCCAGATAGCTCAGGGCGATCCTGGCCGACTCTTTCATGACGTCGCCAAGTTGGCCGGTGAGAACGAGGTCCCGCTTGCCTCGCTTGGAGGTGGCCTCGATAAACAGGACATCACCACCCGCCCCGGTGACGGCGAGCCCTGTGGCAACGCCGGGAACATCGGTGCGGTCCTTCGCTTCGTCCTTCCACACCTTCGGTTTGCCGAGATACTCAGTCACCCGGTCATCGTCGATCAGGACGTGGGTTTCTTCCTCGCTCCGGGCCACCTCGGTGGCGACTTTACGAGCAAGTTTTCCGAGCTGGCGCTCGAGATTGCGAACCCCGGCCTCCCGCGTGTACCGGTCGACGACCGTTGCAAGGGCCGACTCGGTTACTTCGAGCTCTTCGGGTTCCAGGCCGGCACCGCGGAGCTGCCTCGGTAGTAGGTGATCCCTGGCGATCTCGACTTTCTCCGCATCGGTGTAGCCGTCTATCGATATCACTTCTGTCCGGTCGAGCAGCGGCGCTGGAATCGTCTCCAGCACGTTCGCGGTTGCGATGAAGAGAACATTGGAAAGGTCGAGGTCGGTTTCCAGATAGTGGTCCCTGAAGGTGTGGTTCTGGGCGGGGTCGAGGACTTCGAGGAGCGCTGAGGAGGGGTCTCCCCGCCAGTCGTTTCCAACTTTGTCCATCTCGTCGAGGAGGAACACGGGGTTCATGGTCTCCGCCTCGATGAGAGCTCTGACGATTCGACCCGGCCGCGCGCCAACGTAGGTACGCCGGTGCCCTCTTATCTCGGCTTCGTCCCGCACGCCTCCCAAGGCGACGCGAACGAATTTGCGACCGAGGGCGCGGGCGACCGACTCGCCCAGCGAGGTCTTACCAACGCCGGGCGGCCCCACCAGAAGCAGAATGGCCCCGGCGCGCCGGTCCTCTTCTCCCTCGATGCCACGCGTCTGACGCAGCTTCCTCACGGCGAGGTGTTCGACTATTCGCTCCTTGACGTCGTGGAGCCCGGTGTGGTCGGCGTCGAGCACTGTCCACGCCTCGTCGAGGTCGAGCTGGTCTTCGGTTTCCGATCCCCACGGCACCTCGAACATGGTGTCGAGCCACGTGCGGATCCACGAGTGTTCAGGGGACTGCTCACTCATTCGCTCCAGACGGTCGATCTCGCGGTTGATCGCATCGGCGATCTTTTCCGGCAGGTCGAGATCGGCGAGACGATTCCTATAGTCGCCGGCGACATCGTCATCGTCGCCAAGCTCCTTGCGGATGGCATCCATCTGCTGACGGAGGATGTATTCGCGCTGGCTCTTGTCGATACGCTCCGTTGCGTCTTCACGCACCTTCCGACGCAGGTTGAGGTCGGCGAGGACTTCGCCCATCCAGTCGAGAAGCCGTCCGAGCCGTGCCCTCAAGTCGAGGGTCTCGAGGACTTCGACCTTCTGCTCCAGCGACAGGTCGGGGGAGTAGACGGCGAGATCGGCGAGCTGTGATGGGTTGTCGACAGCGAGAATTCGCTCTGCCACACGGCCGACTCCACGGAGGTTGAGTACCTCAGTGACCACAGCGCGATACTCGGCGACCAGATCGTCCAAGGCCGGGTCGTTGATTACATCTGCTTCGGAGATCGGCTCCGCCTCAACCCACAACGCTCCACTGTCATCAGTCGAACCGGTCCCAACACGGGCTCGGGAAACACCGGTGACTACGACATTTCCCTCGTCGTCGGCATCCTGGATCTTTGCGATCGTTCCCACCGTGGCGTATCGACCATCGAGGCGGGGAACGAGGATTAGCTGGCCATCGTTCGCTTTTGCCGCGGCAAGAGCGAGCTGTCCTTCCGCGGTTTCCATCCGGAGGGTGACAACCATATGGGGAAAGACCACGCCGTTGTTCAGGGGCAGCAATGGCAGGGTCAGGTGCGAAGTTTTTTCCGTCATTCTCAAGAATTCCAATCAAGATCTGAGTCGTGCAGACTTAGAAAACATCTGCTTGCTTGATTGTATTCCGGAGTCTGGAGCTAGTCAGTCGAGGTGGATGCGTAGGCGGTGGTCATCGCCACCGAGAACCGTGATGTCGCCGGCGCCGCTACGGGTCAGCAACTCTGCCATTGCCGATGTTTGCTCCTCTTCGGTTTCGATGGTGATCACGAAGCCGTCGCTCTCAGTCGCATCGTGAGACTTGATTTCGTGGGTCGTGACTTTCGTCGCATCGTGATCGGTCGCTCCGAGAAGGGCTCCAATCGCACCTCCGGTGATGCTCCCTCCGGCAGCACCAGCCGCTGCTGCCGCCGCAACAGCAACCGCCGTGCCGGCTCCGATCAATACCGCGACGCCGGGGGCGAGGATCACCCCGGCCGATGCGAGGATGGCACTGGCGACGCCGGTGGCCGCACCACCGATCAAACCACCCCAGGCACCTTTCCGCGCTTCCATCGCCGGGCCGTCGAAATGATCGACATATGTGACCACCTCGATTTCCTCCTCGACGTGAACGATCTTCTCTCGCCAAACCACGCCGATTGCCGACCCGGCGATGCCCGCGGAGCGCAGCTCGTCGATGACCGTGTCGGGGTCATCGCGATCCTTGAAAATGCCTAGCAGTACATACATCGAAGCCCTCCGAAATGATATCGGCCACCTACCCCGATTCCATGAATTCTAATCCGCAGGCGGTTCAGCGTTAGGGAATCAGCTGGGTCCATGGAGGTCTTGGGGGTTCGATTCCGGGTGACCGGAGCGCTCCCTGTGAATATGACGGCCCGGGACCGGGGAGTGGGCGGGATCATCGACGAGGGCAGAGCCTCGATCGAGATGCAGCATCGAAGACCCGTAGGCCGCCGCCAGGTTCTCGGGTGTGAGGACGGATTCGGGGACTCCTTCCGCGATGACACCGCCGTTGAGCAGGATCACGTGGTCG
>DATDCF010000141.1:0-19999 GCA_036524475.1 Acidimicrobiia bacterium | reverse complement strand
CTCGGCCCCGGATTCGGGGAGCTCTTCGGCCACGATCCCTCTTTCGTTGGTCCCGGCGGCACGCCGAAGATAGCGGTCATTGTCCCGACCGGGATGAAGGGGCTCGGTGACGGCGTTACGTCTCGTGAGATGCCACCGGTACCATCTCGCCGACCGGGTCTCTAGCTCAATTGGCAGAGCAGCGGGCTTTTAACCCGAAGGTTGAGGGTTCGATTCCCTCGGGACCCACTAACCGACCTAGCTGCCCTATTCACAACCGTTCGGATGGTTCCAGGTAATCTCTCCCGTATTCTCGAACCGCCTTAGAAAGGTCCGGGTCATGAACAAGTGGGCTGCGGTGATGGCATGGGTCGCCGGTCTCGGGTTTGGGATCCCCGGCGTATTCGGACTCGCACACTTCGCAAGGTATGGCGAGATCTGGACGTTCATGGGCTTCCCGACGTATGGCGACGGCCCCTTCGAGAACTGGGGCATCCCCAATTCCGTACTCCTGATGTCAGGGTTCCTCGCCGTGTGCGCTGCGGAATTGGTGGTGGGCGTCCTCCTATGGAATGGATCGGATGTCGGCCTATGGCTCGCTCTGGCCCTGCTGCCGTTCGAACTCATTTACTGGATAGGGTATGCGCTTCCATTCGGCCTCCTCTTCGGCCTGATCCGAACCGTCCTGGTAGTTGCGACGCTGGTCCGCAACTAGTCAAGGATAAAGGGCTAGCTGCCACCGAACGACGTCGGTTCTCACCGGATCGGTGCAGCAAGACAACGATCTGGTCCAATTCTTTCTCGGCGAGCGGAATCGATGGCATGTCAATCGGATGGGCTTGGAACCACACGAGTACGAGGTTCTCTCACCGATTGACGGATGTACGCCGCATCGTTGAGGGTCCGATCCCCCGGAACATCACACCTCGGGACAATCTTCCTCTACGGGTGGTTAAGGTGCCTCTCTGTGACCGTTGACTACGTAGAGTAAGGAAGCGTGGCGCTATGCCATGCCAGTACGAGAGGAAAATGAAATGAGAGAGAAGAGATTGGGAGTGGTTCTCGGTGTGGTCTTGGCCCTGGTAGCCATCCTGGCCCTTCCTGCTATGGCGCAGGAGAATCCAGTTGACTTCACCTTCGAGACCTCGTGTGGGGCCCTCGATATCACTCTGACCAATACGACGGAGTTCCCATATGCCGTGGCCGTGGAAGAAGGTTCTGCTACCTACGATTGGGAGAACAATGCCGTTTTCGGCAGCCAGACCTATGCCGAGGACTACAACGGTGGGTCGGTTGACCTGTGGTTGTACATCGTCGGTGCCGAGTCCGACCTCGTGACCGGGCGCGATATCCCGAACCTCTGGGAGATGAACGCCGTCATGGTCACCGTTGAAACAGACTGTCTGGCGGCTGAAACCACGACAACGTTGGGCGACACGACTACATCGGTAGGCGGGGACACGACGACAACGGTGGCCGTCTCCGATGCGACTCTGCCATTCACCGGAATGGAAGACTCAGTGAATCTGTGGGTAGCCGCAGCACTGGCCATCATGGCCGGTATCGGGTTGGTGTTGAGCACGTGGAATAAGCGATCGGACTGAACGTCAGTGCCTACCCCATTTTCGGATGGGCTGGCAGTGAGGTTCATCCCTCAACCAACTCACGACTGCGACGTCGGACCGGTGTAGCCGGCTGAGTGGATCAGCAAGACCGAGGCCTTGAGCGCTTCGAGCCGAATAATCGGTGAGACTACGGGCGGCGCGGGCGGACATCTTCCAAAGTCTCGGCGCTGGTATCACCATCGGCGGCCAACGACTCTGCCACGGGATCAATTCTTGGCATAGCGTTTGACACCCTGGGCGTACTCCTCGACGAACAGAGCAAGTACTTCTTCGGGTTCGGCGTGCCTGCCCTCGCCATGTTTGGAATAGAGCAGTTTTCCGTCGACCGTCACATCAAATACGCCCTTGGCCCCGGTGACGATGTTCAACGACTCGATGACATGTTGATAGTTGTTCAGGAGATCCTTTGCCGCGCTCACGGCGCGGTCGGAATAGTCTCAAGCGACGCAGTATTTGATCTCAATCTTATGCATTGGAACCTCCAATCGGCGACCTCCGCACACGATAGGTGATCCGTGGCCATTCGATAATCCACTTGTCACCGCAGTTGCATAAAGCCGGCCTTGTCACAGACGTCGACCATCATCCTGATGTCGTCGTAGGAATCGTCATCGACGGGTACAAACCGCTCAATGAGACCACGGGTCATCACCTCCTTCATCGACGGGTCTTCGTGAAGATGCAGAAGCACCTGCTGGATGGCGGTTCTCAAATCCAAGTCAAACCGCTTGGTGATCGTCACTGGCTGGATCGTTGAAGGGCCAAGCGAGTCGATGACCCGGATCTGATCGTGCAGTTCGGGATGGCGGTGGAACTCGACTTCGAGGACCTGAGAGTCGATCGCAGAGCCATCGACCCTGCCATCGGCCACCATCCGAATGGCAGTCTCGTGGAACCCGGCCTCGATCATCTCGCCGAAGTAGCCGTCTGTTTCACCTATCTCAACAAGGTGAAACCGGGTGATTCCATAACCCGAGTGGGACATCGGCTCGTTGTACGCCCATGACCGGCCGCTCATCTGGTCGAAGCTTTCAATCCCACTGTCGCGGCGGACAATCACATCCGAGAAGTAGATCGGACGCCCCTGGTACCGAGACCCGGACAGAACCGGAGCGGCCACCGGTGCCGACGGCGAAATGCCGTCACGCTGGAACATCACATACGGCAGACTGCAAACAAAGCAAACGTCGTTGAGGTCGTTGGCGCAATTCTCGTAGTCCGTCTCCACCACCAGCCGGGCGGGAACTCCCAGCCGGGAACCGACCGACGCGGCGATCGCCTCGTACACCGGTTTCATGTTCGGTGCCAGGAATGTCCCGATTCTCAATTCTTTCATTGGAGGCAGAGATTACGAGATGCGACTTGGGAGAGGGTCAGAACCACCGTTTCCGACGGCGCTTCTTCGACAAACCAGCCCATCGCCCACCATCCAACGGCGAGGGGAATCACGGCGGAGAGAACCCCGACCCTTGGTGACATCAAATCGGCGAAGTCGCCATCGATGACGGTCGGGTGGTTACGCCGCAACCCAGGCCTTTGCCTCGTCGAGTTCGGCCAACGAAAAGACTTTCACCTCACCAGGCATGAGAAACCCGAAGGCCTTGATTCCCGACCGATAGACACCATGGTCAGAAACGAATGCAATTCGCTCGAAGTCACCCCAGTGATGCGAACCCATTTTTGCATCGTCAAAAGCTGCCCCAGCTTCGTATCCGTCGAAATCGGAGCCAAACACGAGGAGAAAACGCGCCTTGTGGTCGCCCTCTGTTGCCGCCTCCACCGCAGGGATCAATGTTGACTCGTAGTCACTGGCTGAGACTTTCCCGCTCGCTTCAAATGCGATGACGTTGTCTGGCAATCCGTCAATGGCGCTGATCACTTAGCTTCTCCTTATTTCATTTCGGGGTGTTCTGATGCTAATTGTCGGGTCATTTATGAGATTCCATGTCGGCCGGAGTCGACCACCAGGGCTAGAATCTCCGGAGTATCTGACCTATCTGGGGAACTCATGAAAAAGCTTGTTGAAGTCCGTGTTCTTGCCGTGTTACTGCTATCCCTCGTTGTCGCCTCATGTGGCGGAGCAGCCGACGATGAAACAACCACCGCGCCCTCGAGTGATGTAGACGTCACCACCACAACCGCAGCGATGCCGGAGGGTGAGGATAGTGAAGGGCCCGATAGCTTCTCTTCAACGTGCCTTGAGGCCACGCAAGGTATGGCCGCAGCAATGAGCGCATATTCGACAGGCTTGGCGCAGGCGTTCGGCGGGAGTTTCGACGACGAGTCATTGCAGATGACGGCAGATCAACTCGAGGCCATGGCCGAAGCCGCGCCCGATGAAATCAAAGACGACCTGGGTGTGCTTGCAGCAGCCCTGAGTGCCTTTTACACCGCTCTCGCGGAGACCGGCTACGAGGCGGGATCGACGCCCAACGCCGAACAACTGGCGCAATTGTCGGCTTTGTCCGAATCGATCGACAATGAGGCATTTGAAGAAGCCAGCGACAACATCAACGACTGGTTCGACTCGAACTGTTAACTCGGACAGCCCGGTCCAATCCGTGGACACGAAGACATTCGAGATCCGGACCGGGTCGAACCCGGTTGCAACGGACATCACGTCTCAGGTCGTTACATTCTGCGCCAACCGCGGCGACGGGCTTCTGTCTGTTTTCACACCCCACGCAACAGCCGGGATAGCCATATTCGAGACCGGCGCCGGGAGCGACGAGGACGTCCTCATGGCGATCGACAATCTGCTGCCTCGCGATCCCGGTTCCTGGATTCATGAACACGGAAGTCCCGGACATGGACGAGACCATGTGCTCCCGGCGTTCATCAGCCCTTCCACAACGGTTCCCGTGGTCGGGGGTCGCCTCCAACTAGGAACATGGCAGTCGATCGTGCTGGTCGACACCAACATCGACAATCTGATTAGGACCGTGCGACTGTCGTTTCTCTCCGGTTAGCGGCGTATCGTTCGCAAATGTCGAATGCAACCCACTTACGAGAGCTCAGTCGCACCTTTGGCTTCTGGTGCACAACCGGCGATCCGGCTGTTGTCGATGCCGCGGCATCATTAGGTCCGGATTTCATCTGTATCGACACACAACACGGTGTTGACCTGGGGCATCTGGATGCCTCGGTCTTCACTGTCATGGCCAGCTATGGGGTGGCGGGTTTGGTCCGTGTCGATTCAGTGGACCTCACCCCGATCGGGCGCGCCCTCGACCTGGGGGCGGCCGGAGTCATCGTGCCACTCGTCGAGACCGCTGATGATGCGGCCACAGCGGTTCATGCCACCCGACACGCTCCCCGTGGCGGACGCTCGTATGGGATGCAGACCCGACGACTTGGTCCGTTCGATGAAGAACCCTTTGTGATGATTCAGGTCGAAACCGCTGGAGCTGTGAAGGACATCCAAGCCATCGCGGCCGTGGATGGCGTCGACGGTCTCTACATCGGACCCGCCGACCTCGGCCTGGGACTCGGAGGTGTGCCGGCTCCCGACGTGAATGAGGTCTTCGAGGACAGCCACCCCAATGCGGGAATTCTCGGGGATGCGTTCAAAGCGGTCGTGGCGGCGGCCACCGCAAACGGGATAGCACCAGGGCTCCATTGCGGCGACGGAGCTTCCGCTGCCAGGGCTTTCGGGGAGGGATTTACGTTTTCCGCCGTCGCATCCGACTTGGGTTTGGTTGGCGCCGGCCTCCGCGAGCATCTCGCGATCGCTCGCAAGTAGCAGAACAGAATTTCTTCGATTTCTAAGCACAGGGGTATTGATTCTGTCGGGGGCGAGTTGTACGGTTCGAACATATGTTCGTTGCTGAGCTTGTCGCGAGGGATTTGTCGAGGCACCGGGAGTCGGTTCTACCGAAGGCGGTGTTCGAGAGTGAACCTGGCCCGGAACTGGCGGCGTTCCTGTCCGTTGTGGACCCTAAAGAGTTGTCGGGTAACGACCTGGTGATGGTCCTCCAGGCACACCAGCGGTTGGCGTCTCACTTCCAGGCCAGGGTTTACGCCGACATCGCCGCGTTGGCTGATGTCATGTTCGACTTCGATCAGGACCGGGAGCTAGCCAACGAAGCGACTGCTATGGAACTCCGAGCGGCGTTGCGTTTGACCCGACGGTCGGCTGATATCGAGATCGGTTTCGCTCAGGATCTGGTGAACCGGTTGCCCCGGGTGGCCGCCGAATTCGAGGCAGGCCGGGTCGACGTGCGTCGGGCCAGGGTGCTCATCGACGAAACAATCCACCTGACCGAAACCCAAGCCCGCCTGGTGGTCGACGAAGTGATCGACCGTGCCGGCCAGTTGACTACGGGTGAGTTGAGATCCCGGGTCCGCAAACTTTGTTTCGCTATCGAACCCGAAGAAGCCGAACTGCGATATGAGACAGCACTTGAAGACCGGAAGTTGGTCCAAGAACCAACTGTTGATGGGACAGCCAACATTTTCCTCACCAACATCGCACCCGACAAGGCAGCAGAAGCACTCGACCGGATCAACCAGATCGCCAGGAGCCTCCATACTGCTGGTGAGAACAGGACGATGGACCAACTCCGCGCTGATATCGCCATCGACCTCCTCTGCGGCAACCCCACCCACTCTGGGACCAATGCGGGAAACGTCGATATCCATGTTGATCTAGAAACCCTCGCCCGGCTCAACGACGATCCCGGCGAACTCGCCGGGTACGGGCCAGTCATCGCCGACATCGCCCGCCAGGTCGCCGAAAACTCCGACGATGGCGAGTGGCGGTTCCGGGTCACAGACCCCGACAGTGGGCTACCGGTACACATGGGCGCAACGCGCAAACGTGCGCACAACACCCACCAGAAACGTCAAATCGAACTCCGGGACCTGGTCTGTGCCACCCCCGGGTGTCGTATGCCGGCCACCGACTGTGACATCGACCATTCCAAAACGTGGGCCGATACAGGTCGAACCACCATCGAAGACTCAGCACCCGGATGCAGACATGACCATGTTTGCCGCCACAAGTTCGATTGGACCTACCAGCGGCTCCCTGACGGCGACTACCTCTGGACCAGCCGACTCGGCCGCCACTACACCAAGAGCGGACGCCCACCACCGCAACCTGGCTGACCTCACAGCCTTACTGCAACGGGCCTGGATGCTTCGCTAGATTTGCGAAGTCGTTGAGCAGCTTCTCTACCCATAATTACCCCTGGCAAGAATTCTCAAGGAGGCAAAGGTGACGACAGATCTAACAGGGCAAACCGCCGACGCGCTTGCAGAACGTGTCTTTGGCGCCGTTCTCGGAGCGCTTGATACCTGGGCAATATACGTCGGAGACAAATTCGGGCTCTACGACCTGTTGGCCCAGGGTCCGTCAAAGCTCGCCCCTCTCGCCGTCGCGAGTGGCATGCACGAACGTTATCTGACGGAGTGGTTGGAGCATCAGGTAACTGGAGGACTGCTCACAACCGATGATCCGTCGAAAGACCCGGCGTCGCGGGTCTACTCCCTGCCACCAGGGCACGCCGAGGTACTCACCGATCGCGACAGCCTGTCGTACCTGACGCCATTCGTGAGGCTCGTCGTCGCCGGGGGAATCCAGCTGCCGGCATTACTCGACGCTTACCGAACCGGTGGAGGTGTCCCGTGGGCGCAATACGGGCCCGACATGCGGACCGGTCAGGCCGAGATGAACCGACCGTGGTTTGTCAATGAACTCGGGTCCAGTTGGTTCCCGTCGGTACCGAGAATTCACGACAGACTCGTGCCTGGTGCCCGCGTCGCGGATGTTGGATGTGGCGAAGGTTGGTCGTCGGTGGGGATGGCGCTCGCCTACCCGGAAATTGCGGTACACGGATACGACGTAGACGAACCCTCGATGGTGGCGGCACGGCAGCACGCTGCGGCCGCCGGGGTGGACGACAGAGTTACGTTTCATACCGTCGACCCCGCCTCGACCGACGTTGAGATTGGCTACGACCTGGTGACCGCATTCGAATGCATCCACGACATGTCCGACCCGGTTGGAGTACTGGCCAAGATGTGGCGAATGGTGGCCGACGACGGAATCGTCGTGGTTATGGACGAGGCAGTAGGTGATGCATTCGGCGAACAAACCGACGATGTCGAACGACTGATGTACGGGTTCTCGATGTTTGTTTGTCTGCCAGACGGACTGTCACACCAGCCCTCCGCAGCGACTGGCACGGTGATGAGGCCATCGACACTCGAGAAATATGCAAAACAGGGCGGATTCAACGGGATCGATGTTCTCCCGATCGAAAACGACCTTTGGCGGTTTTACGAACTGAAGAAATGAACTGCCGGCCGGTTCATGCCTCCGGTCGGAAGATCCTGTATGTCGGATAGGCCAGTTCGATATCCGGCTCGGCCCCAAACGAGTCGAGTACTGCACGCCAGATTTCCTGTGCCGTTCCCCGGCGCGACCGACTCTCGGTTAGATATTGGCCCGGGGCATGGAGGCTCTAGCCCTGGACTTCGGAGCGGGCTTTGGCGAGGCGCTCTCTGGCGTCTCGTTCCTGCGCGGTGACCCGTGCCTGTTGCAAGCGGGCTTCCTCCTTAGCCGACTGGATGAGACGGGCGGCCTCGATGGAGGCAATGTCGGTTGTCCTCTTCGCTGACACAACCGCTTCGTCGCGGATCGTCTCGGCGGTGACCTTGGCGTTGCGAACGATCTGGTCAGCCTTGGCTCGGACCTCCGCCAGGATGGCCTCGCGGCTTGCCACGTGCCGCTCAACTCGCTCATACATCGACTCTGCTTCGGCCAATCGAGCATCCATCGCTTTTTCAGCCTGTCTGGCGCGCTCTTCGGCTTCCGCAATGATGCGATTCGCCTTTTCGTTTGCCGCCCCTTGCAATCGGTCGGCGTCGTCAAGTAGTTCCTGGGTCTTTTTGGCGACAGACTTTCGCGCTCGGGCGTCGGCCTCTTCGAGTTGGCGAGCAGCGATCGCCTTCAGTTCCTCGGCATCGCGGACCAAATCTTCGACCTTGATCCGGGCATCTGCCCAGATCTGATCCACCTGAACGACGGCGGCCTCGATCATCTCGCTGATGCCCTCGTCGGTGACCCCGTCGGATTCGCTGAGCCTGGCCAACGCGAATTCGGCCGCGGCGAGGCGTTCCCGGGTCGACTCGACATCCTTGACCAGGAGGTCCAGGTCGGATGTCTTGACGATGGTGGCTTCGTCGTGCTCGGTCATCAGGCCGGGATCTCCTGCAGCGCTTTGAGCAGGGCGTACTCGACGAGTTGGACGAGGATGTTTTGCACATCAACTCGAACCCGCGCATCGCAGTACGCCATGGGGACGTCATCGGAGACGGTGAGCGCCTCCCGCACTTCGTCCAGACCGTGATTCAACCGACCGTCAAACGTGTTGACCACGACCATAAAGGGGATCTCTCGTTGCTCGAAGAAGTCGAGGGCGGCGAAGCAGGCGTCGAGCCGGCGGGTGTCCACCAGAACGACAGCACCGATTGCTCCCCTGGAGAGTTCATGCCACATGAAATGGAATCGATCCTGGCCCGGAGTACCGAATAGATAGAGCACCAGGTGGTCTTTCAATGAGATTCGGCCGAAGTCCATAGCCACAGTTGTCGTGGTCTTGGTTCCGTCGGCAAAGAGCTCGTCTACACCGGAACTGGCCTCGGTTATCAGTGCCTCGCTACGCAGCGGTTCGATCTCCGAGATCGCGCCTACGAATGTTGTCTTGCCCACCCCAAAACCACCAGCGATCACAATCTTCACCGGGAGCGGACGCGGGTTAAAGACTTCGGATTCCATCCAGGACCTTCTTCAGCAGGTTGGCGTATGCGATGCCGTCGAGGTCGGTCGGATTTCCACCGAGGGAGTCCAACACGACAACAGACCCTCTCTTCGAAAGGTCGGCGACCAGGACGCGGACGACCCCAATCGGTACATCCATCAGTGCCGCAAGTTCGATGAGGGCCGTCCCATCCCCGGCGAGTTCGATGAGCCTCTCGGCCTCCCAGCGGTACTGGTGTTTCGCTTTGCGGCCTTCGGCGGTGGCGGCAACCAACGCTTCGAGTGCTATCGGCGGTGCGTCCTCACCGGTCCGACCTCCGGTCATCGTGTATGGCCTTACCAGCCGTCCCTCAGCGGAGTGCCGTGCCATCGCTTCAGTTCAACCCCACCAGGTCGGCCTTGAGCTCCTCGCGGACCTCAGGGGTAAGCATGTCTCCTGCCTTCTCCGAGAAAACCGCCATCTCATATGCGACAGCGCCGATATCAGTCGATCGCTCGGTGAGGACACAGAGGAGGCTCCCGTCGCGTATGCCCGTCACAAACAGCCAACCGTTGGTCATTTCGATGATGACATTCGATACCGAGCCAGCGCCAAAGCGGCCGGCGGAGCCGTATGCAAGCCCGATCATTCCCGATGACACTGCCGCAAGGCGGTCCGCCGTCTCGCGTTCCACGCCGGATGACAGGGCCAACGGCAACCCGTCGGAAGAAACGACGACGGCTTGACGCATCGATGGGACCGTCTGAGCGAAACGGTCGATCAGCCAGTTCAGGTTGGACGCGTGAGCGCTCATCCGTCCGCTCCGTCGCCGTCGTCTTCGTTCTGGAACTCACTGTCGGCTGCGTTGCGACCTCCGGCAAACGACGTGAGGGCCGACTTGATGCCAATCGCTCCTGACTCGCTTGCGGCCGAACTTGCACCACCATCATCCTCATCATGGAAGGAAACCCCCGGTGTGCGAACCGGTAGCCCGGACCCTGAAACTGCAGCCACCGGCGCGACCGGCACTTTCTCTTTCTTGGGCTTGGTGGTCGTGTCGTTTCTGGCCGGGGCGAACTTGGTTGGGACCTTGGGTGTCGCCGGCTCACTCGCGGGAAGCGCAAGCCCGTCATCCGATTCTGCAGGCTCGACATCGGGGTCAGCAGGCTCGAACGCGGTTGCCGCCGGTTCAACCTCGGAAGGGGCGGGCTCGACCTCATCCCAGAGGGAACGGCTCTCTTCCGGCTTGGCTCCGGGATTGACGACATCCTTGGTCCACCAGGGAGAGTCATCGTCCATCTCGACCCGATCAATCGCCTCGATCTCGGGCGCCACCGCCTCGAACTCGTCTTGATTTGAACGCAGGGTGTCACCCGGAACCCGTCGGACAAGGCCTTCGGGCTCCATGTCTCCTGTCGAGTCCTCCGCACCAAATGCTGCTACGGCAAAAGTCTCGTCCGGAGTACTCCGGCTCCCCTTTTGCCGACCGGGATGCTCGTGCTTGCCAAC
This sequence comes from Acidimicrobiia bacterium, assembly GCA_036524475.1. Lineage (GTDB taxonomy): Bacteria > Actinomycetota > Acidimicrobiia > Spongiisociales > ZC4RG35 > MA-ANB-1. The sequence goes on along the minus strand of DATDCF010000141.1, from coordinate 9,141 downwards.
GATCGACCCCGGCAAAGTGCTTGTGCCGTTCTGAACTACTTTCTCAGATTGCTCAGTTGCCGGTGCCTCAGAGGTGTTGGCATATGAGTGACCACTGCGCACCCCGCCATGAGTCACCACCGGTTCGGGTGTGAACGGAATCGTGTCGGTCAAGGTAACACTGCCGCTTCCCTCGACGACCTTGGGCTCCTTCTTCGCCTTGGCCGGCTCGATCAGATCCTTGGGGAGCAGCACCCGGATGGTTAGTCCCGGCGATCCGGCAATCAGCTGGACTTTGACTCGATGCCTCGCGGCAAGGCGGGCCACGACATACATGCCGAGCGTCGGCTGCAGCGCCAGACCGAGAACCGGAGGCGCTTCGAGTAGCGCATTGAGCTCGGCGCGTTTGGCGTCGGTGATGCCGATTCCGCTATCGGATACGGTGAGCATGTACCCGTCAGGATCAAAGAGCCCGGCCACCCGAACCCGATCCGACGGGGACGAATATTGAGTGCCGTTGTCGAGAAGCTCTGACATCAAATGGGCGATGTCGGCCACGGCCCGGCCCGAAACGAGGGCCGGCTCGAGGGCCATGATGTCAACCCGTTGGTACTCGTCGACCTCGCCGAGCGCGGCTCGAATGATCTCACTGACATCGAGCGGGTCGTCCCAGACCCTGGTTGGTTCTGAGCCAGCGAGGACCAGGAGACTTTCAGCGTTACGACGCATCCTGGTGGCGAGATGGTCGAGCTTGTAATACCCGCCCAGGGTCTCGGCGTCCTCTTCCCTCGACTCCAACTCGTCGAGAAGGGCCAACTGTCGATCGACGAGGCTGCGGTTCCTTCGTGCGAGCGTCACAAAGATTTCCGAGACTCCACGGCGGAGGATCTCCATTTGCTGGCCTGCGACCTCGATAAGGGTGGTGTGAAGCGCGACGAAGGACTCCGCGAGTTCTCCGACTTCGTCCGATCCAGCCGCCTCGATAACGGTGGGTTGAAGGACAGGCGCGGCACCAGTCGGGTTCTGTAGAGCCTCGACGAGGTTGGGTAGGTCTACCTCCGTGACCTGGGTGGCTGCCTCGGTAACCCCGCGGACTCGTTGCACGATCGATCTGATAACCGAGTAGGCGCCCCATAAGGCAAGTAGGAGGACTATCGCTGCAACACCCGCTACGAGATAGGCCTCCCGTTCCGACTGTGCGGCATTGGCCGAGGACTGGGCGGCCACGTTCTGGGAGAACCCGACGGAAAGGCCGAGGATCTCATCGTTGCGTTCGGTTGGGAACGTGTCGATATCGACCGGCATCGGCTCCGCGAACTGTTGCACTACCTCGTTGTCCGCGTTGGCGGTCTGGCTCGCTCTCAGGCCCCACGAAGCGAAGTCTCTTTCCAGGATCTCGAGAGTTGCCTGGAGATTGTTCCGGGCATTGGAGGTCGCAGTGGCAGAGGAAGTTGGGAAGGCAGAGGCCTGGAACTCCTCGACGAGTTGTTCCTGTTCTAGCGACACCTGGCCACCTTCGGCGAGGAAGTAGGCCGTCGAGAGGGCACGCGCCTGGTCGCGGTCCGAGACCAGCGATGAGAATTTGGGTATCAGAGAGAGCACGCCTTCAGCGATGTCGTCGTAGTTTGCGACGTCGCTGGTCGTCGGAGAATCGATTGATCGAATTCGATCGAGGGCTGCAGAGATCCCCTCCACCTGATCGGCGGCCGAGAGAGCGACTTCGTTGGAGAGCCCGGTGGTGGCGTTGGCCAACGCCGATATCGAAGAACTGAGCCGATCAATCGCGGCGTCGGATTGCTCCACTGACGCTGAGTAGGCGCTTCCTGCGTTGGCGTCGAAGAACACATACAACTGCCGCGCCTGGGTCTGCTCGTCCCAGACGGCGTCGAGGGTTTCGAGCGCACCTGCGGTGACTATCGCCACCCGCGCTGATTCGCTCTGGGCGGATGAGTCTTTCAGGAACGAGTTGGCGAGGAATCCAGCCGCCAACAGCGCGACTATTCCAATTGGGATTACTGCCAGTGCCAGCTTCGCTGACAACCGGAACCGGTTCATGAAGTCTCCTACATCGGGTGAGGGTCCCATTCCTATCGTCTCGTTGGCCCCGTTCCTTGAATGACTATCGGAGAAAATCATCGGTGGGATGCATGCCGAAATGCCACTGAGGAATGCCATTATTGGGACATGGACACGCTTGCCGCTGCGATTGAAATCCTTGAGGACAAGAGAAATATCCTGATCTTCTCCGGAGCCGGCATTTCCACCGAATCGGGGATTCCCGACTTTCGCGGTCCAAACGGGTTGTGGACGCGGGTCGACCCGGAGGATTTCACGATCGATCGCTACCTAGCCGATCCAGAGTTGAGGGCGCGCAGTTGGAGAATGCATGCAAACGGGGAGCGTTGGGGAACTGTCGACCCCGTGCCGAATCGAGGACACGACGCTGTGGTCGACCTCTGGATCAAGGGCCGATTGATCGGTGTGGTAACACAGAACATCGATGGGCTACAGCAGGCAGCCGGACTGCCGTCCGAGAAGATGGCCGAGGTCCATGGAAATTTCAAGGACTCGAACTGTTTGAGTTGCGGGGAAACATGGCCGACTGAAACCATTCTTTCCCGCGTGGCGGAAGGCGAAGACGACCCGCATTGCACGAAATGTGGCGGTCTCATAAAGACCAAGGTGGTGATGTTCGGCGAACTACTCGACCCAACGACGATGGATCGGGCATTCCAGTTTCTCAACCGGGCCGACGCCTTGATCGTCGTGGGCTCGACGGTGGCGGTGTATCCGGCATCCGACGTCGTTCTGGCTGCAGCATTCAAACCGATACCGGTAGTCATCATCAACATGGGTGAGACAGAAGCCGACCACCTGGCCGCGGCCCGTCTCGACGGGCCGATCGGGGAATTGCTACCTGCTCTTGTCGACGCCCTGGCTCCGGCAGCCCCGTAAATATGACCCATCGATAGCCACAGCTTCGTAGTGTGCCAACAATGGAAATCCGCCCCGTGACAATGGCCGACGCGGCCGACCTCCATAGTTTGCACCGAAGGTGGGAGACGGTGTGGAACGCCCCCATGGTCACTCCTTTCGAGGAGATCGTCGAGGAACTCGAGAGACCACACTTCAACCTGGATACCGACAGCCTCGGGTTCTGGGAGGACGGACGGGTGATCGCTTATGGCCAGGTCTGGCACCGACCCAGCGGCATCAGACAGGAGAGGGCTTATATGCAGGGTTGGGTCGATCCCGAACACAGGGGCCGTGGCCTGGGGCGACAGCTCTTCCAATGGCAAATCGACCGGGGCACCGCCCTATTGCTATCCGTGGAGAATGACCTGCCCAAGTATCTCCGGGCCGACGAATGGGACTGGATCGAGGAGGCGCATCGGCTCTATCTGCGTTTTGGATTTGAGCCAGTCCGATTTTTCGCCGAGATGCTCAAACCCCTCACCGAAATCCGGCCGGTGATCGAAATCGAGGACGTGGAGATCGTTTCCTGGGACCGCTCGATGGATGAAAGGGCAATGGCCGTCATCAATGAGTCGTTCGCCGACCATTGGGGCTCTACACCCACTGACGCCGTGAGCTTCCAACACCAACTCAACGGGACCGGAGCCCGCCCCGATCTCTCATTTATGGCGATTTCACAAGGTCAGGTGGTCGGAGTGGCACTCAACGCCCACTTCCCGGAAGACGAAGAACTCCTCGGTCGACGAGACGGGTGGGTCGACGTCCTCGGAGTCGTGAGGCCCTTTAGAAAGCGCGGGATCGCTTCCGCTCTCCTCCAGTCTTCGTTCGCAGCTTTTAGGGCGGCGGGAATGACTCATTCCGCCATCGGCGTGGACACCGCAAGCCCGACAGATGCCTTCAAGCTTTATGCAGACCTCGGATACGAGGTGACCCATCGCTCGATCACCAGTGAGATCCAGGTGGGTTGACCGGCCCAATCACCGAAATCGTTCGAGTCGGTATCCTTGGTGTATGTCCGGATATCAACCTCCACTCGAAGATATCAATTTCGTTTTGAACCACATCGCCGGCCTGGGGAACGTGGCGAAACTCAATGGATTTCAGCATGCCGACCCAGCCACGGTAGAGGGCCTCCTCGAAGAGGCCGGACGATTCTTCTCCGAGGTCATGGCTCCTCTCAACCGATCCGGGGACGAGCAGGGATCGAGGCTGGTGGGCGATGTCGTCGTGACCCCGGATGGGTTTGCCGAGGCGTATCAGAAATACGTGGACTCGGGTTGGTCATCCGCCCATTTGCCGGAAGAGTGGTTTGGTGGTGGCCTGCCGTACACCGTAGGCATCGTCATCCAGGAGATGTTCAAAGCCGCAAACATGGGCTTTTCTCTTTGCGCCATGCTCACTCAAGGGGCCGCTGATGCGTTGATCGCACATGGAACCGACGAGCAGAAGCAGCTTTATCTGGAGAAACTGGCATCGGCGAAGTGGTCGGGGACGATGAATCTGACCGAGCCGGAGGCAGGTTCGGATGTTGGTGCGCTCCGCTGCCGCGCCGAGCGCTCAGATGACGGGACTTACCGGATATTCGGTACGAAGATATTCATCACCTGGGGGGATCAGGACCTGACCGAAAACGTGATCCACCTGGTACTCGCCCGCACGCCGGACGCACCGGCTAGAACCCGGGGAATCTCGATGTTCATTGTCCCGAAGTTCATTCCTGATGCGGATGGGAATCCGGGAGACAGAAACGACCTGAAGATCGTCTCGCTCGAACACAAGCTCGGGATCCATGCGTCCCCGACGTGTGTCGTCTCGTTCGGTGACGCCGGGGAGGGGGCGGTGGCGTACCTCCTCGGGAACGAGCAGGAGGGCATGCGGAACATGTTCACAATGATGAACGAGGCCCGGATCGGTGTCGGCCTCGAAGGCCTTGCGATAACCGACCGCGCCTACCAGCATGCCCTTGCCTACGCCTACGATCGGGTCCAGGGCCGAAAATCCGGATCGGAATCAACCGAAGACGTCGCAATTGTCGAACACCCCGACGTCCGGCGGATGTTGCTCACCATGAAGGCCTATTCCCAGGCAATGAGGGCCATCCTCTACTACACGGCTTCGGAGAGCGACTACGCCAACCATTCCGACGACCCCGACCGGCGGAAACACGCCTCCGACCGGGTCGCTGTCCTCACCCCTCTGGTCAAGGCATGGTGCAGCGACGTCGGGGTGGAAATGGCGTCGTTGGGGCTCCAGGTCCACGGGGGGATGGGGTACGTCGAGGAAACGGGCGCCGCCCAACATCTCCGCGACAGCAGGATTGCCCCGATCTACGAGGGAACGAACGGGATCCAGGCCATCGATCTGCTCACCCGGAAACTGACCATCGAGAACGGGGGGGTTGTCAGGAGGATGTTCGCCGAGATCGAGGAGACATGCGCCGAGATGGCCTCTCACGAAGAATTGGCCGCCTTCGGGGCCGAATTGAGCCGAGCCCTCGAATGCGTTGCCGACACTTCGGAGTGGCTCCTCACCAAACTCTCGGGAGGCGATATCGACGACGCACTTGCCGGAGCCACCCCTTATCTGCGCCAGTTGGCCACCGTACTCAGTGCGTGGCTCATGGCGAGGGGCGCTATCGCCGCGGTGGCGAACGAATCAGAATTTTCCAGAGACAAGGTGACAGTTGCCCGCTTCTACGGCGAGCACCTCCTCCCCCAGGCGAATGGATTGGCGCCGACGATCAAGGGTGGAGCGAGCCTGCTCGAAGCCGCCGATCTCTAGGAGTCGTGCGCAGAGACGACGGTGACATCCGTCACCGGGACACCGCCGATGGAAACCACCGGTTCGGCGCCGGTCAGATCGACGAGGACTCGATCCCCGATCTCGGCATCTATGGGAGCCCCGAAGGGATTCGGCTTCCACATTCGGACGATCATCAACGCCGGGACGATCAGGTACGGAAGATTGGCCATAAGGTAACGCCAGGTCTGGGGCTCGGCACAACCGGCACAAAGCAGCGGGTCGGCCCAGCCTTCGGTGGCCATGAATCCAAGCGTTCCCTCGGCCATATATGTGATCATCCCGTGAGTCAGGGCGCCCCCGTACACCAGGCCAGGGATCCTGATCTTGTTCCACCCCTTGATGAAGCCAAGCAAGAAGAAGAAGTACATGGGCAACCAGACAAAGGCCGATATGAAAGCCGACCACCTCACCTGGGGTGGATTGAGGATCAAGAGCGGGTCAGCGAGCTTGGCGTATGCGTTGTAGATGAAACGCTCGACAACGTATGGTGAATTGGGATCGAGCGAGCTGTTGAGACCGTTCACCGAGTCGGTGATTATCGACGTGATGATGAAGAACGAGAAGGCGACAACGAAGAACCAGTCGAGCTTCCTCTCACTCAGAGGCAGGGTCGCACCCGCCTGGTGTTCGGTCATGGGCGCACAATACCCTTCCCACCCTGGCCGAAGGGCCAATAGCTAACGTGCCATTGTGGAACTCTCAAATACTGTCGTCGTGGTCACGGGCGCCGGTAGCGGAATCGGTGAAGCGATCGCCCGGCGAATATCGAAAGAGTCGCCACGCGGCCTGGTCCTGGCCGACATCAATAGCGCGGCGATAGAGCGTCTCGGCAGCGAGATCGGCGCCACGCCAGTTGTTGTCGATGTGTCCTCGGAAGCCGACAACAAACGGCTCATCGACACGGCAACCCAATTGTTCGGGCCAATCGATTTGTTTTGTGCCAATGCCGGTATCGGCTTCCTCGGCGACGAGCAGTCTGAATCATCCGAGTGGGAGCGAATGTGGCAGATCAACACGATGTCGCATGTCTACGCCGCCAGGCACCTCATCCCGGGTTGGCTCAGCAGGGGGGAAGGCTATTTCCTCTCAACCGCGTCGGCTGCCGGGCTCCTGACCAACCTCAAGGCAGCCCAGTACTCAGTCACCAAACACGCCGCGGTGGCCTTTTCCGAGTGGCTCGCCGTCACGTATGGCGACAGGGGCATAAAGGTGAGCTGTCTTTGCCCGATGGGGGTGGACACCCCACTGCTCGATGTCGATGCCGACTTCCGCAAACTGTTGGAGCCAGATGCGATTCCGGCCGCGGCGGTCGCCGAGGCAGTGGTGCAAGGAATTCGGGCAGAGGAATTCCTCATCCTCCCTCATCCCGAAGTCAGGCGATACATCCAAAACAAGGCCAACGACTACGACCGGTGGATCGGCGGAATGCAGAAATTGCAGCGTTCCGTGTTTCCAGACTGACAAATGAGGCAGAATATGGCGATGGACAAGAAACGAGTCGTCGTTACCGGCATCGGTGCCGTCGCCGCACCTGGTATCGGCATCGACGATATCTGGAAAGGGCTCCATACCGGGCCTACACACGACGGCCCGAAGCTCATCGAGAATTGGAACCCCGACCCCATCGTTCCACTGCGCGAATCGCGGCGGCTTGACCGCTTCACCCAGTTCGCCCTGGTTGCAGCCGATGAAGCATTCCAGCAGGCCGGCGACTTCGTAGACGATCCCAATCGGGTCACAGTTTCGATCGCCACGGGTATAGGTGGCCTGGAGTCATTGGAACATCTCGTCAACGAAAGCCAGAAGGAGGAACCACGCGTCTCCCCCTTCCAGATCCCGATGATGATGGCAAATGCGGCGGCGGCCGCCATTTCGATCAAATACGGGTTCGGCGGGATGGCGAGCACCCCGGTGGTTGCTTGTGCTGCCGGGTCACAGTCGATCCTCGACGGGATGCGTCAGGTCCAATGGGGATATGCCGACGTGGCCGTGGTGGGCGGAACCGAGGCAGCGGCGAGGAATTCGGCACGGGAGGGATTCGCCGCAGCGCGGGCTCTTTCCAAGTCCGGGATCGCCCGCCCGTTCGATCTCGACCGGGACGGGTTTGTCATGGGCGAGGGAGGGGCGGTATTGGTCCTGGAGGAGCTGGAACGCGCTCGGGCACGAGGAGCCACGATTCTCGCCGAGGTCTTAGGAGGTGCGTCAACTGCAGACGCCTACCACATCACCGCTCCGCACCCCAAAGGAGACGGGGCCGAGCGGGCGATGCGGCTCGCCATCGACGACGCCGGGATCGACCTGGCCGATGTCGGTTACATAAACGCCCACGGCACCGGGACCGAACTCAACGACCGCACCGAGGGAGTGGTCGTCGATCGGATCTTCGGCAACGAGCAACCGGCTATTTCTTCCATCAAGGGCACAACGGGCCACGGATTGGGCGCGTCGGGCTCGATCGAGGCCGCGATCGTCATCGAGTCGATCATCCGGGGCGAACTGCTCCCCAATATCGGAATGGAAAACCAGGACCCGGCCATCCCCCTCAACGACATCGTGGAGGAAACCCGCAGCTGGGATCCCAAGCCGACCCTTTCCAACTCGTTCGGGTTTGGCGGGCACAACACCGTTCCGGCGTTCGGGCCGTACTAGGCCGAATTCTCAACTAGCCTTTGCCTCGAACGGGAGCTCGGTGAGACCGGGCTGAGAGGGAACCTCGAGGTTCCGACCGGATGAACCTGACCCTGGTAATGCTGGCGTAGGGATACTCCACCGCGACAACTCCCGATGTGAGGAGTTATTGATGCGGATTTTTCTGGCGACAACGGTGTTGCTCGGATGTGTTCTGGCGGCCTGCTCATCGGACCCCACCGGGCAGCCTGACGTCCTCAAATTGGTAGCCCACGAATCGTTTGCCGAGTCTGTAACTGATCAGACCTTTCAGGCATTCACCGAAGAGACCGGCATCGAGGTAGAGGTCCTCGCCGCCGGGGACGCCGGCTCGATGGTCACTTCGGCAGTGCTGACCTCCGGCAATCCGATCGCGGATGTGATGTACGGGGTCGATGACACGTTCTTATCCCGGGCCATCGACGGAGACATTTTTTCGCCCCACACTTCCCGCCTGATCGATCAGGTGGAACCGGGTCTCAAACTCGCGTCGGAAGACCTGGTGACCCCGATCAGCTTCGGAGACGTCTGCCTCAACTACGACAAGGAGTGGTTCGACTCGACACAACTACACGTTCCCACCCGCCTCGACGATTTCCGGGCCGGTGTTTACGCCGATGCTCTTGTCGTCGAACATCCGGCAACTTCGTCACCGGGACTTGCGTTCATGCTGGCGACGATCGAAGAATACGGAGAAGATGGCTGGCTGGACTACTG
>DATDCF010000140.1:0-20150 GCA_036524475.1 Acidimicrobiia bacterium | reverse complement strand
GTTCGCGGGCTGCGTCGACAATCTCCTGCCTCCCGCCATATCCCATCGCAATATTCAGACGTCTCGACCCTGACGGCTGTGCGGCCTGTGCCGCTTTGGCAGCCGTAACGAGGCGATCGGGCAGCAAATCGAGGCTGCCGATAAACTTGATTCCCATGTCGAAGCGGGCGCATTCGGCGGGTAGCCGTTCGAACAGTTCGACCAGGACGTCGAAGTAAGGGTCGAGTTCCTCGGCCGGGCGGGACAGGTTCTCGCGCGACAGGACCCAGGCGGTAACAGCCGGGATCTCGAGTTCGTTGGCCCATCCGAGAAACTGCTCGAAACGCCGCATCCCCGCCCGGTATGAATCGGTGTAACTGGGCAAACCCTCCTCGCGCGCATAGCGACGATGACCGTCGAGCACAATCCCTATGTGCTTCGGCAAACGGTCGGCATCGAGCTTTTGCAGTAGACGGCGCTCGTAGACGCTGTAGAGGAGCCTCAGTTCCATTCGTTGACATCGTAATAACAGCGATCCCCTTCTACAGTCGCCATCGATGGAGCGGATGACTCTGGGGAAAATGCAAAACCCGATTCGCGGATTCCTCCATGGTGGCGCGTCTGTGGTCAGCCTGTTCGGGTTGGTCCTTCTTCTCCTCGAATCTCAGGGAGTGGCCGCAGCTGTGTGGTCGTCTCTCGCCTTCGGTGGTTCTCTCCTGGCGATGTACACGGTCTCAGCCCTGTATCACTCAATACCGTGGGGACCACCCTGGAAGAAGAGGATGCAGCGACTCGACCACACGATGATCTTCCTGGTGGTCGCGGGGACATTCACCCCCATCGCAATTTCCAGCCTTGCGGGGACATCGCTCCAAATCGCACTCTGGAGCGTTTGGGCGCTCGCAGTTATCGGCATTGTTCTCAAGACATCACTGCCAAACGAATCAACCTGGCTCTCGATGACCATCCAACTCTCGATGGGGTGGTCAGCGCTGATTTGGATGCCGGCTATCTACCGCGAACTAGGAGTAGCCGCAATTGCGCTCATCGCCATCGGTGGACTCTTTTACATGGTTGGGGTGGTCATATTCACCAAGAAGAAGCCGGTCATGTTTCCACGCATCTTTTCTTCCCACGAGCTGTTCCATGTGATGGTGATCCTGGCCAGTATCTGTCACTTCCTGGCCGTGTATCTCTACGCCCTGCCGGCCATTGTCGGCTCGTAGGTGAGGTTCGGCGATTCGGCACACATCGCCTCGACATCATCGATTTCCACTGGAGTTGAAGTTGTGAGGTTTTCCGACCCCTCGTCAGTAATGAAGATATCGTCCTCGATCCGGACCCCGATCCCGAGGAACTCCTCCGGCACCTTGTGAGTGATCGAATCGGCTGACTCTCTCGCCTCCATCTCCTTAGCCATAGCGGCCGACCGTCCCTCCAGAATCCTGCGCTGTGCCCATTCGTCAGGGTCGTACTCGAGGAGCGAAAGTTCGATCTCTCCTTTCTCCTTTGCGATGTACAACCCCGGCTCAACGGTGAAGAACATTCCGGGCTCCAGAGGTCGGGGAACACCATTTTCCCGGTATGCCCCGCGATCGTGCACGTCCATACCCAACCAGTGCCCGGTCCCGTGAAAGAAAAACTGTGTGAAGTGATTCATTGCCAGAGACTCAGCCACCGAGAGCGGAAGTAGCCCGAGGTCGACCATGCCTTCGGTGAGTACCTCGGTCGCCTTATCGTGAATCCCGCGCATCGTCGAACCAGGCTTGGACATGGCAACTCCCGCCTTCTCGGCGGCGAGTACCACCTCGTAGATAGCGCGCTGGGGTGGCGAGAAAGTTCCATTCGCCGGAAATGTGCGGGTGATGTCTGCCGAATAGCCCTCGATCTCGGCGGCTGCATCAATGAGAATCAGGTCGCCGTCCCCGATCTTCGAGTCATTTTCGACGTAGTGGAGGATGCAGGCGTTGGCCCCGGAAGCGACGATAGACCCGTAGCCGTTGCGTCTGGCCCCAACGAGACGCCATCCCAATTCCATTGCCGCCTGGACTTGATACTCGTAGAGACCGGGACGTGCGAAGCGCATTGCCTCGTTATGGCCGGCGGCCGACAGGGTGGTCACCTGTCTGAGAAGCTCATATTCTTCGACTGTTTTGATCAGACGCATCTCCCCGAGCGCCACCGAGATGTCCTTGATGGCACCGGGCACCGCTCCCCCGTAGCGCTCTCGATGTGACCGCGCCTTGCTGATGATCGCCGACATCCTCGCATCGTGGGATTCGCTGCCACTCCGATACCAGAGGGCCTCGCGTCCGATCATGAGTCGGGTCAGCACTTCGTCGATTTCGTCTATCGAGTAGGCCTGATCGGCACCGTAACGCTCCTTCGCTCCTTCGACCCCGGCCCGGTAACCATTCCACGCTTCCATTTCGGGGTCTCTGGGACGCACGAAGAGCGTGTAGTCCCCGTCGGAGTGGCCCGGTGTGAGCACTGCGACGGCGTCGGGCTCGGCAAACCCGGTCAGGTAGAAGAAGTTGGAGTCCTGTCTGAAGTCGTGAGGAACGTCGTCGTTGCGAATTTGTTCGGCACTTGCAGGAATTACGGCGATGCCATCGTCACCGATGAATTCGGCGAGGCGGTGGCGGCGGGAGGCGAAGGAATCGGACATCCCAACAGGCTAATTAGGTCTCAGCTGGCAGCGAACTCGAGATCCACAATGATCGGGAAGTGATCGGAGCCCATCGTCGGGCCTAACACCCGTTGGCGCACCACGAGGGAGTCGCTATGGACGAGATGATCGATTGGAACCCGAAAGAACGGGTTGGAGTTGGCCGCGAAGGTCGGTTGGAGCCCGAACCCGATCTGCGAGTTTCGCAGTTTCCCCACAGAGATCAGATTGCGGAAGGGCCAGGACCAGGGTGTGGCGTTGAAGTCGCCGACCACCAAATATGGGCCTGACTGCTCGGCGGCCCATTCGGCGGCGTACACCAACTGGGCGTCCCTGATCGCGGCGCGCTCCTTCTCTGTCGGGGCAAGCGGATGGACGGAGAGAATCGCAAGGGGGGCACTCCAGGAGTCATCCGAGATAGTGACCTCGACGGCACGGGGCTCGCTCTCGGCGAACCCGAAGGAAACTATGTCGATCCCGTCGAACCCTTGTTTCACCAACACCAGGGTGCCAAATATCAGGTTCTCCGATCGTCCCTTGAACACTTCGTAGTTCAGCCCCGCCGACGCCATAGCGGTTTCCCATGGGAGGCTCGACTCATGAAGCAAAACGACGTCGGGTTGGTTCGCCTCGATGTAGTCGGCGACGTCTCCATAGTGATCGTTGGTTGAAAGGAGGTTGAAAGACATCACCCTGATCACCGGGACACCGGGCTGCGAATCCCCGGGTGAGCCCAGGAAGAGCGGCGCCACCACCGCCAGGTTGATCCCGGCGACGAAGAGAATGCCGACGGCGATCGTACGAAACCTGGAAAAGAGAAGCACGACCCCTGAAACCAGCAACGCCGCCATGAACTGCACCCTGAAGTTGGCGAACACGTCGAGCCACCAGACATACCGGCCGAAAAAGGCGGCGATACTGGCGACAGCGAGCGCCACCGCTGGGACCAGGAGAAGTATCACGGTGTCAGACTACGACGCGGGTCAGACGGTTTTCAAGAAGTCAGCGATCGCCCTACCGATTTCGGCTCCAGAATCCTCCTGGACGAAGTGGGATCCCCGCACTGTCACTTCGGTCTGGTTTTTCCAGGTCCGGCAGACCTCCCGGACCCGTCCCGTCAAAATGGATCCGGGTTCCGCGTTCACAAAGAGCTTGGGGACGTTTGCGGACTCCATCCACACCTCATTCGCGGCCACGATTTCCGCGACATCAGATGGCCGGCCGTCGAACGGGATCTCACGTGGCCAGGTAAGAGTCGGGCGACGCGACTCGCCGGGGACCATGTAGGGCCGCCGATACTCGTTGAGGGTCTCTTCCGTCATCGGGTCGAGGACGGATGCAGGGAGGATCCGCTCGACGAAAAGGTTCTTGTCGAGCACCATCTCCTCGCCGGCCTCACCCCTCATAGCCGTGAATATCGACCGCGCCGACTCGGGCCAGTCGTCCATCGCGGGCGTGGTGACGATCGTCTCCATGTAGACGACCGCTCTAACCGCCGCGGCATTCCGACGCCCCCAGTCAAACAACAGTGCGCCACCCCAGTCGTGGCCAATCAACGTGACCTTCTCATCGACACCTAGGAGTGTGAGCAACACCTCCAGATACTCGCGGTGCTCGACGAACCGGTAGGCGTTAGGGCCGGCGGCAATCTGCGTCGAATCTCCCATCCCGATCAGGTCCGGGGCGATACACCTTCCGAGGCCCGTCAATTCGGGTATCACGTTTCTCCACAGAAATGACGACGTTGGATTGCCGTGGAGCAGGACGATCGGGTTGCCCTTCCCGGCTTCGACATACGCCATCGACGCACCAAGGACCGAGATCCGCTCCTTCTTCCTGGGATTGAACTTCATCGTTGCGACTCCTACCAGCTCGATCAGTCGGAGCGTAGCCCCTCATCCGGTGGGGATTTCAGGACCTGATACCCACTCCCTGGCGATGGCAAAAGCTTCTTCCTTGCTGTACGGCCCATCCTCGATCCGCTTCTCCAGCAAGATCTCCATGATCTCGCCGACCCTGGGCCCTGGTTCGATGTCGAGGAATTCCATGATTTCGTGGCCGTTGACCGGTGGCCTCATCATCGAAAGCTCCTCCTGCGCGGCGAGCACGGCGATCCGCTCCTCCAGTTCGTCGATACCTCGTTGAATGCCCCGTTCCCGCCGTTCGTTCGCCGTGGTCACATCACACCTGACCAGTTCGTTCAGGGGGTCGAGGAGGGGGCCTGCGTCCCGAACATAGCGACGCACGGCAGAGTCGGTCCAACCCATCTTCAGGGTGTGCGGGCGGAGGTGGAGAAACACGAGTTGGGAGACGTCGTCGACGACCTGCTTCGGGTACTTCAGCTCACGGAGGCGTTTGCGCGCCATCCGGGCACCGACCACCTCGTGATGGTGGAATGACACGCCTCCCGGCCCGAACTCCCTGGTAGCCGGTTTTCCGACATCGTGTAAAAGCGCGGCGAGGCGAAGTGTGAGGTCGGGAGATGCCTTGTCAACGACCGCAAAAGTGTGAGCCAGGACGTCTTTGTGATGATGAAACGGGTCCTGCTCCATTGCCAGGCTCGGGAGCTCGGGAAGGAAGTAGTCGGCGAGACCGGCGCTGACCATCGAGAGCAGTGTCTCGCCCGGGGCAGGAGCGGTGATCAGCTTCGACAGCTCGTCTCTTATGCGCTCCGCCGAAACGATCTCCAGGCGCTCCCCCAGCTTCACCACAGCCTTCAATGCCGCGTCGTCGGGCTCGAATTCCAGCGTTGCCATAAAGCGGAAGAGTCGGAGCATTCGAAGCGGATCATCGGTGAAGCTCATTTCAGGGCTCAAGGGCGTCCGCAGGAGTTTTCTGGCAAGGTCAGCCAGACCTCCAAAGGGGTCAACTAGTTTCACGTCGGGTAGTCGGACGGCGATTGCATTTACGGTGAAATCCCGCCGGGAGAGATCGGTCTCGATGTCGTCGGAGTACGACACCACCGGCTTGCGGGAGTCGTCCCTGTAGATCTCATCACGGAACGTCGTGATTTCGATCGGCACGTCGTCCTTGATAACCCCGATCGTCCCGAATGCCTCGCCAACGGTAAACACGGCATCCGCCCAGGGACTGACGATGGTCAGGACCTCGTCAGGATGGGCATCGGTGGTGAAGTCGAGATCTCCGGTCGAGCCTCCCAGGAAGGCGTCCCGCACCGACCCGCCCACCAGATATAGGTGGTGCCCGGAGGCCGCAAAAAGGGCAGAGAGTTGTCCCGGGAGGCGATCGGGATCGACGAGGAAGTTCAGTCGGTCTGGAATCACTCAGCGCAGGTTAATGAAACAGCTCTCACGATCTCCAAAACGAGCGTGGGAGATCCTAGATTTCGAGGCCTGCTTCCATGGCGCGCGCCCTGAGCTCGTGCACGTTTCTCACATAAGGAAGGGCGACGGGAACTTCCACCCGTCGCTTCACGACGAGGTCGAGCACGGCTTGATCGAATGTCTGCATTCCGAAGAACCCACTCTCCTTGATGATTTCAACGAGGTTGCCGGGCTCCGAAGGGCTGAGGATCCATTCCTGCACCCGCTCGTTGTTGGTGAGGACCTCGCAAGCGAGGGCACGACCCGAATCGGTCGTCTCGAGCATACGCTGGCTCAGGATCGCATTTATCTGGGCAGCCAGCTGTGAACGGACGATGGACTGCTCGGACTCAGGGAACAGAGAGACAATCCGGTGGATCGTGTCGACCGGGTCGGTCGTTCTCATCGAGCTCACCACGAGATGACCTGTTTCTGCGGCGGAAATAGCTGCCCGGGCCGTGTCGACGTCCTCTATCTCGCTCACCATGATGACATCGGAGTCGTGACGCATGGCACTGCGAATAGCCTGGGCCGGATCGGTGGTATCCACTCCTACTTCGCGCTGGACAACTACAGATTTCTTGTCCGGATGCAGGAACTCGATGGGGTCCTCGACGGTGATGATCGCGGCGGCCATGTTGGAGTTGATCCAGTCGATCATGGCTGCGATCGTGGTCGACTTGCCCGACCCCGACGGACCGGTGACCACGATGAGTCCGGATGACTCCTTCACAAGACGCTCGACGATGACGGGGATTCCCAAATCGGTGAAGGATTGGGTTCCGGCGACAACTCTCCGCATTATCAGAGAGACTGAGCCCCGTTGCCGGAATGCGCTTACGCGGAACCGCCCCAGATCCGTACGGCCGTATGCAAAGTCGGCAGATCCTGATTCTTTGAAGTCGGCGGCCGCCCGCGGGGTGAGAATCTCCTCAGCGAACGCCTTGGTGTCTGTTGGAGACAGATTCTCTTCACCCTCCAAACGTTGCAGTTCGCCATCGATCCGCATCACCGGAGCCGACCCGACTTTGAGATGTAGATCGGATGCTCCGGCATCCACTACTCTCTTCAAGAGGGCGTCAATATTCCCTGCCATCAATCCCTTCCAGGTACGCGAGGTTCTTGTTATCGGTTGAATCCGTCCCCGGGTTGAGCGGGACTGTTCGAGCGCGGCGTGCGGCGCCTAGACGGGAAAGTGGCGGGCAATACTTCCACGGGCCAAATCGAGGGCGGCCCGGGATGCGGGAGAAGAGACGTATGGCGCTGCCTCCGACACGTCGCCAGCCATTCCCGAGACCGTGGCCGCCACCGACTCACGAATCCCATCGAGGTCGTAGCCTCCTTCGAGCACGAAAACCGTCCTATTCACAGGGAGAACCGACCGGAGCCCGTTGGACAAAAACCCGTAGTCCGCCCCAATGAGTCGCAAGCCGGCAAGCTCATCGAGATGATGGGCGTCATAACCAGCGCTCACCAACACCCAGTCGGGTGCGAAGGAGGCGAGTACCGGCAGTACAAGTGTGGCCCAGGCCTCCCGATAGACATCACCGCCGGTCCCGGACGGGAGAGGGATGTTGATCACGGTTCCCGGAACAGGCCCGACGTCGATCGAGGACAGGTCCCCGGCAAATGGGTAGAAGTTGTCCTGGTGAAGACTCACATAGAGGACATCCGGGTTCGGCCCGAGACTGGCCTCCGTGCCATTGCCGTGATGGACATCCCAGTCGAGGATCGCCACCCTCTCACCCCTGTCAACCAGCCATTTCCCGGCTATGGCAACGTTGTTGAAAAGGCAGAACCCCATGGCCCGGTCTCGCATCGCATGATGGCCGGGGGGGCGGGCGAGAACGAACGCCGATGCATTCTCCCGGGATTGGACTTCTTCGATGGCGGCCAGAACTCCCCCGGCCGAGGCCAACGCCGCCTCGAAAGACGCCGGTGACACAATGGTGTCCATATCGAGGGCGCCCCCACCCATCGAGCAAAAAGCCTCGACCATCTCGATATAGGAAGGGTCGTGAATCAGCTCGAGTTCTGATCTCTGTGCCAGGGGAGAAGTCAGCTCGGTGAGCGCTATGCCGGAGTCGGCGAGACCGGCTCGTGCTGCGGAGATGCGTTCCGGCCGTTCGGGATGATTCTTACTGGTGTCGTGCTCGACGGAGGAGGGATGGCTGGCAACTACTAGCTCCATATACGTACTCTCCCACATGTGTCCGGACCTTTCCATATCGATGGCGCCTGGCCTGCGACGACCACCCTTCGTCGTGGTTGGGGCAAGGCGACGGCACGGCCGTGGAACCATCTCACCGGAGAGGGATCGATCAGATTGATCCGGGGAAACACCGGTTTCCTCGAAGACGCCACTCTGTGGACTGCGAACAATGCCAATGGCGTCGTCATGTCTCCGGCCCTTTATCGCAGCGCTACCAGAATCTGGCGGAGAGTGGGATACGAAAAGGATATCGAGCTTCAGGTCATGGAGAAGCAACTGAGCGCGGAACTTCAGGACTTACAGCGGGTGGAGGCACTTGGCGACCGGAGCAACGCAAGCCTCGAGGAGATCGATCGACTGGCATTCGACGACTACTGGCATATGGACGGCCCGGGGCTCCAGGAGGCCGTCGATGCGACACCAAGACACCAGGTTTTCGTTGCCGTCGTTGACGGCACACCTGTCGGCTACGCAATCGTCGGAGTCCAGGTAGGCATCTCCTTTCTCCAGCGTATCGCCGTCGTTCCAGCCCACCAGGGCGAGGGTCTGGGGAGCGAGTTGGTCCACGCCGGCTTCCGCTGGGCCGCCTCGAACGGGGCAACCACCATGCTTCTCAACGTCCGCGAAGAGAACGCCGGTGCTCGTTCCCTGTACCGATCGCTCGGGTTTGTCGACACCAAGAACATCCTCGAGGTCTTGCGCTACCAGGCGTAGACACCGATAGCCTGCGACAAACCATGGCCATACGCATCCCCGACCGTTACCGACTTGAGATGAGGCTCGGGCGCGACGGCGACATCGAGGAATGGCTGGCCGCAGACACTTCGCTCGATC
Source organism: Acidimicrobiia bacterium (assembly GCA_036524475.1). Taxonomy (GTDB): domain Bacteria; phylum Actinomycetota; class Acidimicrobiia; order Spongiisociales; family ZC4RG35; genus MA-ANB-1. The sequence continues at coordinate 11,134 of DATDCF010000140.1, read as the reverse complement.
GGCCCGTCCTGATCCGCGCCCTTGGCCCCGACTCATCGCCGGAGCGTCGCCGTCAGTTCGTGGAGAGTGTCTCCTCCGCCGCCAAAGCGCACCATCCGCATCTGACCAAGGTCTTCGTCGTGGAGGAAGTCGACGGTGGGGCGTATTCGGTGGTCGAGTGGACCGGCGGCTCCACAATCGCTGATCGGGTGGGGGCCTCGTTCGGGATCGAACTCGAGGAGTTTCTCCCCAACGCCAAAGGGCTGGCAGCTGCACTGGCTGAACTCCATGCCGCCGGTTCGGTCCATGGGAGTATCGACCTCTCCGCCATTGCCTACACCGAAGACCACCCCGCCAAGCTCGGTGGGTTCGGACGGCCCTTCCAGGGTGACGCCGACAACGATGTCAGGGCGTTGGCCGCAGCCCTGGAGACCGCCCTCACCGGCGAGCCGCCAGGTGGCCCGCCACCATCAGAATCGATTGACGGGATCGCCCCGGCGATCGATCGGGTGTTACGGGGCGGCCAGTCAGGGCAATACACAGCAGAACAGTTGGAGAAGGCCCTCAGTGCGGCACCCACTCCAAAACGGCCAGCACCATCGCCTAAATCGTTTTCGCGGAGACTGCTTTTGACTGCAGGTGGGCTGGTGATTCTCGCTGTCGGCCTCGTCGGTTTTGGCGCGCTTTTCGGGTCTCCTTCGAGTCCGATCCTTCCTACCCCGACGACCCAGCCATTGCCCAGCACCTCCGTCGTGACAGTGCCCCAGGTCGACATTGCGGATCCGCTGATAGCCGAGGTCAATACGTTCGACCCCTTCGGAGAAGGAGGCGAGAACGACGCCCTGGTAAACAACCTGATTGACGGCAATCTGTCAACAAACTGGCGGACGGAGGCGTATCGCGACCCGATTTCGACACTCAAGCAAGGGGTGGGTGTAGTAATCGCAGTCACCGGGTCGCCGGGGCAAATGCAACTCCTTGGTTTCTCCCAAGGGACAGTGTTCGAAATACGATGGGCCGTGTCCCCGCAGAACGACCCGTCAGCCTATGAGAGGGTGGCCGCCGGTACGGCGCCCGCCGGAACGACCTCGGTCGATCTCCCCAGTAGGGAAGACGGACTCTGGTTGCTCTGGCTCACTGAGGTGCCGCAGCAGGCGGACGGGACTTACTACGCCGAGCTATCGGAATTACTGTTGCGCCCGTGACTTCGCCGCCGACCGAAACTGCGTTGATCGGCCTCGTCGTATCCGGGGATCGCGGCGCCTTCGACGAGATAATGCGCCAACACGAAGACCGGGTCTTCTCGGTCTGTCTTCGGATTATGGCGGACAGGGAAATGGCCTTGGACGCAACCCAGGACACGTTTCTCACGGTGTTCAGGAAAGCATCGCAATTCCAGGGGAACTCGGCCCTCGGCACGTGGATATATCGGATCGCAGTCAACACCTGTTACGACCACCTTCGAAAAGCGAAACGTCGCCGGGCCGAGACCATCCCCGAGGGCTTCGACCCCCGCGATCCATCTGCCGAGGAGGCACTGGACTCGGCCGGGATGAAGCATGAAATCCAAGAAGCCCTGGATCAATTGCCCCAGGACTTTCGAGCCGCCATAGTCCTCTCCGATATCGAGGGTATGGGGCTTCCTGAGGTGGCATCCATTCTGGGAGTGCCGGTGGGGACAGTGAAATCCCGGCTATTTCGGGGGCGTCGGCTTTTGGCACAACGACTCGGGAACCAACCAGCTAGTTAGAAACATCCAAGAACACAGATGCACCGACACAATTTCGAACTAATCGCAGAATATGCGCAGGGAAGTCTCGATGACGACGCCCGAGCACGCTCTCTCGTCGAGAGCTGCGATCGGTGCCGAGCCACCTACGACGAGCAGTTGTCTGCTCTCGACGTCCTCAGTTCTACAACTACTGCATCTCTGTCCGACCACGAGAAAGCGGCGCTCCACCGCGATATCTGGACCGAGCTCCGCTCCCCCACACGTGCGGCGGAGAAGGAAGCGCACGGTTGGTGGCGTTCGTCCTGGGCACTCGGCGCAACAGCCGTGGTCGTTATCGGCGTCGGTTTGTTTGGCGTGCTCAACAACCAGGACTCCACAATTCAGACGTTTTCCGAGGTCGGCTCGGCCCTTGGCGGCAGTCCAACCAATGACCTCAGTGGTGAAGACGCACTTGCCCCTGAAGAAGCCGATCCGACGTTGCCGGGGTCCAAGTTCCTCGATCTGGCCGGCTACAAGTCGATAGCAAATGAAGTCCACTCGGCTGATGGAACCACCACAGCCTACGCCAGGGCCGCCCCACCCACCGAGGGGACAAGCGAGGAAGAGTGCCTCGAAGCGGCCGGACTGGACGACTATCTCGTTCTCGACAAGTTCGAGGCCTTGACGTCGTTGATCATCGCGGTGCCAGAGGATGAGGCCCTTTCCGCAACGCCAATAGTCTTTGTAGACCCCGACAGTTGCACAATTGTCCATAGCGAAGAGTGATTCGCCGTCATAGAAACTAACCTCCAGGCACATGGAGGAATTTGCAGCACGTTTCGCGGATCTGATCGAAGGGATCGCGGTCAAGGTCCGATCGATGACTGTCGATCGAGTCGCCCGGGGAATCCGAATCACCGGCCTGGGAATCCTGACGGCGACTTTGGGGTTGACTGCAGTGATATTCCTCATATGGGCACTATTCGGCGCACTTGAGATCCCCCTCACCACTGCGGGAGCTTTCGCCGTTTTTGCCGCCGTGCTGATAATCGTCGGTATCTATTTATGGAAGAAGAAAGCCTGAAATCCAAATGAGTCACGAGAAACTGATCATTGTCGGATCAGGGCCTGCCGGCCATACCGCCGCCCTTTACGCCGGGCGGGCCAACCTCGACCCCCTGATGTTCGAAGGGGCAGTCTCAGGCGGCCAACTGATGATCACCACCGACGTCGAGAATTATCCAGGATTTCCCGACGGCATCATGGGGCCGGAATTGATGGAGCAGTTCCGGAAGCAGTCCGAGCGCTTCGGCACCCGGATGCGGGCTTCCGATGTGACCGCTGTCGACTTCTCGCATCGTCCGTTCAAAGTTTCCGTTTCCGGAGACGAGTTCACTGCCGATGCCGTGATTGTCTCAACGGGAGCCACGGCTCGTTGGCTGGGCGTTCCCGGGGAGGAAAAACTGACCGGCAGGGGCGTCTCTGCCTGCGCAACCTGCGACGGGTTCTTCTTCAAGGAACAGGAACTGGTCGTGGTCGGTGGTGGGGACACGGCTATGGAAGAAGCCCTCTTTCTCACCAAATTCGCATCCAAAGTGACGATCATCCATCGCCGTGATGAATTCCGGGCATCCAAGATCATGGCGGAGCGCGCCCTCGCCCACGATAAGATCGAGGTCATCTGGAACGCCGTCGTGACCGAAATCCATGGCGACTCAAACGTGACCGGAGTGTCTCTAGAGGACACCGTCACCGGTGAAAAGTCTGAGTTGAGCGTCGATGGCGTTTTCGTCGCAATCGGCCACAAGCCCAATACCGAAGTCTTCGTCGAACAACTCGACCTCGACGAAAATGGTTACGTGATAACCGAACCGGGTAGCACCAGAACGTCGGTAGAAGGCGTTTTTGCCGCCGGCGACGTCGCCGATCACATCTATCGCCAGGCGGTGACCGCGGCCGGGACCGGATGCATGGCGGCGATCGACGCCGAGCGCTGGCTGGCGGATCAAGAGTAAAGAGTTTCAGAAAGCCAAGGAGACAGACCAATGTCAGAAATCATCAAGCTAAACGACGGCACATTCAACGATGCCATCAGCGGCGACAAGCCGGTCCTGGTCGACTTCTGGGCGGAGTGGTGCGGACCATGCCGTATGATCGCACCGGTTCTGGAAGAAATTGCCAAAGAGACTGATGCGATAACCATCGCCAAATTGAATATCGACGAGAATCCCAATCCCCCATCACAACACGATGTGATGAGCATTCCAACCCTTATTCTGTTCCAGGACGGGGTCGAGAAGAAGCGGATCGTCGGCGCAGCCCCCAAGCACCGTCTCCTCCAGGAATTGGCTGAGTTCATCTAGTTTCAATCGGGTGTCAATCCCCATCGCAACATCAAATGCGTCTCTATAAGTCAGGTGACGAAGGACCGGCAGTTCGTGATATTCAGGACCGACTCGCCGGTCTCGGATACAGGTGCGAGCCTGACGAACGAGGTACTTTCGATATCGGTACCCGCGATGCCGTCGTCCTCTTCCAGAAAGACAAGGGGCTCGATGCGGATGGTGTTGTCGGGCCTGACACATGGCGCTCCCTCTACGAGGCGGGCTATCGATTTGGTGACCGATTGCTCTTTCTCCGAAGGCCGATGATCCGCGGCGAGGATGTCTCAGAGCTGCAATCTCGAATCAGTTCCCTTGGCTTTGATCCGGGGAAGATCGATGGCATATTCGGGGCGGCGACCGAGCGGGCGATACTGGAATTCCAGCACAATCGGGCCCTGGCCGAAGACGGGAAGGTGGGGCCGGCCGTGGTTACCGAGATCAACCTGGTTACCCGGGGCGAGATGAAACGGGGAAGGGAGGCGATTCGGGAGCGCGAGTGGCTTCGTCGACTTCCCCCTTCCGTCGCGGGAGCTCGAATCTACCTCGATGCCGGCTGTCGAAATGACGAGGAGTCAGTTGCCGCATGGCAGGCTGCGTCGGGCACTGCCATCCAGCTCCAGGAACGCGGCGCTTTGCCCGTCATGTCACGGTCCCACGACGCCCGTTTGCCGGAACGGGTGCGGGCCGGCCGGGCAAACCGACTCGGTGCCGATCTCATCATCGCCTTCCAAATAGAGGGCCAGGGTGAGGACGGCGTTTTCTACTTCGCCTCCGAGCACAGTCGGTCCGAAGTGGGAGAGAATCTGGCTCGAAGCATCGCCGCCCATACCGGAGGCACCGTTGAAGGCCGTGCCAGTGCCCTGTTGAAAGAAACCAGGGCTCCTGCGGTCATCATCAGCCACAATCCTCTGGGAGCCCGCCTGGGGGCTGAAGTTGCAGCAGGCCTCGACTCGTTCTTCGCTGAATACTCCCGGGATCAAACGGTCAATCGGTGATGGTCCGATAGAGTCGCTCCAGTTCAGCGACTGAGTTGAATTTGATCTCTACCTTCCCTTTTTGATTCCGGTAATTGATCTTGACCGCTGCCGACAGTTGGTCGCCCAACCGCTTCTCCAACTCGATGATTTCGACCGGCCGGACCGACCTCACCGGTGACACCCCGCCCGACCCGCCTTCAGTTTCCCGACGGGCTCGCACGGCGTCTTCGGTCTGACGCACGCTCCACCCTTCGGCTACAGCCTTACCTGCGAGGTAGATCGCATACTTCTCGTCCTCCAACCCGAGGAGAGCCCGTACGTGGCCATTGCTCAGGGACCCGTCCTCGCACAGGTCCTGGATCTCCACAGGGAGTTGCAGCAGGCGGAGGGTGTTGGAAATTGTTGGACGTGACTTTCCCACCCGGGTCGCGATTTCCTCCTGCGACATTCCATATTCTTCCAGAAGTCGGGAATAAGCCCTGGCTTCCTCGAGGGGACTGAGATCTGATCGTTGCACGTTCTCCACAATCGCCTCGACGAGAGTCTGGTTTCCCGTGGTCGCACGGACGACGGCCGGGATGGTCCCCAGCCCGATCCGTTTTGCCGCCCGTAATCGCCGCTCCCCCGCGACGAGGGTGTAACCATTCTCCGACTCTTCGACAATCACCGGTTGGAGCAGTCCATACTCACTGATAGATGCGGCGAGTTGCTCAAGGCTCTCGTCGTCAAAACCGGACCGGGGCTGGTCGGGGTTTGCCGCAATTTTGTCAACGGGAATATGGGAAAAACCTGCCGTCGAAGCCGGGGGCTCGGTGGGAATCAAAGCCTCCAAACCCTTACCCAATCCACTTCTTCTGGTCGCCATCGCCCTTACCCCTTCCCTAGTCCGTGTCGGGTTAGAAACTCCTTGCCGAGGGCGCGATAAGCGATCGCCCCTCGACTCATCGGATCGAATGCCTCGATCGGCTCGCCATACGATGGCGCCTCGGAGAGCCGGACCGAACGCGGTATTACCGTTCGATAACATGCGTCGCCAAAGTGCGCTCGCACCTGCTCCGAGACTTCCTTGGCGAGCTTCGTCCTTCCGTCATACATGGTGAGCACAACCCCACCAACCTTCAAGTCGGAGTTGAGGTTTGTGGTCACCAATTGAACGTTCTTGAGTAATTGGCTGACGCCTTCTAGCGCATAGTATTCACACTGGATCGGAATCATCACTTCGGCCGCAGCCACCAGGGCATTCACCGTCAACAGACCCAACGAGGGCGGGCAATCGATCAAAACCACATCGAATTCCTGCTCTTCCAACCCACCTATGGCGGCCTTTAGACGTGTTTCACGTGAAAACTGCGAAACCAGTTCGATTTCGGCGCCGGCGAGATCGATCGTCGCCGGGACCACAAACAGGTCGCGGACCGATGTCGGCTCGATGGCGTCCTCGAGATCGGCTTCCTTGAGTAAAACATCGTAGATGGAAACTTCGATCATGGCGCGGTCGATTCCGAGCCCAGATGTAGCGTTACCCTGAGGATCGAGATCAACCAATAGGACCCGGGAACCTTGAAAGGCCAGGGCAGCGGCGAGATTTATCGCCGTCGTCGACTTCCCGACACCACCCTTCTGGTTGGCGAGTGCGACAATGAGGGGGTGCTTTGCAGCGGTCTTGGTCACGTTGCGGACATCTTAAGGATCCACACCGGTTGGCGGAGGATTTCGCTACCGATTTCTATGGTTTCAAATCCAGAGTGGATAGGAGGCGTCTTCCATGACCCTCCCAGGACGGCTCTGCCCCCCGGTGCCAGAATCTCACGGAGAATGGGACGAAATCGCTCGGGTGGAATTGCCGCTCTCGATACGATCGTGGGATAACGGCTGGTCAGACCCTCGACTTCCCCTTGAACTGCCTCGACATTGTCCAGTTCGAGGACGCGGATTGCCCGATTGGCCAGGTCAGCCCGCCGACCCGATCGGTCAAGGCAAACAATGGTCGCCGCCGGATACACAATTGCCAGAGGTATCCCGGGAAGACCTATCCCGGATCCCACATCCAGAATCGAGGTCGGAGCTTCGATTACGAGTGAGTAGAGCAGGGAGTCACCGATATGACGGTCGGCAAGACGATCTACATCACCGGGAGAGATTCCCCCACCGGCGACTCCCTCCGTGGCCAGCCATTCTTGATATGTCGACAACCTGGACAGAATCCCCGGTTCCGAATCGAGCCCAGCACTATCGAGGATGATTTTCCAAAGCTCCAACGGTTTCACGTGAAACAGGGTATCAAAAAGGGGACCTCACCACTGTGGGGTCCCCTTTGCCACTTGATCCGGGGATTTCACCCGATAAACCTACTCTTCTTCGCTGTCCGTGTTGGCAGCAAGCACCACATATCGACGTGGAGGCTCGCCTTCGGAGTACGAAGAGACCTTGTCACTGGTCGCCGCGGCGTCGTGAATCACCTTGCGGTCTGACGAACTCATTGGCTCTAACATCAATTCGCCGCCTTCGGCCTCCAATTGCTCGATCAGCTGGTTGGCATAGATCGTGAGCGCTTCCCGGCGACGTTCTGCATATCCCGCAATATCCAGCCGGAGGCGTGCGGTATCCTGGGCATATCGCTGCAGGACCGTTCTGGTCAGCTCATGAATCGCAGAACGAACCGATCCCCGGACCCCAATCAAAGCCTCGGTTTGCTCTCCATTGATATCGGCGACAATCACGTCGTCGTCGACGCGGGAAATCACTTCACCCTCGAGACCGTAGGCATCGACCAACCCGGCGAGGAAATCCTTGACGATCCCGGCTTGTTCATCGATGGTCAGAACATCGCGGTCGTCTTCGCGCTCTTTATCTTGACGGCTCATATCGCGTCCTTTGTCATGCTGGTTCGGGTTCTTTTTACCACGATTACGGTCTGAGTTCCCACTGCGACCGCCACCATTATTCTGTTGTTGGTTGCCACCATTTCCTGAAGTGGAACGGCTCTTTCCCCGGTCGCGACGTCGCTTTCTGGGAGGAATTTGCTTGATGGTGACGATGGCATCGGTGCCACCCATCCCGAGGAATCCCTTTTCCGGTTCCTGGATGACCGTAACCGACAACTGCTCGCGATCCTCGACCCCGAGTTCCTGCATTGCGGCCTCAACCGCCAGATCGACCGTCTTTGCCTTGACTTCGATTTCGACGTAACCCACGTCAACTCCTCCTGCGTCTGCGACGCTTGTTTGCCGCACCCTGCTGCGGTTTGCTCGCCGGTGTCTCTTGGTCAGTGACCGGCTTCTTTTCAGCTGGCTCGTCCCCAGAACCTGGAACGGGGGGACGCCCGTCCAATCGGAAGATCAACACCTGTTGACCGAATCGGAAGAGGTTGGAGGTTGCCCAGTAAAGGACGAGTCCGGCTGGAAAATTATAGGAGATGAAACCAATGAAGAGGGGCATGATCTTGGTAATCGCCTGGGTCGCTCCAGCGCCGGGCTGATCGGTGTTACGGACCTGACCGTAGGTCGAATGCCACTGCTGCACATACTGGGTAGCGACCATGATCGCCATCATGATGAGATAAGGTATGGCGGTCACGAAGCCTTCCTGGAGTGCTTCGGCAGGCGAAGTGCCGAGCAGCATCCCGAGAAACTTCTCCGGGGTGTCGTCCTGAAGGGCCATCCCGAGTGCGGTACTGGGATCGATGAAGTCGAGAGGTGCCTGGAGAAGGCGGAACAAGCCGAACCAGATTGGCATCTGGACCAGCATCGGTAGTAGACAGCCACCCGGCGATGCCCCTGCCTCTTTCTGCGCCTCCATGAGACGACGTTGCATCTCCTCTTTGTCGTCTTTGTACTCGGCCTGGATCTTCTTGATCTTGGGTTGAATCGCGGCAAAAGCCCTGGTCGCCCTGGTTTGCTTCAGGGTCAATGGGAAAACGATGATGTTTATGGTGATCGTGAGCAGAATGATCGAGAGCCCATAGCCCCACCCTTCGCTGAATGGGGGCACCAGCAAGTCGTAGAAGAAGGCGAGGATGGAGCCGAGGATTTCACCGATAAAGCTGATCGGGTTCATCTAGTTGGATCTCCAATTGTCGGGCACCGGATCGTCGCCGCCTTCGCGGAAGGGATGGCAACGGCCGATTCGCTTCAGCCCGAGCCAGGACCCCTTGAGGACTCCAAAACGCTCTATCGACTCAGCGGTGTAGGACGAACAGGTGGGGGAGTAGCGGCAGTTCGCCCCCAAATTAGGACTTACCAATTTCTGGTAAATCCTGATCACACCGACCGCCCAGGTACGGGGAAGGAGATACTCAGGCATCGCGCCCCCCATCGAGGGCGCGGTCGAGCCACCCCTGGAGGGTCTCGAACGAAACATCCAATACCGACTTTCTGGCGATGATGACGTAGTCCATTCCTGGCTGCAATGCTGCCGCGTAAACAGTATGGCGCAATCGGCGCTTTGCCCGATTGCGTTTGACTGCATTACCGACCGACTTGGAAACAATGAGACCGAACCGAATGTGATCCTGGATGCCGGGAGCCTCGATCAAAACGAGACCTCCGACAGGTTTCCTGTTGCCTTGCTTCAAAACTCTACTGAAATCTAGAGGGGTTCGAAGCGATTCGACGGTCAGACGGTGAGACGTTTGCGGCCTTTCGTGCGGCGCGACTTGATCACATTGCGGCCGGCCCGGTTTTGCATCTTATTGCGAAAGCCGTGACGACGTTTGCGGCGTCGAACTTTTGGTTGATAGGTCCTTTTCATGACGAATACACCGGTGGTTAAAGGGGGTGAACCCGCACAGATTACGAGGACATGGAGGACTATGCAATACGCGCACCCATTCCCCCGGTCTTACTGTTCCCCCGGAGGAACGACGGGGGAAAGGTCCCTGCAGGTCCGGAAGGACCTGGAGGTAAGGGGTGTCGAATGCCACGCGTGAAGACCTGACGCGAGTCGGACTCCCCCCTACCGCCGAGCAGGCTCGGCGGAGCCTTCCCCCCATGCGTCGCTCCGCTCCTTCGGGGGGACAGAGAATCGTCACAGTTCGCGAAGAAAGGAAACAGTTCGCGAAAAGAACCGAAACCCGAATTCGGTCGAAATAGGACCGGTGAGTAACCATCCCAGAAGTTGGAAAAACTATTCGCCGTCTGGGATTACACCTGTGGACAGGTGTGTGTGGATTCATCCACAACGCCGATTCTCGCGGTCTTGACGATCTTCGCCTGATAGCCAATACTCGCCGGTCTGAGATTAGAAGAGTTGCCTATCGCGATCCCATCACCTTCCCCGATGGGCCGATGAGCGCTCGACGAAAAACAAAGGCGATCGTGCGCCCCAACAGATATCCACACCTGTGGACTGGTCTGTGGACAACGAATTCGTAGGAGGAGCGACTTTGGTGCAGACATTGCGGGCTGATGACCTGTGGAAACAATTTCAAAGTGTCATCAAGTCCAATGTTTCAAAGGCAAATTGGCAGACCTGGCTCAGTCGGATCGACGTCGAATTCGAGGACGAAAACCCAGTGCTGATCACGCCATCGGAGTTCCATCTCCGTTGGATTCAGGACAAACATGGCGCCCTGATAACCACCACCTACAAGGAGATATTCGGTGTCTCGACCGAGCCGGAGTTTCGGGTCGTGGAGGGCGCCCCGGCCGAACTGCCCCTCGAGCCCCCTGACGACGAGGTTGTGGAAAACCTCCCGGTAGCTCTCCAGACAAAGTCGACAAAACCCATCACCAACCTGGTGACCCGCTATCGGTTTGAGAGCTTTGTCGTGGGCCAATCCAACCGATTTGCATGGGCCGCAGCGATGGCGGTCGCCGAACAACCGGGCACGCATTACAACCCGCTTTTCATATATGGCGGTGCTGGCCTGGGTAAGACTCACCTGCTCAACGCGGTCGGACACGAGGCCCTGGCGATGTACCCCAATCTGGTGGTCCGCTACGTCTCGTCGGAGAACTTCCTGAACGACTTCATCGACTGTATCCGTCGAAAGCGCCCGGACGACTTCAAGCAGCGTTATCGGGGTGTCGATCTTCTCTTGCTCGACGACGTTCAATTCTTCGAAGGCAAAGAGCAGATACTCG
>DATDCF010000139.1:0-11192 GCA_036524475.1 Acidimicrobiia bacterium | reverse complement strand
CGACAAGGTGCGCATCGCAATCCGCATGCTACGCCGCGGGACTCGCACCCGCCGGCCGATTGCGAGTCCTGCATAGGGGGATTGGTCCGATCACGCCCCGACCAGTCTGCCGGCCGATAGCCCAAGGGCTAAACACGCCTCCTCCTATTACGACACGGATTCCAGGTAGCCGAGCGCTGCCCCGGCGAATTCTCGAGCGAGCACATTGTCAGACAGCCACAGGTCGTGGAAGGCGCGTGCACAGTTTGCGTGAGGGCTCCGTCGGTCCACGATCCGATCGAGGGTGAGGCTTGCCGCCTGGCCGGTTAGTGGATCGGGATGTCCCACCGTCGCCATCGCCAGATGGATCCTGAGGATCGTTTCGGCACGCTCCTCGAGAAGCACTTCTCGGGTATCAAGCTCGAAGAACCGAATCGTCACCTCACCGCGTTTTCTCAGGTGACCTTTGCTCGCCGCCGGGATCGGGAGGATTCCGCGGAACGTGATGATCGTCTCCGGATCGGCGTCGCGGGCTCCGATCGGGTAGACGAGGAACGGCTTCTCGTCGTCGAGATCTCTCGATCGGTCCAGATCTACAGTCCGCGCCGATGAGACAGGGAAGTAGTTCGCCTTGAGACGCGTGTTGCAGGTCTTGCAGGAGATGAGGTAATTCTCCAATTCATAGGCGAGCAAGTAATACCCGTTGTCCTCGTCGTCACCTAAAGGAAACTGGAAGTTGATCCCCCGTTCGGTTCGGTCGGAGTCGCTGGGCCACTTCTTCACCTTTGCTTTGGGACGAAAATGCTCGACGTCATGTTCAACGTTGCCGTAGACCGACTTCTCCAGGCGACGTTCGCAGAAACCGCACTTGAACCCCTGCAGATCCATGTATGCACTCTTGATTTCGCTCCATGCCCCGCTCGACTCGTTGTACTCCCCGGCGGCACGGAACACCTCAGTCCTGAGTGCCACTTTCTCCAACCATCCGGGACGCAACTCTTCGACACGGCTGCGCAGCTGATTTTCGAGGATGGGGTAGCGGATCATTGGCGACGCTTGCGGAGGCGGTCGGGCCGACGGACGATCTCCGACCGGACTCGTATGTCGTCGGAAGAACCGGCGGTGAGCATTTGCATGAATTCGACAGCCGCCTCATCGATCGTCCTTGCGGCCTCGGCCAGGGTGAGGAGCTGTTGTCGGAACGTCTCCGACCTGGAACTGGCCAGGTTGAAATACGAGGAGGTCAGTACGCCATCGGCTGTCTTCCCGAAAATGTCCTCAGTTAGATGGCTCGCTTTCATGGCACCTTCGCCCGGGGCGTTGTGGTCTGGCTCCAGGACTGTCAGGTTCTCAGGTCGCAATCCACCAGCGAGCAACGGACTGTGCGCCGAACAGATGAACTGGATGTTGGGCAATCCGTCAGCCAGTCTCCGCAGAGCGACCTGCTGCCATTGGGGATGCATTCGCTGATCGACCTCGTCGACGAGGACAGTCCCGATAACCCCTTTGAAATCTCCGTCGGCGCTCAACCGGATTAGCCGGAAAATGAGGTCGAGGACCCAGGCCATGTAGCTCTGAATACCGTCGGAGAGCATGCCGCGTGCCACTTTGAGCCCCCGGTTTTCTACTTCCACCTGGCCTTCCTTGAGTTCCCCGGTGAGAAGTGTGTCTGGAGGCATCAGGACGTTGATCTCGCCGATGCGGTCAACTCCGACATCGGGCAGCCACTCCTCGGGTGCAAAGAGGCGTGGATCGCTCTCGAAGAGGTTGGCGACCATCGACTCCGGATCCAGGGCGTGTGACATGTCCAACTCGGACGAAGTCAACCGCAGCGGGCCATACCCGAACAGATTCAGGTTTCGACCGGCGGTACCAACCTCATCGTCATGTGAGTGCTGCACACCAGCGGCGGTGATCGCCAACTTCTCGGTGGTGAACTGTCTGGATCGCCGGGCCGACGGTGTCGCCTCGCCTGGTGCCCCGGTCGTCTCGACATAGGTCAATTCGGCAAAGCAGTCGCCGGTGCCTCCGATCCTCGGCCACTGAAGGACGGCGTCACCGGTGATGTCCTCGAGGTTCACTTCATTTCCGAGAGCGGCGGCCGCAATGGCCTTCAAAATGGTCGACTTGCCTCCGCCGTTGGTACCGACCAACAGATTGATGTTGGGGAGCTCGCGACTGTCCGACTCGGCGGAGAGCGGATGAATGAACTCGATGTTCGATTTGGCGATTGCCCTGAAATCGCTGAGGACGAGGCTTACTACGTACATGTCTTCAACTCCGAGTTCGGTCGGCAGAGATCGGTCCAACGGTCCTGATGAGGCTCGGCGGACAGGGGATCCTGCCTCATGCTTGGCTCCTTTTCGAGACTAGAGAGTCGTGAGATGTCTACCAGATACAACCCAGACTGCGCGCGTATAGGCTCTTTCCGTGTCATCTCCGGATAGTGGCCCCGCCGAGATCGAGATCACCGAAGCTTTGTGGGCGGGACGAGCGGAGGATTGGGACGCCCTCAGGGCTGCTGCCCACGTGCTCGCCGAGGAGATCGTGTTCGCCGCGTGGGCTGGAGGGGAGGTGGTCGGGACGACGACGGTCGATGGCGAAGAGCGCCCGGTGAATCAGATGCCCTATGCCGTGTACTCCGAGCCGGTCCGAAACGTGTTGGAGTGTTTAGGGGCGCTCGGTCTGTTTGTAGCCTTCGATTGGGTGCATTGGGAAGGCCTGCTCCGCTACCGGGACAACCCGTCCGAGCTCGAGACAGCGCCGGTGAGCGACGCCGTTCGCATTCTCGTCGCTGTCCAGCGATCGGAGCGATTCGTCGACGGCAGCATCGAAGGCGCCCTCGAAAGCGGGTTGATCCAGACTGCCCTCGCCCGCATCATTGACTGGTTTACAGAGGAACGGCTGGCGAGCGACTGAGATCTCATCGGTCCGGTCGGCCATGCCGACACTTACGTCGGCGCTAGTTGGGTCAGGTGGCCAGCTTTCAAATGCGGTGCGACAACCCCACCTGTTTCGTGCGTTGCATCTCAACAATCCGGCTATCCCTCGTCGGTTGCTACTTGGATCGCTTGGTATTCTCTGTCTATTGTTGACAGCGACCTCGTTACCAATCATGAAGAGGAGAGGGATCGGTGAGATCCGGCCAGGGACCGCGGCGAATGCGTCACAAGTTGGTGAGAAAGGGAGCTTGATGTGAGCGAAGCGCCCCTGAGTCACATATCCTCCCCTGTCGAGCGAGGACGCCGATACGCCGCCTTGCGGTCAATGATGGCGTCCAATGGTCTCGATGCGCTCGTGATATCTAGTCGTGGCGATGAGTTCATGCGGGGTCGGGTTCAATACGTAAGCGATGTCTTTCAATGGGCTGGCTGGAGCTTCGTAGTACTTCCGATCGAGGGCGAGGGTTCCTTCATCGCTGATCCATTGTGGGGTCTTGCCCGAGTGCCGTTGGTTGACTGGATACATGACATGAAGACCACCCACGACCCAGGTGCGGAGATAGCAGCCATTCTCGGGCGCCATGGTCTCTCCAAGGGGAGCGTGGGTCTTGTGGGTTGGTCCGACATCACTGCCGCCGCTCATGTTGACGGGATCAAGAGGGCATGCCCTGGCATCGGCCTGGTGGATGCGACCGACCTGTTCGATGATGTCAGAGCGATTAAGAGCGCGGAAGAGGTAGCAAACCTCGAGGAAACATCAAAGATCATCCGACGAGTCTTCCGCGCACTAGAAGCCGAAATAAGACCGGGTGTCAGCGAGCGACAGGTTCTGAGCCAGGCACATCGTTTATGTCGCCAGTTCGGAGCGCTCGACGGTATAGCCCAGATGAGCAGAACGCCGTTCCGCGCTTACACATTCGGAACCGAGGGTGTCATTGGGGCCGACGACATTATTGCCATCGACCTGGAATGGGGCGGTCCCTCTGGATATTGGGCCGAAGTTCGACGGGTTTACAGCTTTCGGGAGCCGACGAAGAAGGAGCAGCTTTTCTGGCAGTCGCGAGTGGACTCATTTGAAGCGTGCGTAGCCTCGATGATCCCAGGAGCCGACTCCAGGGACATCCTCGCGGCGCGAGACGCCGTCTACCGGGAGTACGGACAGACGGCTGAAGGGCTACTGGCATACACGGCTCACGGAATCGGAATCGACTCGCTGGAACCTCCATGGGTACCGGGTAAAGATCGGACGCTCCGGGCGAACATGGTCATCAACCTCCATCCGGCGATCCGCTTCGACGACCCTTCGGAAGCCCTGGCTTTCGGGGGCATAATGATCTCGGACAATGTGCTGGTGTCGGATGAAGGTCCTCGTCGGCTGACCGATCAAGAGGATCACTGGATCGTGCTCGACTAGTGGAGGGTCTTCAGTTTGTTGACCGTGAGCGGGCCGCTTCGGCGGCCGTGGGCTGCTGATGGCGTCCCCGATTCTGGTGGTCGTCGGACTCGGAGTGCGGGGGCGGCAGTGGATGGCCGCCATCGATCACCAGCCTCGTGCGCGTCTGGGCGGAATAGTCGAGGTGGTGGCGAGTCGGATTCCTGAGAACACTCGGGCTTTCCAGTCAATCCACGAGGCAGTTTCAGCAGACCCTGACGGGATTATCGTGGCAACTCCTCCGGAGTCTCACTCTGAAATCGTGGAAGTCGCCCTCAAAAGGGGGATACCGGTTCTGTGTGAAAAACCACTAAGCACATCTTTCGAGGCCGCGTTACGGCTGACGGAACTAGCCGCCCAGGCGAAGGTGCCGTTGCTCGTCGGGATGAACTTCCGATTCGTTAAGGCATCGCTGGGCTTGCAAACGCTCGTCTCGTCTCGCGAATTCGGAGAACCGATGTTCGGCCAGTTCACGTATATCAGGAACCGCGACGGCCGGAGGCCGGATCTGAACGACTACCCGTTGACGATGGTGCAGCCGATGCTGACAGATCAATCGATCCACCACTTAGACCTGATGCGGTTCGTGTATGGGAGGGAGGTGATATCTGTTTCTGGCCACACATGGAACCCGAGTACCAGTACATACGCCGACGACTCCTGCGTTGCCGCCGTTCTCGAATTCGAAGGTGGCCTGATCGTCAACTACCTGGGCACTTGGACATCGGGTACGAACCGATTCGATTTCAGGTGGCGCACTGACTTCGTGGATGGAATCGTCATCCAGGGGGAACAGTTCGGTGGACTTGTTGCTTCCCGGCGCGATCCAAGTCTCTCGTTCGGCTCAAAACTCCACGACATCGAAGTCGAGCCTCCTCAGGACTTAGGTTGGGGACCGTCGGAGCCGTTCATTGACGACACCAACGCCCTTCTCGATCACTTCATTGACGTCATTTTGGGGATGGCAGAACCCGGGCCCACCGCCGATGACCATCTCCTCACCTTGAACCTCATCGACTCGATCGTCGAGGCCTCTCAAGCCGGTGTGAGGGTCGGGGTCCTCGAGCGAGCTGAATCCTTAGGATTGGTGATTCCTCGCTGACCGATGTCATGCGGTCCAACCACCGTCGATGGGAATGACAGCTCCCGTGATGAATTCGGCATCACCGCGCATCAAGAATTCGACCAGGGCGGCAACTTCGGAAGGTCGGCCGATCCGACCCCACGGGATCTTGTTGGTCACGAGAGCGTCAAGATTGTCCGGACCGCTGGAGGACCGGAACATCGGTGTATCCATTGGCCCAGGGCATATCACATTCACACGAATTCGGTCGGGCGCATGGTCAATCGCCATAGATCGCCCGAGGGCGATCAACCCGCCCTTCGACGCACTGTAGGCCGGACTCCCTACAGCTCCGACCATGCCCAGTTGTGAACTGACGTGCACGATCGACCCGCCCCCTGATCGCCTCATCAAGGGAACCGTCGCCCTGGATACCAGAAAAGCCCCTGTCAGATTGACTTCCAACGTGAGCCTCCACTGGTCAGGAGTTGTCTTGGTTACATCACCAAACTCACCGCCGATCCCTGCCGAATTCACCAGACCGGTGACACTGTGGTCGAGTGCCCCGATTCGGTCGAAGACGTCGCCGATGGTGGCTTCGTCAGTCACATCACATGGAAAGCCGACAAAGGAGTCACCGCCTGCTGCACCTGCTTGATCCAGGCCGTCGGAGTCAACATCGACACCTATCACCATGAATCCCGATCCAATCAAACGCTCGGTGATCGCAGCGCCGAGACCCGAGGCCGCCCCGGTAACAATCACCGCACTCATCCGGGGATGTCGCTTGTCTCGATTGGCGGCGTTCGATGCGTTTTTGCGAGACGCCCCCTTTGACTTCCGGCGATCGGGCCGTCCGGGGTCCGGACGAGGGCGCCGCGAACCATCGTGAAGATCGGGGCCCCTTCCAGTTCCCAGCCCTCGTAAGGTGAGTAGTCCGTTCGTGTGGACAGGAACTCTGCTTCCACGGTCCACTTTCGATGTGGGTCCCATACAACGAGATCGGCATCAGCTCCAACCGAGATGGTTCCTTTAGTCGGGGATAACCCGAGCAGTTCGGCCGGTCGCTTCGCCGTTATGCGGACGAACTGGCCAAGCGACAGTCGTCCTTTGGTGACTCCCTCCGAGAAGATCATCGGCAACATGGTGTCCAGCTCAGGCAACCCGGGGAGCGCCGACCGGATATCTGCACCTGCTGCAGACTTCTCGGCCTTGTTCCATGGTGCGTGGTCACTTGCAACGACGTCAACGTCGCCGCTGGCAAGAGCCGTCCACAATGCGTCGCGGTCAGATTCGGTGCGAGGTGGCGGGTTTCCTGAATAGAGGACGGCGTCGGGTCGATCGAATACCTTCTCGGTGAGATGGAGGTAGAGGGGCCTGGTTTCGACACTGACACGGACCCCCCGCTTCCTCGCCCTGGTGCATAGATCCAAAGCATCGGCCGATGCTAGATGAACGATGTGAATCTCAGCTCCCGTCGTTTCTGCAAGCGTGAGCGCCCGTTCCACTGCCACTAATTCGCTCCGAACCGGGCGGGATCGCGCATAATTCTCCGGTCCGAGTCTGCCCTGCTGTGAAAGCTGTTCGAGTTGAGTGTTGATCACTTCCGGGTCCTCACAATGGATTAGTACCCGAACATCGACCTTGGCGGCCATCGCCATTGCGGCTTCGTAAGCCGCATGAGACGCATCAAAGCTCGGGAATACCATGAAAATCTTGATGGTCCCATGCCCGGCAGGTCGGAGTTCACCGATCTCGTTGATCGCTTCCGCGGTCGGGTTGTTCAACACCGGGTGCAGGACGAAGTCGACGATGCTTTGAGTTTCGGCAAGGGACGCCTCACGGTTCAGAGCTGCCATTAACCCTTCACCCGGCCGCTGGTGGGTCATGTTGCCAACGGTCGTTATACCGCCATTCGCGGCTGCCAGCGAGCCGGATCGAAAATCATCGGGTCTCGGGTTAGCGCCCGGCATCGGGGTGAAATGGACATGCATGTCGATTCCGCCGGGGGTCACGATCATTCCCTCTGCCCTAATCTCATGCTGCCCCGAGGGAGTCCCGCCAAGCTGCGCGATTCGGCCGTTGGAGATGGCAATATCGGCGATCTCTTGGGTTTCATCTCCGACGATCAGAGCGTCGCGAACCACCGTATCGAAAGGCGAGACTGTTCCAACTGTCTGCTCACCGTTCATGCAATCACAACCAAAGTCAACCCAACGAGGGACAACCCAAGACCCAGCCATTGCGTAGGGCCGAGTCGCTCCTTGAATAGGACGTAGCCGCCGGCAACGGCGATGATCCGGCCGGATTGAGACAAGAGCCCTATGAGCCATGCGTCGGCGATCGCGAGGCCGTTCGCGAACAATATAAAGGCTGCGGCGTCAAGGACTCCGAGGAGTGTGAGCATCAACCAGGGTCTGATCCCGAGCCGTGTGTCTCCCGGATGCCCTCTCGTTACCTGCCATCGCTTCAGCTCGAGAGCGTCGCTTTCGTCGCCTTGCTTGCGGACGACAAACACCAAAGCCAGCAGGACGTAAAAGACGGTAAAGGTGCGTTGGGCGATTGCGGTTGACACCGGCCCAATCTCGCGTGCCGGAATCTGGAGTCCGGCGTTCGAGATGGCGCCGGTGACGACGCCAACGAGGGCAAAAAGTGGTCCCAATCCAACGAGCCGCCGCTGGCCAGACTCGTCCTGCTCGAACGACAGGAGTACCACTCCCAGGCCGGCGAGAGGAATCCCCAGCCATTGAATCATGTCAGGACGCTCACCCAGGAATACGAAAGCAAACAGAACCGTCATGACGCCGGTTGTGGAACCGATGGGGCTCACAACTGATACCGGCCCCATCTTGAGAGCTTGATTTCCAGCAAAGTACGAGGACCCGGCGGCGAAACCAAGAACGGCCATCAGAGGCCACAAACCTCCAGCATCCAATGGAAATGCGTCTTGAGTTAGGACTGCGTACAAGATCAATACAAAGTACGCAATGACCAAAGTACTCGCCGTGGTTCTCCAAACGCCCCAACGTCGAGCAGCGATGGCAATGAGAATTGTGTTCGTGCCGAGTAGAATCGCCGCAGCGATCCCATAGGTTGCGCCGGACACTAAAGCGATTCCGCTTTTCGGTTGGTCGAGATTGTGATCTTGGCCCGAACCGGGGGCTTACTCATCGATGGTAACGGCCTTGCCTCCGCCGATTGACGCCGCGCCCGCTACTCGCATCAACGTTTTGTCGGTTGCCAACTGCGGCATCCATCGCACAACTCGCCGGGACATTCTGTCGACGAAAAGGAAAGTCAGAAGAGCCAGCAAGGAAATGACAACAGCAATGATGACCATCCTCCCCGTGTTGGTGAAAAAGACGGCGACCGCCAACAAGTTTCCCAGGCCGGATGTAAGGCCGATGTACTCGGCACCGACTGTTAGCGACCAACTCAGTCCAGCTGCGAGCAAAAGCGCGGTACGAAGTTCTACCATCGCCGCGGGAACAACAATCTTGGCATAGGTGCGCATCGGGCTAGCACCGAGCATTCGAGCGTTCTCTATGTAGAGGTCGGGAACGTTCTTGATCGAGTTGATTGTGGCGACCACCAACAAAACCCATATACCGAAACCGATAAAGACGGTTGTACCTCTCAGATTTGCCCCAAGCCAGAATTGAAACAGTGGAATGGCGGCGAGGAGAGGTAGCATCCGGAGGAAGTTCAGTGGCGTCCAGGCGATCCGCCTCAAATATGGGAAGTAGCCGACCGCCAAGCCGGTCCCGACACCAAGAATCACACCAACTGACAATCCCAGAACCAGACGATAGAGGGTGCTCAGAGTGTGGTATCCAAGGGCAAGCAGCGCACCCCAATAAGTAACTTCGCCGCCGGTGGCTGGATTGGGTGCCCAGAAGGTGAATGGCCAATTATTGGCCAAGGACTTGAATGCGTCGGTGAATACATACTCCCATGGTGGGACGAGCGGCGAAGTCGACAGGAGACTGTCTGGCAATATGTGCCCCATCACTTCCCAGCCCACCAGAATTAGCACCCATATAGCAACGCTGACGGGATGAGCTCGAATGTAATTACGCAGGCGCATCACAACTCTTCGGAGTCGGGTGCGGGGTTTATGTCCTCGGCGCCGAGGTGATCGACGATGGTTTTTGTCAGGTCTACTGAGGGTCTACTGGCTCTGACCTCCTCGTCCCGGGGTCGCGGAAGATCGTTCGCGAGATCTTGCACGATGCGTCCGTCGCGAACCAAGAGCACGCGATCCGCGAGAATGAGCGCTTCCTCGATGTCGTGGGTCACAAAGAAGACGGTCTTGTGGGTTTCATCCCAGAGGCTCAACAGCAAGTCATGCAGCGACCGACGGGTGAAATAATCCAACGAGCCGAAAGGCTCGTCCATAAGCCAGACGTCAGAATCCATCGCGAGCACTGCTGCGAGGGCAACGCGCTTGCGCATGCCTCCGGAGAGCTCTCGGGGCCAGGATCCTGCGAAGTCGGTCAACTGGACCTCCTCCAGCCATCGGGATGAAGTGGCGAAGCGTTCTTCCTTTGGCGTCCCCTGGGCTCTCAGCCCGAATTCCACGTTCTGACGAACCGACATCCATGGGAAGACAGCGTCTTGCTGGAACACCATCGACCTATCGGGTCCCGGGCCGTCGACTGTGTTCTCTCCAACCCTAACTTGGCCCCCAGTCGTTTCTTGGAGACCGGCAAGAACCCTGAGGAGAGTTGATTTGCCATGCCCCGAGCGGCCCACAATCGCCACGAACTGGCCTTCCGGCACAGTGAATGAGACGTCATCTAGAGCTTTGACAGTTCGCCCAGATTCATGCTCGAATTGGCAATCAACGTGCTCAAACGTAACGGTCGTGCTCACGAATGCCGCCTCCGGTCCTGTTGCGTCATTTCTTGCCTTCCTGTCACAATCCCAGTCGCCTTCCGGACTCAGCCCACCTAGTTACGTATCTTCCTACTCCAACAACAATCGCATCAAAGATGAGAGCAACGATTCCTATGAGTAGGACAATCGAAACCATGGCATCAAGGCGAAAAGCAGATGCAAAGAACTTGATGAGAAACCCGGCACCCTGTTGAGCGCCAAGCAATTCAGCGATGGCAGCCAGACCCCATGCCCCGGCCAAAGCGATTCGGAATCCACCGAGAACCTCCGGGATTGAGCCCGGCAGATAAACCCAGCGGAAGATCGATCGGGGAGAACCTCCAAGAGTCATTGCCGATTCAACAAATCGAGCTCCCACGTTTTCCGCTGCCCGCCGACTGAAGACATACATCAAAAGGAAGGTATAGAAGGCGACGATTCCAACTTGGGCTGCTGGCTGTATCCCAAACCATATAAGGAAGAATGGCGCCGCCACAAATATTGGGGCAGATCCCAGCGCCGCCGTTATCGGGCCCACGATGTCGTTGATACCAGGAACTCTCAGACTATTCAGTCCAAGAAATGCTCCTACGAGAGTTCCTATTGCTACCCCGATCACAACCGATCTCGTGGTCACAGCCAGGTGTCCGAAGTAGCCCGCGCCGCTCGACATGCCCCTCGACGCCAGGTATTCGCTTTCGAACAGGTTGGCCTGGATATGACGGAATACTTCAACCGGACCGGGAAGCACGCCGCTTCGATTCGCTATCAGAGCCCAAATTCCCAGCGCGACGAGTATCCCCAACAATCCGAGAAAGAAACCCGAAAGGCGTCTCCGGAATCTCAATCTGAAGCCCACACGGGGAACCTCGGCATCGAGCGAGGTGACGTGTTCGTG
>DATDCF010000138.1:0-3017 GCA_036524475.1 Acidimicrobiia bacterium | reverse complement strand
AGTTTCACCTCCGTGGCCGCCCTCATCGGGGATGTCATAGCCTCCCGCGATAGTGGTGACCGTGCGAGCTTGCAGAACAACTTGGTGGCGGTGATGGGCCGACTGAACAAAACCCACAAGGCGATACAACCGCTGACGATGACCGTGGGCGATGAGTTTCAGGGTCTCTATGGAGATCTCACCACCGCACTAGAACTGGCGCTACGACTGAGAATCGAGCTGATGCCGTCCATCGATGTCAGGGTTGGAATCGGTTGGGGTGAGCTCACCCTGGTTCCGACCGACCCTCCATTTGGCCAGGACGGGCCATGTTGGTGGCGGGCCCGTGAGGCCATCGATGAAGTCAAGAGCGGCGAGTCGTCGAATTCGGTCCCCAACTCGCTTCGGACCATGACTCGGACCGGCACCGATGCCGACGCCCTGCTCAACGGGTATCTCGGCTTGCGCGACCACATCGTGTCGGATTTCGACGACCTCGACGCCCATCTCGCCGTGCTGCGACTGGATGGATTCAGCCAGGTCGAAATGGCCCGAGCGGTTGGCTTGAGTCAGAGCGCGGTGAGCAGACGTCTCCAAAACCATGGGATCTCGGCAATCATCGGCGGTCAACCAACCGTATTGGTGGTGCCAGAGTGAGCGACGTCCTGGTGGTGGTAGGAGTCGCAGCCTTGTTGACGGTTCCAGCCAATTGGTTGGTCCGGTGGATCCTGAAAGTGGTGCGGGCGGAAATTCCTGACGAGGGCAATGGAGCAGGTCGTTGGATCGGGATTCTGGAGCGGCTCTTGATATATGTCCTGGTTATTGCGGGCCAGGCGGCGGCCGCTGGTTTGGTGGTCGCTGCCAAGAGCATTCTGCGCTACCCGGAGATCTCAGCGAAGCCACAACGAATAGCGCCTGAGTACGTGTTGATCGGGTCTCTTGCAAGCTGGCTCATTGCTTTCGCGTGCGGGGTTGCTGTGGCGGGTTACCTCCCGTAGAAGGTGACTCCGTTGCGGTCAGCCAATTGGACTCGTCCGGTAAGTCGGAGGTGTTCGAGATGGGAGATGGTCTCCAGCAACGCCAGTCGAGCTTGAAGCGGGTCGAGATGGGGTCGGAACGACTTCACCATGACCTCCCATGCGTTGGTGTCTTCACTCCGCACGAGTTCGGCCATGTCGAGGAGCCGGCGGTCGTGGTGGAGGAGAATCTGGCGGGCTCGTTCGTCGCCCTGCTCCACGATTGACCCATGCGCCGGGTAGGTGAGACCGATGTCCATGTTGATCAATTTCTGCAACGAATTCAGATACTCGCCAAGGGGGTCGTCGAGCACGCCGTCGTACATGATCACCGGAGATATCCGTGGGAGAACATGGTCGCCTGAAAACGTGACTCCGGTCCTGGAATCCCGGAGGCAGATATGAGCAGGCTCATGGCCCGGGGTATGGACGACGGTGAGCGATCGTCCACTGCCGAGGTCGATCTCCTGTCCATCGACGAGGGTTCGGTTGGGTTTGGGTATCAGGGGCATGTAGTCGGGCCTGGGAAAATGGGCGACACTCGTGCGCAACGAGGCAGGTACTCCGTGGGCTCGGGCGAGCTCGCCGAGACGGGCGACGTAGCCGGGTGTGTCGTTGTAGCTATCGACCAGCTTCTCCGCCCGTTCGTGCATCGCGAAGTCGCAACCGAGCTCGTCGACAATCCGACCTGCCATGCCAACATGGTCGAGGTGGAGGTGTGAGACGACCAGCGTGTGCACAGCGCCCTCGTCCAGCCCCAGCGAATCAAACCCGGAGCTGATCGCTGCGCGACCTTCGTCCCAATCGCTCCCGCAGTCGAGCATGAGGAGCCCGTCGCCGCTCTCCACCAGGTAGCAATTGACAAATGGAGGAGAACGGAAGGGAAGCGGCGCCGGAATCTGGAAGATCCCATTGCCCAGGTTCTGTGGCTTCGGAGTGTCGTTCACCAACTACTCGTGGTCGACGGTGTCTTTGATCCCGAAGGTGATATCCAGCGTGACGGTGAAGAGAGTCGGAGCCCCGGAACTGTCGACTTTGCCGCCCACTTTGACGATCTCAAACTTCTGGATGTCCGAGATAGTGCTCCCTGCCCTTGCCAGGACAGTCCGAACCGCGTCTTCGATAGATCCGCCGGCCTGGCCCGAGAGCCGGATTGTTTTGGTGATTGACGACATCGTCCTCCTCGATCTCGGAGCGTACTAGTCCCCCGGTTGTCCCGGAGCGCCGCGTTGCCGCTACTTGCCGCTGAGTTTGCGTCGCAGCTTTGTCGTGAACCCGGGTTTTTTACGTTCGACGGTGAGACCCGAGTGCGGAAATTGGTCTGCACCGATGTCCTGGAGCAGTGGCAGCATCCGGTCGCGTTGATTCGCCAGCACCGGCTGTCCGGTGGCTTCGATGATCCGGTTTGTCATGCCGAAGCTGGCTGCAACCTCCATCGCCGTGACCGCGGCCGGAGGCCCGATTACTTCCGCCAACTCGGCGAGGACGATCGGACGAGGCGATATTCTGGTGGATTCGACAGCGAGGTGGATGAGTTGTCGGCCCCCTTCGAATCCGGGATCGATATCTGGGTCCACAATCGACCGGTGGTCCACTTCGATGCCCTGTTCTTCAGCACGTGCCCTGAGCGCAATCAGATGGCCGAGGGTGCAATAGAAGCATTGATTGCTATGCGATACCACCGTGGCCACCAGTTCCAGGTGGACCCGGGAGAGTCCCCGGATCGGCCCGGGATCCTGGTGGTCCTCCCCGGTCATATAGAGACGATCGAGCAACCGGTTCGCCGTTGCCTGGGTCGCGGGGACGGCGCTCAGGGCGTTGCTGGGTAGTGGAGGTCCCTCCATCTTCACCCAGGATTTGCTCGTCCGGGCATTCGGATTGGTCTTGGATACGGCCCCACCGGGATTGGGGGTGGGTAGGGGTACGGTCTGGGCCCCGAGAAACTGTGTGATTATGTCGACGCCGGTCACCGCGGCGACGACTCCGACGAGCTCGACGT
Source organism: Acidimicrobiia bacterium (assembly GCA_036524475.1). Taxonomy (GTDB): domain Bacteria; phylum Actinomycetota; class Acidimicrobiia; order Spongiisociales; family ZC4RG35; genus MA-ANB-1. Next base: position 23 of record DATDCF010000138.1, on the reverse strand, counting down.
ATCGGGTCTCCCCGATGTCCTTG
>DATDCF010000137.1:0-2569 GCA_036524475.1 Acidimicrobiia bacterium | reverse complement strand
TCCTCCGGGTTCACATCACACACCCGGCTGCGCCCAACATATCTCAGCTATTGCAGAATTGGAACAAAGGGTTGGGTCAACTCCGGGCGGTAGTCACGCCCGACGATGGTGCAACGCCCGGCCCGGACTACGGGTCGTCGTTTGCCCCTGGGGATATTGTCCCGATCCCGCGCTCTGATTTGCCTTTCGGAATTCCGACCTTCCACGGGGATGGTGACCACGCCAGGCGGGATGGAGACGACATCATCGAATGGCACCGGAATCAGGTCTAGGTGAAATCTTGACGGCCAGATCAGCTCGTGGCTGAACTGTCGAGGAGTGGCCTCGGGTCTATCTGATCGCCGTGTTTCGGTCGGTACTCGAAGTGGAGGTGGGGCCCGTTGGAGTCGCCCGTCTCGCCGACCTTCCCGATGATCTGACGTCCCGTGACCTTCATGCCGTCGGAACCCTCCCGGGCGGAAAGATGGAAGTAGGAGTAGCGGTGCCCGTCATCACCGTCCAGGTAGACGATGACCCCCGCGCTATCGTTCTCGTCCCACTTCACGACGCCGGCCGTAACTGCGAACAACGGCTCCCCCTCAGCCAGCATTATGTCCTGACCTTTGTGTTTGCGTTTGCCGCCGGCACGGGGCGCACCAAAATTGTTGCGTCCGGCTTTCCCATAGCTACCGACCCCGCCGGTGGGATGAAAGTGGGTCCCCGTGGGACCTGGGGTTGGGACCGGCTTGTCGTCAAGAGGAATTGGTTCGATTCCGAGACGTTCGGCGGTACTGGACCCGACGACCCCGTCAACGGTCAGCCCGGAGATATGCTGAAACGCCCCGACCGCTGCACCGGTCTTCTTCCCCAGGCTTCCGTCGACCTTCAGAGGAAAGCCGTTCGCGACCAATGCCTTCTGCAGAGCTTCAACCCGGTCACCGTTGAACGTCTTGCCAGCCTGATACGCCCGATGCGCTTTCGAGAGGTTGTCGATAGCGTCTGGGTCGGCAAGGACTTCGCGCAAGGCTTCGTCCGACATCGCGCGAGTATCCGCGTACGGCAAGGAGTTGACAAGACCCTTTTGAACCGTTGGTTCAGCCGGTCACGTAGGTCCCGATTGCGGCTGTCAGGAGTGGTCCAGCAACCACCAGACTTTCCACCAACTCGCCGTAGATTCCTCGCTCGCCCATGATGAGTTTCGTCAGGTTCTGGCGGTTCTCCAGACACTCGAGCACCGATCCGCCCACATCGGACTGACCATCGTGTCTCGGCATCGGAAAGAGGGTATTCGCCAGAGCATGAACGGCATTGCGCAGCGTCAACGCTACCGGCACGTAGGCGACCGCCACGATGGCGGAGCCAACTCCGCCAAGCACCAACACGGCACCTCCGCCGAATGGTTCGCCCCCTGATGAGAGCCCGGCAGTGAATGGCGACACCGCCAGGGCCAAGGTCGCCAGCGCTACTAGGGCCCCGAGCCCTCGCAGCTGGCGACCTAACACACGCCGCAGCGACAGGAATGTGTCCACAACTGCTGGTTTGTCGGTCTTCGCGCGCGACGCGATCGTGCTGACTCTCGCCATGGCCATCACAGCTGGAACGGCTGCAAGAGTTGCGACACCGATCAGGAGGGTCCCCCTCAAAGATGTGTCCGTCGGCAAAGAAAACGAGAGAGCCACGGCAGCCAAAACGAGAAACAACACTCCGCCGGCCAGTGCCAAGTCGGAGCTCACCTCGCCCGGCCAGATTCTGACCAGGGAGCGCCACGTGACCCAACCGCCGATCGCCACCACTCCGGCGGCGGCGGTGAGTGCTACCGCCACGGCCGCCCACACCATGAAATTGTCGGGCACTTCGTCTCGACCGGCAAAGGCGATCAACACGCCGAGCGCACCACCGACGACGATTACTCCCAAGAGATACGGAAGGGACGGCGAGCTGGCCAGATCATTGAGATCGGCAACTGTCGAGTCCTGGGACGTCATGGAGCCGCAAACTACGCGACGGTTCACCACGCTTGGTGATTTGCGTCCGACTGCCTGACTTGTCGAAAGGGTGGCTCAACGATTCGGCGGCTGCGTTTTGGCCTTCGAGTACAAGTTATGAAGCCTGCCGGGTGGTCTATCAGAACCAGAATCTCGAAGTCCGGACGCCGGCGCCAGAGGTCATATTCGTGATGAAGCTCTATAGGGCGGATCCTCAGGACCGAGAGGACCTGGTGACCCTTTGGCCGCTCTGCGGATTCGATGGCCCGGAGGCTGCGGCTGCTGCGTTCCGCAATGCGTATCCGCGCGCACCTGAGGACGAGTACTTGGCTGAGTACATCGCGGATGTGGCCGAAGACGCCGCTGTGTGAGCGTGCTTTGACGCCAATCGCCTGTCCCCTTCAATCCCCAGCAACCACACGCTTTTCGGCACCAGCAGCACCTAGTCCGGGGTCCAGGGGCGCCGCGGTGCAGACGAATCCGAAGCTCAGACCGTCGCCAGCAGGTCGGTTTCGACGCGGATCAAGACCCGTTGCGCCCATCGTGGAGACACGGCTGCTGGTAACGAGGTGAGGATCAGGGTGGAGGCCCGCCGTGAGACCGAC
>DATDCF010000136.1:0-6001 GCA_036524475.1 Acidimicrobiia bacterium | reverse complement strand
CCATCCAGGAGACCAACCAGCGCGCCTCGGGTGGCGACACCACCCACGCATATCGGCACATATCGGGCGGGATGGCTCTTGGTCTACGACGTGGGCGACTGCAACGCACAGAATCCCCTGAAATCGCGGAGGTGAGGTCCTAAGCCACGTTTCGGGGTCTAGTGGACAGGAACCCCCGACGGCTGACGCTTTGCTGAGATGCTTGGCGGCTGTCTTCGGGGGTTCTGTCGTTGTCCTCCACCAGTTTGTGAACGTGATGCCGGTGGGCACTAAGCCACGACGGGGTTGCGCTCGAGCGGATCGCTGACCTATTGGGGCGCCGGGACATTCGGACGTTACAGGCGCATTATCGGCGGCCTGTCGCTCCGTCGGTGGATGCAGCGACGGATTATTGGGAGCGGCTCGGATGACACCGGCAGATTGGGTGGCCACGGGGCTGGCGCTTCTGGCGCTCGGGATTTCGTCTGGAGCTTCATCGTTTCGCGTCGAGTTCAAATTCATTCCGGCAGGGCCGTTCTTCGTTGCGCGTACATCTCGGCTGATGCAATACACGGCACCACAAGATTCAAGATCAGCAATCCCGGGTCGGTGTTGGCCGAAAAGCGTGGTTGTCGAAATTACGGAACCTGAGGAGTACGCGAACGCACGCGGCCGCGAGCACTTCCACATAGTTCGCGTGTTCGACCGTTTCGCCGGAGGCGAAGCGAAGGGGTTGGAGCATCCCTACTTTGCCGAAGATTTCAAGGGTTGGATGGGAAGACACATCGAGAGGTCAACTTTGGACGGAGTCGACACCTCCGCCACCGCGACAGCAAGCCCATCAACATTGAAAAGTTGCCACAAAAGTTGCCAACATACCTGGAAAAGGAACTTTCGGTTACTACCACGTCAGCCCCTGTTTTCGTGCGGGTTGAGTGTAAACCTGCAGGTTAACCCCACTTTTGTCTGACACGGTTGGACGGTGTTGGTCACGGTTAGACAACCCTCAGTTACCCTCACACGCGAGAGGTCACAGGGTCAAGTCCTGTACCGCCCACACGAATGGCGCTGATCCCGATCATCCTCTCTGTTATCCGGTACGAGCTAGAGAATCTCTCGTTCTCGCTCAACCAGAACATCTACACCTCCATCGATGACAATTGTCTGGCCGGTCACCCATCGAGATTCGTCAGAAGCCAGGTATAACGCCCCATAGGCGACATCTTCAGGTTGGCCGCGCCGATTCAGCGTTTTCGCTGGCATCCCGATTTCATTCGACTCAAGGGGCAGCCAGACAAAGCCAGGACACAGACAATTCACCCTGATGTCGTATGGATGCAATTCGCGAGCAAGGTTCTTCGTTAACCCGACTATTCCTTCCTTGAAGGTGCCATAAGCAGCGTTGCCGTCCCTTCGTACGGTGTCTGAGGCCGAAACCGTGATTATCGAGCCGCCACCAGCAGATTTCATGTGGGGAATCACCGCTTTCGTAACGTGGAACAGGCTTGCCAGATGATTCGTAAAAGTCTGCTGGAAGGTTTGGTACTCGGTGTCTGACAGGTCGTCTGTATGGGGGAATCCTCCTCCTACGAACGAGACAAGAACGTCGATCCTGCCGAATGCCTCAAGTGTGGTGGAAACCAGCCTTTCCACGTCCTCATTAACCGTTGCGTTAGCTACTAGTGGGATTGTCCGTCCGCCTGTGGTAGAAATGTCGTCTGCGACGCGATTTATGGTGTCCGGTGATCTGGCGGCAAGGACCATATCTGCTCCCTCATTGGCAAACAGGTAGGCAGTGGCTGCTCCCATACCTCGTCCCACGCCAATAATCAGGGCAACCTTGTCTTCGAGTCTCAATGCACGCCTCGTTCCCTTCTAGCTAGCGGTTGATAACGAGTATCGCAGGGGGTGCAGCGCCGGCCCAGCCATCGCAAGATTTCGACTTGAGCACGCATGCGGACCAAAGAATTCGCTTCGCTCCTTCGATTTCGACCGTTCCTAGAGGAGTTTGTGAGTTGCGAGCGCGCCGCTGTTCACAAGCGACGAAACCCTTGCTATCCGTGTGCCCGAGGATCCGATAGATCCGATGAATAGCCACCCTGTGACGATCATGCCTGCGGCCAAAAGGACATTGCTGGGTGAGTTCGAGGTGGTCGAAGTCGACGAGGAACTCGATGACGTCGACGATGTCGATGGGGATGTGGTGCTGGTCTCGGGAACCAGGGTTGTTCACGGACTTGTCGTCGACGAGTCCTACGACGTTGTACCGCCGCAAGCACCGACGAGAAGGGCGAAAGCTATTCCATCGAACACATTGTTGAATCGCAGTTTCACTTTCCTGTACCTCAGATCTTGTCCATGCCATCGATAGTGCCCGGTCAGGTGATTGTATGCCGACTGAATTCGAGCTCGCGATAAAGCTGTGATTCGACAATCTGCTGCATCCGCACCGAGGCTGTGTGGACGTTGGTGAAACTGGTGTAGAGGGGTGAAAGCCCGAATCGGATGTTGTCCGGCGCCCGGAAGTCGGGGATCACCTTCCCAATCTCGATCAAGGCCCGAGTGATTTGGTAACCCTCGGAGTGTGTCAGCGAGACATGGGAACCCCGGTTCTCGGGTTCCCGTGGAGACGCCAGTCCGAATCCCAAATCCACCAGCTCTGTTTCCCACAGCTCAATGAGCAACTCGGTGAGGAGGATCGACTTCTCCCGGATTGCCGTTATTCCAGCTCCGGCGGCCTCGGCGATGCCGGCCCCGACCCCTGCCAGAGACAGGATCGGCATGGTTCCGGTGTGGAACTTTCGGATCCCCGCCACGGGCTCGAATTCGAGGTCGAAGTCGAATGGATTGGCGTGTGCCCACCAGGCTGCGATCGGATTCTCGAGTTGGGCCTGCAAGGCCTTCCGGACATAGAGGAAGGCCGGACTACCCGGCCCGCTATTCAGATATTTGTAGGTACAGCCAACGGCGAGGTCGCTACCCGACCCTTCGAGATCGATCGGGACGACACCGACGGAGTGTGATGTGTCCCATAGCGTCAGGGCCCCGGCGGCATGGGCAATCTGGTTGATCTCCTTCATTTCATACGTGAAGCCGGACTTGAAAACGGTGTGGGAAAGGGACACCAGTGCCGTGTCCTGATCGATAGCCGCAAACAGGTCTTCGATGGGGCCGTTGATGCCATCGGATTCGACAATTACCAGCTCGAGATTGTGGGCGCGAGCAATCCCGTCCAGGACGTAGACATCTGTCGGAAAGTTGAGATCGTCGGTGATGATCCTGGACCGGTCGGGTCGGGCTCGAACACTGCTCTCAGCCAGCTTGTAGAGATTGACCGAGGTCGCGTCGGAAATGACCACCTCACCTGGCAGCGCGCCAATGATTGGTGCCAACCGGTCGCCGAGCTCGAGCTGAAGCTCCCACCATCCCTCGTTCCAACTCCTGATCAGTCGGTCGCCCCACTGGGTGTCGAGCACGTCGAGGAGGGTCGCACGGGCTTCCAACGGCTGGCGTCCGAGTGAATTCCCGTCCAGATAAATCAACTCCGGGTCCCGGATGACGAATCGCTGCTTGAAGTGTGCCAGCGGGTCCTCTGCGTCGAGCTTCTTCGCCTTCTCGTATCCGGGAGAATCGGGAAACGGCCCGAGTAGCGACTGTGGCATCCGGGCGAGGTTACCGTCAGTCTCCACGCCGGTGAATAGGCTCTCCTGGTGGTTGAGCAGATAACCCGGAACGACATCGAGAAAGCTGCCGGCAGGATTGCGCCTTATGTACGGCATACCCCCGTGTTGCACCTGGGACACGCCCTGTCCGACAGGTGGACGCTGGCGTTGAGACTGGAGAACCTCCAGGTAACAGGGTCCTTCAAGGCAAGGGGAGCCTTCAACGTGCTGTTGGAAGCCTCTCCGGCACGGGTTGTTGCTGCCTCTGGAGGCAACTTCGGAAAGGCGGTTGCCTACGCGGCCGAGACGCTCGACATACCGGCCACGATATTTCTCCCTGAGACTTCGCCAAGGGAGAAGATCGACGCGATCGCCGCCTATGGGGCTGATCTCGAGTTGGTTCCTGGCTTCTATGACCATGCCCTGGAAGCAAGTCAGGCCTTTGCCGAAGCCAGCGATGGCGCATTTCTGGCACATGCCTTTGACCAGCACCAGGTTGTTGCTGGACAGGGGACTGTCGCTGCCGGGTTGGCCGCCCAGGTGCCGGACGCTTCGACGGTGTTGGTTCCCGTCGGTGGCGGTGGGTTGATCGGCGGGATAGCCAGTTGGTATCGGGGCAAGGTCAGGGTCGTAGGTGTCGAGACGGATGGGTGCGCGAGTCTGCATCAGGCGCGACAACACGGTTCGCCCGTCGAAGTCGAGGTAAGTGGTGTCGCCGCCTCGGCGTTGGGTGCCCGCCAGATCGGCGACCACGCTTGGTCTGTCAATCAGTGGATCCACGATTCCGTGCTGGTCGATGAGCAATCAATCGAGATGGCTCAGATCTGGCTCTGGGAGCAATGTCGTCTCCATGTCGAACCGGCATCAGCGGTAGGCGTTGCAGCCATCAGGTCAGGTCTGATCGAGCCTGATACGGGATCGGTCGTTGTGGCTGTGATCTCCGGTGGGAATGTCTCGCTTGGTCCCTGAACCCTGTTTGCCTCAGAAACCGACCGCCGTCCCTTTCCATTGAAATAATGATGAATACCACTCTGAAGACCTTCCTGTCGGGGTTTCTGATGGGCTCTGCAGACGTGGTCCCCGGAGTGTCCGGAGGAACGATTGCCCTGGTTCTTGGGATCTACGAGCGACTGATCGGAAGTATCCGCTCGGGTAGTTCCGCCCTCGGTTCGTTGATCAAAGCCGATATTTGGTCGTTCAAGACGCATCTTGGCGAGGTGGAGTGGGCCTTTCTCCTCAGTTTGTTGACCGGGATTTTGGTCGCCGTCCTCAGCTTGGCCCATTTCATCTCGATTCAATTGGAGGAGAATCAGATTGTGCTCTCAGCGGCATTCTTCGGTTTGGTGGTCGGGTCCGTGGTGGTCGCATTGCACCTGGTTCGCCGGCCTGAGCCTGTCCACTACGTGATCATCGTCCTGGTCGGGGTCGCCCTGTTCGTGGCTCTGGGATGGGGCTCCGGCGAAGAAACGGTTTCGCCATCACTACTCGCCTATTTCGGGTCCGATGCCCTGGCCATCTGCGCGATGATCCTCCCGGGGATTTCGGGCTCGTTGATACTGGTGATGATCGGGATGTACGACGCGGTTCTCGTCGGCGTCAACGACCGAGACTTTGTTGCAGTGGGTGTCTTTGTGTTGGGAGCGATCGTCGGGCTCGCCCTTTTTTCACAGATTCTCTACCGGGCGCTGCAAAGCGCACACGACCTGGTTCTGGCGGTTTTGATCGGGCTGATGGCCGGGTCGCTGCGAATACTCTGGCCGTGGCCGGATGGCGTCAATAGTCCCTCGTTATGACCGCCGGATACTCAGGTCGGGGCTTCAGTGATCGCTGCGATCGCAGGTTTCGGATTTGTGCTGGTGATTGCGAGACTCGCCAGCCGAACAGAGGACGCCACCTAACCGGAGCGACGTGTCTTCTGCGGAGTCAGATGGCCCGAGAGCACCGACCAGACCTCAGGTTGGGCCAGTTTTCGCTTCATGGAGATCAAGGTGCGCATAAACGTGGGAACCGCCCTCGCAGCGTCCATCGGGTTGGGGCGCATCGCATTCTGGACTGACGGTGATGGAGTGAGGGTGACGATGTCGCAGTTGGGCCAGGCCGAATGGATGATGTGACGTTCCTCGTCGAGGGTGCGTCGTCCTACCCGATCAAACATCTTCTCGTGGAACCGGGCGCGCAAACGCTGAGTTTCGGCTGCCATCGGCGCCACTATGAGTACCAGGTCGAGTGGCTCGCTGAGACCGAGGACGAGGTCGGCGTGAGTTCCGGAAGCGACTCCACCGTCGACATAAAGTCGCCCGCCGATGGGGTAGGGGCGAAAGAGCGGGGGGATGGCTGCCGATGCCGCCACCGCATCAGCC
>DATDCF010000135.1:0-15510 GCA_036524475.1 Acidimicrobiia bacterium | reverse complement strand
AACCCGCACGCGTTGATTGAAGACCTGTCGGTCGGGCAGCAGCAGCGCGTCGAGCTGTTGAAAGCGCTCTACCGGAACGCCAGGCTGCTGATCCTCGACGAGCCCACAGCGGTACTCACCCCGCAGGAGGTCGATGAATTTTTCGGGATCGTCAAGGGACTAAAAGACGATGGCAAGGGAATTATCTTCATCACACACAAGTTGGGGGAGGCCATCGAGGTGGCCGACCGGATCGTGGTGATGCGCGGGGGCAAGGTCGTGGGCGAGGCACTGCCAGGCGATGTCACCCAGCAGGATCTGGCAAACATGATGGTGGGCCGGCCCGTCGATCTGACCGTTGCCAAACAACCGGCTACACCAGCGGAGATGGTGCTCGAGATAAGTGACCTCGTGGTCCTCGACGAACGTAACGTCAAGGCGGTCAATGGGGTCAGCTTCAAAGTCCACAAGGGGGAGATCGTTGGAATCGCCGGTGTTCAAGGCAACGGGCAAACCGAACTGATCGAAGGAATCACCGGTCTACGCCCCGTCCAGTCGGGCTCGGTGATGCTCGGCGAGGTCGACATCACCGACTCTCCACCTCGTGAACTCCATGAACTAGGTGTTTCGCACATACCCGAGGATCGGCAGGGGAGTGGTCTGGTCCTCGATTTCACCGTCGCCGAAAACATGATTCTCGACTCTTACTATGCGCGCCCGTTCTCAAGAGGAGTGCTGATGGACTGGGACGTCACCAAGGAGATGGCCGAGCGGTTGGTGGAACAATACGATGTCCGCACCCCGGGGATCGATGTGGCGGTCTCGACCCTGTCTGGAGGCAACCAGCAGAAGGTTATCGTCGCCCGGGAGTTCGAACGAAAGGTCGAGTTGGTGATTGCCGCCCAGCCGACCCGGGGTATCGACGTCGGATCGATCGAATACATCCACTCTCAGATCGTGGCGCGGCGCGATGCGGGTGCAGCCGTTCTGGTGGTTTCGTCCGAACTCGACGAGATTCTGGCGCTCGCCGACCGCATCCTCGTCCTCTATCACGGCCAGATTGCCGGTGAGTTTGCACCCGATGCGGCAGTGACCGATATCGGTCTGGCGATGCTCGGATCAACAGGATGAGCGAAGTCGAGACACCGATGGCCAGCAAGTCTCCTCCACCAGAGCGACCGTCATGGATGGATCGGGTCACCGGGGTCGGCACATCCGTCGGTCGATCGTTGCTATTGCCGACGCTGGCTCTGATAACCGCGCTGATTATCGGCGGTTTCATAATCGCCCTCTCCGATATCGACAGTCTCAAGCTCCTGTTTTCTGAGCCGGCGACGGCCATCAGCCAGATGTGGAACGAAGTGCTGGCGGCTTACAAGGCCCTATTCCAGGGGTCGGTGGGCTCGATCAACGCCATTTCCGAAACGCTTTTCGCCGCGACTCCACTATTGCTCGCTGGCCTCGGTATCGCCGTTGGATTTCGCGCCGGCCTGTTCAATATCGGCGCCCAGGGCCAGATGCTCATCGGCGGTCTGATAGCGACTTATGTGGGTCTCTACCTGAATTTGCCGGCGATACTCCACATACCTCTCACCTTGGCCGGCGGTCTTGCCGGTGGAATGCTCTGGGGTGGCTTTGCAGGTCTCCTCAAGGCAAAGACCGGAGCCCACGAGGTCATCACCACCATCATGTTGAACTTCATCGCACTCTTCTTCATGCAGTGGGTCCTGACAACTTCAGGAATTCAGGATCCGGGGCGAAACAATCCGGTGTCTGCCGCTCTCCCCGAATCGGCGCAACTGCCCAAGCTCTTCGGCTCTCAATACCGCGTGACCATCGGATTTCTCATTGCAATTGCCGCCGTGTTCGTGGTGCAGTGGCTTCTGTATCGCTCGTCGATTGGTTTCGAGTTCCGAGCGGTCGGCTCGAACCCCGAGGCCGGTCGATATGCCGGCATGAATGTGGCTGTGGTTGTCACTCTGGCGATGGCCATCGCCGGAGGTCTCGCCGGAATCGCCGGAGCCAATCAGGTGATGGGTTTGGAGCCGTACAAGGCTACGCCGGCGTTGGCCGGGTTCGTCGGGTTCGACGCCATCACGGTCGCTCTGCTGGGTCGATCCAATCCGATCGGTGTGATGTGGGCTGCCATCCTCTTCGGAGCGCTTTCTGCCGGTGGGCGCGAGATGCAAGGTGCGGCACAGGTCCCGATCGATCTGGTGGTGGTCCTGCAGGCGCTGATCGTGATTTTTGTGGCGGCGCCCGGTTTGATCAGGGCAATCTGGAGGGTGAAGGCCGACGACGGTGAGACAGTGACCCAGGTCAGCACCGGGTGGGGATCATGACAACCGCAGTCGACCTGGGAGTCGAGGCCCCGGAAGTCGTCGAGAGAACCAGCACCGAGGAGCGTCGGGCGACAATCGTTGGAATCATCCTGATGGTGCTCGCCGCAGTGGTTCTGGGGGTATTCGCCTTCGGGGTTCCACCCGATGCGACTTCGACGTTCAACCTGAGCCTGCCCACCGACGCGATCCAGAATTTGTCCGTGAGTTTCAATTCTCGACTCTTCTCCGGGGTCGCGGCCGTTCTCATCTTTGTTCTCGGTGTCGACCGGTTGCGCCGTCGGAATCTTCGTTGGACCAATGCCGCCCTCGGTATCGGACTTCTCCTCTTTGTTCTCGCGTTCCTCGCCTGGGCCGCCGCCGATAGCTCGTTCAGCCTGGTCGGGATGTTGCGCTCGACCGTTATTTCGTCAGTGGTGATCACCCTGGGAGCCCTGACCGGGCTGACCTGCGAACGCGCCGGTGTGATCAATATCGGCATCGAGGGCCAACTGCTCTCAGGGGCCTTCGTCGCCGTGGTGTTGTCGAGTGCTTTCGGCACGCTTGCAGGAGTTGCGGGTGGAATGATCGTCGGCGCGTTGCTCGGAGCGTTGCTGGCGTGGCTTGCAATCAGGTTCAGTGTCGATCAGATCATTGCCGGCGTTGTAATCAACATCCTTGCCGTTGGCCTGACATCCTTCCTGGCGAGTCGGATACTTTCCGAAGCTCAAGATCTCAACGCCCCGGCCCGGGTCCCTTCGATCCGGATCCCGATCCTGGCTGATATTCCGGTGATCGGGCCGATGTTCTTCGACCACACTTTCTTCGTCTACGTGACTTTTCTACTCGTTGTTGCCCTCCATTTCGGGTTCTTCCGGACCAGATGGGGGCTCCGGGCGCGATCGGTGGGCGAACATCCGAAGGCGGCCGACACCCTGGGCATCGATGTCCTCAAGGTCAGGTATCGAAATGTCATCGGGGCGGGACTCATAGCCGGTTTCGGAGGCGCATTTCTGGCCCTGGCACAGATATCCCGTTTTGAGGAGAACATGACCGGAGGCATCGGTTTCATTGGACTCGCAGCGATGATCTTCGGGCGCTGGATGCCGTTTGGGGTACTCGCCGCCGGACTCATATTCGGGTTCTCCGGTGCCCTGGCCCAGAAGGTGGCCATCCTCGGTACCGGAATCCCATCCGAGTTCATGCTGATGCTTCCCTATGTGGCCACGATCATTGTCGTCGCCGGATTGGTGGGCCGCTCACGTCCCCCGGCCGCCGACGGGCAGCCCTATATCAAGCAATAGCGTGCCCGGTTCAGGGTGCAACTGTCGTCGTCGTGGTTGAAGACGATGTCGATTGAGTGGCGGCCGGTCGGCCGATCGCCGTTATCTCGTCGATCGCCAGTTCCCTGAAAACGTTCCCATCGACTGGCGTGGCGTTCCAGGCGCTTTGAATCTCGATCTCGATCCAATTGGCCCCGATGGTTGCGAACGTGATCGACTGCTGACCCGGGGTGTCTTGAAGCTCGACACTTATCGGTGAAATCGAGTCGGAGCTCGCGATAACGAGACCCCTGGCCCGGAAGTTCTGCTGAAACTTGACCGGATCCGTAATCCCGGTCCACAGAACCTGGGATACGATCATCGGCTGCGCAAAGGTGAGCCGGATCGTTACTTTTTCTCCCTCGGGAATCTCCTCCCAGTTCACCTGATATTGATCGGGAGTCCCTGATGTGAGGTTGGCGCAGATAAAGGTGCTGATGCCTTCGGGTGAGCATGTTTGGTCGATCACAGGAATCGGCGCGTTCTCTGCCGCCGTCGGAGCAGTCGTCGTCGTGCTGGCCACGGTGGTGGTGGTCGGGTCTTCGTCGCCCCCGAAGAAGTTGAAGAGAAGGGCACCGATCACTACTGCAAATAGAAGTCCACTGATGCCGAGGGCGGCCCGGACACCGGCATTTGCCTGCACTGCCGGGCGAGGAGCGGTGGGAAGAGGTGCCTGGCTGAGGCGGGCACCGCACTCCTCACAGTGACGGTTGGAAGAGGGATTGATCGCTCCGCAAGAGGGGCACTGGATCTCGCCGCCGGCGCGAGGGGTCTGTTTGGCCGCGGGACGGGGCTCCTGGGGTGGGGGCTCGTTGAGGTCGAATCTTTCGAACCCGCTCGAGCTGACCGAAATCACATTGGAGCGGTCATCGGGAGTCAATGGGTCGATGAAGGCGCCACAATTGGGACAGAACTGCTCATCCGTCGGAACGCTCGCGCTGCAATTGTTACATTTCCGTGCTGCCACGTCGCTCCTTCATCGCCTATTGTGCCACGGTGATGCTCGTTTTTGCTATCAGAACCTACGAACCCTGGACCGCGTGGTCCCTGCTAGCGGCAATGATGATGGCCGTAATCGGGGTGACAGCCTTGATTTTGGTCGTTAAGGGCCGTAATCGTTAACCGGGGAGGAGAAATCGATGGCCTTTAGATGCGAACAGTGCGGTCATAACTCCCCGAAGTGGATGGGATTCTGCCCGCAATGCGGGGCGGACACTCCTCTCCTCGAAACCACACCAACCGCCAGGAAGAAGCGGCAGCTGTCCACTTCGGTGGGTCTGCTTGAGGCGCGCGACCAGATCGGCGAACGCTTCGCTGTCGGCTGGGGCGAAATAGATCGGGTGCTCGGTGGGGGGCTGGTCGGCGGGTCGGTGATACTCCTTGGGGGAGAGCCGGGTGTGGGCAAGTCGACGCTGCTCCTCCAGGTCGCCGGGTTCATGGCGGAAAAGGGCGGCTCAGTGTTGATCGCCAGCGCCGAGGAGTCGGCCCACCAGGTCGCCATGCGAGGGGAGAGGCTGGGGCTCGGGGGAAACCTCATCCAATTGGTGTCCGACGACGACACAGATGCCATTGTGGCCCTGGCTGAGAAAGCGAGACCCGATCTCCTCGTGGTCGACTCCATCCAAACCGTAGGAGTCAGCGAGATCTCGGGAGCCCCGGGTGGGGTTGCCCAGGTTCGGGAGTCTTCGGCCCGCCTGGTTCGCCTTGCCAAGACCAGCCAGATACCCGTGGTGCTCGTCGGCCACGTCACCAAGGACGGCGGTCTGGCCGGCCCGAAACTCCTCGAGCACATGGTGGATGTGGTTCTCTATCTCGAAGGTGACCCTGATCGGGGTTTCAGGGTGCTCCGCTCGGTGAAGAACCGTTTCGGCCCGACGCATGTCTCCGGAATGTTCGACATGCAGAGCGAAGGTCTGGTCGAGGTCGACGATCCCTCCAAGCTCTTCCTTGCCGGTTGGGAGACGGAAGTTGCCGGAACCGTCGTCTACCCGGCCGTAGAGGGTAGGAGGGCCGTCCTGGTAGAGATCCAGGCGTTGGTGACACGAACGAACCAGCCCCAGCCCCGTCGTTCGATCAGGGGACTCGATCCGACGAGGGTCAACCAGGTCATAGCCGTGCTCGACCGGCATGCAGGAATGAAACTCTATGAACACGAGGTCTATGTGAATGTTGTCGGAGGCTGGCGGCTCGACGATCCCGGATGCGACCTGCCCGCGGCTCTGGCCATCGCATCTTCGGCTCTCGACCGGCCCCTGGGAAGAGTTGCGGCATACGGCGAAGTCGGACTGGCCGGCGAGGTCCGAAACATACCTTTCGAGACAAGGAGGATCGACGAGCTGGAGCGGATGGGTGTTGAGCGCAGGATATCTCCCGGGCAGGGTGAGTCCATGCGACTTACCGAGGCCCTCAACGAGTTCGGTCTTCTCGCCTGACTATCCCAGGTGATAGCCTGATTCCCGTGGGTGGTCAACCGACACAGGAAGTTCTAGAACGTCTCGCTCCCGGGACCCCGATGCGTCGTGCCCTGGAGCGAATAATCCAACAGGGCAAAGGGGGACTCCTGGTCTTGGGCGATGGCCCGATCGTCAAAAAGGCCAGCTCAGGCGGATTTGCCCTCCGCAATACGACTTTCACACCGGCCCGGGTGGCCGAACTCTCCAAGATGGACGGCGGCATCGTCCTCGATGACACGTGGACGAGAATCGTCTACGCCGCAGTCCACTTCATACCCGACGGTGCAATTCCCACGGACGAAACCGGTGCACGGCATCGAACCGCTGAGCGACTGGCCGTGCAAACCGGGAAACCAGTTGTGGCTGTGAGCGAAGGCAGACGTATAGCGACGTTGTTTTACAACGATGAAAAGATCGAGCTCGCCGCCCCGACCGAGGTTGCAGCTCACGTGAATCAGGAGCTCCAGAGCCTCGATCGCCTCCGTCGCCGACTCGACGACGCCGAATCGGGTCTCACCCGACTCGAGGTCGCAGGTCTGGCAACATACCGCCAGGTTCTGACGGTCATCCAGAGGGCGGCTCTGGTGCAAAGACTCGGTGGATTGGTGGCAGGCCGGGCCTCGACTCTCGGCGACGAGGGTCGAATCGTCTCCCTGCAGCTGAATGATCTGCTCTCCGGTGTGGAGCAGACAAAGAGACTTGTCCTCCAGGATTATCTGCGACCTCTTCGAGCCAATTCGGTCGGTAGGGCATCCGACGTTCTCGGCACCCTTCCAGGAAGTGACTTCGAGGAGCTGGCACGAATCGGTAAAGAGATCGGTTTCCCCGAAATAGACGACCCGGCAGAACCCCGGGGCCATCGGATTCTTTCACAGGCGGGAAGACTTCCGGACCACGTACGCGACGATCTGGTACGCCATTTCGGGTCGCTGCGAAGGATCCTCCGGGCCAGCCAGGATGACCTGACCGCGGTCGAGGGGGTCGGGGAAACCCGCGCCGAGCAACTCCGCTCTTACTTTGACCGGCTCCAGCTGATGGCCGATGAATTGGAGCCGTTGTCGGATTGAATCCCGGCACCGTTACAATCCGCCCCCGCATATGGCTTCCAATACTGCAAGATACAACATCGGCGACAAAGTGGTACACCCGCAACACGGGGCGGCCACCGTCCAAAAGAAGGTCAAACAAGAGTTCGCAGGTAAGAAGCAGGACTATTACATCCTCGAGATCGCCACGGAGCAGTTGACCGTGATGGTTCCCTTTGACAAGGCCGACGACCTGATCCGGCCGGTCATCTCGAAGACGAAGTCGCGAGAGGTCCTCAAGTCACTCAAAAGCGAACCCGAAGAGGCCGGTTCCAACTGGTCACGCTGGTACAAGGTTCTGACTGAGAAGATGACCTCAGGGGACATATTTCAGGTGGCCGAAGTTGTTCGCGATCTTTCGTACGCACAACAGACCAAGGGGATCAGCCCGGCACTCAAACGGATGTTGTCCAAGGCACGGACCACGCTCAGTTCGGAGTTGGCGTTCAGCCTCCAGGTCGATGAAGAAGAGGCCATCAAGAAGCTCGATCGCGCTCTTCCCGTCATAGAGGCCGAAGAAGACGAATGAGTGACGGGGCTCCTTTCCCGACGACACGAGTCGGGTGGGGGTTCGATGCACATGCCCTTAACGACACCCCGCCCGTGATTCTGGGAGGAGTCGTGGTATCCGGGGACGTCGGCGTCGCCGCCACCTCGGACGGTGATGTCCTCTCTCACGCCATCACCGATGCGATTCTCGGTGCGTGTGTCCTCGGAGACATCGGACAGCACTTCCCATCTGACGATCCTGCCCATGAAGGGGCGGACTCGATTTCGTTGCTCCGTCAGGTTGTGGCGATGGCCGCAGAAGCCGGGTTCTCGATATCCCATGTCGACGGAACTGTCGTCGCCGAGAGGGTCAGGGTTGCGCCGTCGCGGAGCGAGATCAGGGCTAGGTTGGCTGACGCTCTCGGGATTTCAATCGATCTGATGTCGGTAAAGGCCACTACAACCGACGGACTCGGGTTTGTGGGCAATTCCGAGGGTATCGCCGCCATCGCAGTGGTGACCGTTCAATCGCTTTGACCGACGCCACTTCACCCACCACCTTCTCGTAACATCACCAGCCACATGCTCCGCATCTACAACTCCTTGGGCCGAATCCTGGAGGCATTCATACCGCGTGATCCCGGGGAAGTCGGGATCTATCTATGCGGGCCGACGGTCCAGTCGGAACCGCATGTGGGCCACGGTCGGTCCGCGGTTGCTTTTGATGTGATCCGTCGCTACCTGATTTGGAAGGGCTACGACGTCACCCTGGTACGCAACATCACCGACATCGAGGACAAGATCATCCAGGCTTCGGAGGAGTCAGGGATACCCGTCGACCAACTGGCGGTGACCATGGCTCAGCGATTCCGTGAGGGCTATGCCTCACTGGGTGTCTTGGAACCCGATCACGAGCCCAAGGCAACCCAGACAATCGTGGAGATAATCATGATGGTGAGGACTCTCATCGAGCGCGGCCTCGCATACGAAGCGGGGGGCGATGTCTACTTCTCCGTGAGGTCGATGGAGGCGTATGGAAAACTATCAGGCCGCGATCCTGACGACCTCCGGTCCGGCTACCGCATCGAGGTCGATGAGGCGAAGCATGACCCACTCGACTTCGCGTTGTGGAAGGCCGCCAAACCCGGTGAGCCGGCGTGGGACTCGCAATGGGGCCCGGGTAGGCCGGGTTGGCATATCGAATGTTCGGCAATGGCGGAGAAATACCTGGGAAGAGGTTTCGACATCCATGGCGGAGGCACCGACCTGATTTTCCCCCATCATGAGAACGAGATCGCCCAATCGGAGGGTGCCACCGGTGAGGCATTTGCCCGCTATTGGCTCCACAACGGGATGGTCAATCTGGGCGGGGAGAAAATGGCGAAATCGACCGGCCTGCTGGTCGATCTGGCGACCCCGGCATCGAAGGTAGGGGGACGGCCACTCCGGTTTCTCCTCCTGCGCGCTCACTATCGGTCACCTCTGGATTACACCGAGGCCCTGTTGGATGAGGCAGTTGAGGCTCTGGAACGACTCGACCGGTTTCGGGCTCGGGGGAGTTCGGGGGAACCCGATCCAACAGTCATGCAACGGTTCACTGAGGCAATGGATGATGACTTCGGGACCCCCCAAGCAGTGTCTCTTCTGTTCGACGCCGTTCGGGACGGCAATCGATTGCTCGACGAGGGCGGCGACGCCTCTGCCCTTCTTGGCGCCGTTGAACAAATTGTTTCTGTGCTTGGAATCGACGAGGGATCACGCCCGACAGTCATCGACGTCGACCTTTCAGAACTGGCCGGGCAGTTCGGCGTTTTCAACGCAGACCTCGATTCCACTGTCGCATTGCTGATTGACCGTCGAAATGTCGCCCGCGCCGAAAAGCGCTTCGACGAGGCCGATTCGATACGGTCCGGGCTTGAAGCAGTTGGGATCTTGCTCGAGGACGGGCCGGATGGCACCCGCTGGCTACGGAGCTAGGGTCGAAGGCGTTCACGCGGTCACTGCCGCCGTCGAGGCCGGCAGGGTGATTCGCTTGACGGTGGAGTCGAGGAGACGGGATCGGCCGGAAGTGGCGCGACTGATCGATAGGGTTTCCGACGTCCGGTTTGTCGATGACACCAGAACGCTTGCCGATAGCGAAGCACCGCAGGGCCTAATCGCCGAGTGCTCGCCGATCGTCCCGATCGAGATTGATTCCCTGGCTGTAGATGGGGCGTCGGTGCTCGTCCTCGACCATCTCGAGGATCCCCAGAATGTCGGGGCAATTGCGCGGAGTGCCGCTGCAGCTGGCTGCACGGGTCTTGTCATCTCCGGCCGGCGCTCAGCACCGCTCTCGGCTTCCGCATTCAAAGCCGCCGCCGGTGCCCTGGAGCATTTGCCTGTTGCAATTGTCGGATCGATCGCCGAAGCGTTGCAACGGTTGAAGTCCCTGGACGTGTGGATTGTCGGTCTCGACGGAACGGCAGACACTTCCCTCTTCGGTTTGAGCCTTTTGACCGAGCCGGTTGCCATTGTGATCGGGGCCGAGGGAGCGGGGCTGAGCCACCTCGTCTCGAAGCGATGTGACATTCGCGTGGCCATCCCTATGGCGGAACGCGCAGAATCTCTAAACGCTTCAGTTTCCGCTGCCCTCGCAGTTTTTGAGATAATGAGGGTGCGTTCGAAAATGCCGGGTTAGCTCAGTTGGTAGAGCAGCTGATTTGTAATCAGCAGGTCATCGGTTCAAATCCGGTACCCGGCTCCAACAGTAGGGACGTTGCCGGGTCAATTCCACAACGGCTTCAGCGCCTCGTCGCCGAATTGACGATGATCACAGGGCAGGGGGCATGGCGGACCAGGTGCTCGACGCGGGGACCGAGATGGAGCCGTGTGCTTCCCGCCCTGACACTGGTGCCAAGAACGAGAAGGTCGGGGCGCGTCTCCTCAATTGCGGCGAGGATCCCCGTTTCAGCGTCGATGGCGTGCCTCACCTCGGTCGAATATGCAGCTTGGCCCATCGCCTGGCCGACCACTTCGAGCTCGGCGGTGACCTCCGCTCCCAGCATTTCTCGGGATGGCCTTCCATAGGCCGCCGACACCACATGGATCAGCCTGACATCGTCGCCACGTCTGGCGATTGCGAATGCCATCTCGGCTGCCCGCTTCGCAGATTGCGTTCCGTTCGTGGGTACCAGGACGTGGTTCGGTTTCCAGTCGGATCCAACCCCCTCACCACCTCTGACGATGAGGGTCGCGCACGGAGCCAGCTTGACGAGGTCATCGATCACCGGGCCGAATAGGCTCTCCTCGGGGGCGCCGGGCGCAGGCGTGCCCAGCACCATGAGGTCGTAGCCCTTCGCCTCTTCCAGGATGGCGGCCACCGGGTCGTCGGAGACCACAACTCGCGATACGACGTCTCGCCCGAAGAGACTTTCGATCTTAGAGAGGTATCGGGCAGTTTCCTGCCGTTCTTGGGTCGGGCTGGCAGCAAAGAGCGTGATCGCCATCTCCTGGTTCTTCGAAATTCTCTTGAGGATCGTTGCCTGCATCCCCCGGGTGAATCCCACCGGCTCCGGACCTCCTCGGACCGGGACGAGAATTCGCCTGATCTCCCCGACGAAGGAGTCCTTCATCGATGCCTCACGGCGAAGGCGTTTCTCCTCCTCATCGCCGAGGACGATTCTCGAGGTGGTGTAGCGAAGCGCGACAGGAGCCATTAGCGATGTCACAATCGCCATGACCACGATGATCGAGAACATCTCCTGGCTGAGAATGCCCAGGGAGAGGCCGATGGTGGCGATGATAATCTCGAGGGCACCGCGGGCGTTGAGACCGGATCCGTACGCTAGTGCTGACCAATGATCCTGACGGGCGAGAAGACGCGCACCCGCATAGGCGCCGACCACTTTGCCGAAGGTCGCAACCAGTATCACTATCAGCGTGATCAAGAGGAGCCTTGGCTCGAGGATCGCTGAGATATTTACCTTGAGCCCGGCATTGGCGAAGAAGATCGGGGCGAATATCGCCAGCGCAACCGACTCCAGCTTCTGGATGGCGTCTGCGGGCAGGCGCGGCGACCGCCCGAACAGGATCCCGATGACAAAGGCGCCGAGTACCGGCTCGAGATGCAGGGCTTGGGTGAATGCCCCCCATGCAAAAGCGACGACCACCACGAGGGTGAGGACGTGGTCGGGCCCGCGGAATCTGTCCTGGACGAAGGCGAGGCTGTGATCGACCAGCCACGACCCGAGGGTGACAGTTCCCACGATGAACACCACCACGAGGCCCACAGTCTGGATCACTGTGCCAGCCGTGAGCGTGGCTGCACTTGCAAGGGCTGTGACCAAGCCAAGCAGGGTCCACCCGGTGATGTCGTCGATCATTCCGGCCGCAAGCAGGGTCTGACCGACGTCTCGTCGCATCAGGTCGAGGTCCATGAGGATTTTGGCCAGAACCGGGATTGCTGAGATAGACAGGGCCGTTGCCACGAAAAGCGCAAACACCGTGCGCTGCCCGGCGTCGGCGAGTAGGTCGTCGGGGATCGCGAAGCCGAGGGCGAGCCCGGTGGCGAACGGGAGGACCAAACCGCCAACTGCAACGCCAATGGCGGTGGTGGCCTTCCTCTTGATCAGCCGGAGGTCGGTCTCCAGGCCCGTGATTATGAGCAGGAACATCACCCCGATCAATGCCACAACCTCGAGGAGATAACCCTGGACTTCGGTTTGGGGTACGATCCAGCGTCCCACGGCGGGAAACATTCCCGAGATCAGCGACGGACCAAGCGCGACTCCGGCCAGAATCTCGCCGACCACCGACGGCTGACCTAGTTTGCGAGCCAGGCCTCCCATCAGCCGGGCAGCAAAGAGCAGCACAGCTATCTGGACCACCAGCTTCAGCACGTCGTCGTGCGAAGCCGCTCCGAACGTTCCGGACACAATTGCTCCTTCCTCTGTCACCTTGGGAGTTAGCTGACGGGCTCGGGCTGGAAAGCGCCTCCTACACCTCGCTGGTGAGATTCGCCTCGAGATTTTGGGTTTCCCCCACCCGGACCAGGTGCCGGGTTCGGCGGTTATCCGCGGCAGACTAATGCAGCCTTGATCGTGTGCTGACGTATTACTTCCGCGGACCGGCCCGCTCGCTGTTTGCGTCTGAGCAGACACTCGAGGCTGGACGGCGGCAAATTGCGCCCTGAGGTCACGGAGCCGGGCCTGATTACGCCGCGAGGTGAGCCCGGAAGTCGTCACGTTGCGGTGAGGAAGCCCACAAACCGGGCTAAATGCCCGGTTAGGAACCCGACTGTAAATACGCTGGATTTGATGTTTGACGAAATGGACAGGACTGTCCTCGACTATGAGAGGGCATGGGCCAACCAAACAGGTCCCAAGGACCTTTCAATCGAGATGGACCTCGGGCTTACCGCTGAGGCGTATTACACGCGCCTGAGGAACCTGATTACCGATAGCCGTGTCACAACCTATGATCCGATGACAGTGCTGCGACTCCGGCGAATCATCGAAACCCCGGACCCGGCAGAGGCGGTTGGGTGATGTCAACCAAGGGGCGTCATTCCGGGGAAGATGGGAATTTCTACCGCGATCTGTTGATCATGGTCGGTGGAATCCTTGGTGTGGGAGCACTCGTTTTCTTCGTGCTTTTTCTGATCGCGCGCGACACCACATCTGAGACGACCACCACCAGTTCCACCACCTCAACGGCCCCCGAGAACACAACTTCAACTGAGGATTCGACCAGTTCCACGGACGGGAACACCACGACGACGGCGATTCCGGTCCGACCCAATGAGGAGGTGCGGGCCGTGGTCCTCAACTCACTCGGAATCGCCGGAATAGCAGGTCGATTCACTCAGACTTTGGCGGACGAGGGCTATCAGACCCTGGAGGCGGGTGACTACCGGCCGGAACAGGATCCGACCCAGATTTGGTATCGGGATGGCTTTTCAGCCGAGGCAAACGCCCTCTCGGCGTGGATGCTCGAAGATTCCGGCACGATGACAGAGGTTGTGGCACTGTCTGATGAGTCACTGGAACCCGGTGCGGATTTGATCGTCGTGTTGGGGACCGGTTACCAGGAATGACTCACGCCGCTGTTCGGCGGCGCAGGGGAGGTTCGTGGGCCTTCCCCGTCGCCACGATTGTCGCGATCTGGCTGAGCAGTCTTCTCGGGATCGTGAGCCGCTCGGTGGTTGTGGACTTCATCTCGTGGTGGCCCATCTGGGCTCTGTTGCTGGTGGCCGGGTTTGCCGGTCGGGGTCGTAAATGGGGGAAGTTCAAGCTCTCCGGCCTCGTCTCGATCACAGCGACGGTGCTCCTTGTCGTGTTCCTCATAGGTCATTTTCAGGGGTGGTCGATGATGCCTTCTGCCCAGGGTGAGTTGACGGGAGGGTCTGACAGCGGGGTCAACACCGCCGAGATCTCCGCTCGCGTCGGAGATGGTGCCCTCAGGCTCACGGCCGGGTTCGAGGGCACTCTCTACGTTGCGGGGCCACAGCGAAGCGGCGGTTCGACCGCTCTGCCCCAGGCCCTGGAACGCGCTCAGGACGACACGGTCTCAGTAGCCCTCACTCCGGTCGAGGATCCTGGTTGGTATCTGTTCAAGGGTTGGAACGTTTCCATTTCCCCGTTGCCTCACTGGGGGATCAATTTGGAGGGCTCCGTGGATGCCGATCTCACCGGCTTGCAGGTGGATTCCCTCCATGTCGAAGGGACAGGGCTGGTGATATTGCCCCCGACGAACGGAAACGTGCCGGTCACCGTGGATGGAGAGTTCACAATCGACGTTCCCAGCGGCCAACCGGTGCGGGTTATCGGGCCTGCTGAGGTCCCCAACGATTGGACCCGCAATGAGGATGGGATTCTGTCGCCTACAACCGGAGACGGCTGGATCATTTCGATAGCTGATGGATCAGTCGTTCGCATCCGCACCTACTAGGTAAACTCGCCGACGTGCCTTCCGAGCGTCTGAAACAGAGCGCCCTCATCGTCTGGACCGTGGTCGGGGGGATCGCTCTGTTCTGGGTCTTCCTCCGTATTGCCGAGTCGATCCGCATAATCTGGCTGCCTCTGGCTTTTGGTGCTGGTCTGGTGTTTCTGCTCGAACCCACGGTCCGCGCCTTCGACCGAATGGGGTTCCGGCGTGTGTTCAGCGCCTCATTCGCACTCCTCGCCCTGATTGCGTTGGTGATTGCGATGGTTGTCCTCGTGCTTCCGACCATTCGCGAGCAAGCGGCGGAATTCATCGACCGTCTTCCGGAACTCTGGCTGGGCCTGGTCGACTGGCTTCGGGGAGTCGCCCAGACCCTGGGCTACAACATCGACGACTTCCTCAGCCAGGATGCGATCGAGGTGTGGCTGTCCGACCCAGCGAATCAGGAAACGCTGCAGAATTTGATATTCGGCTTCGGCGCCGGGGCAGGAACGGTGATTCGTGGATTCACCGAGGCTCTCCTGGTTCTTGGCCTCACCCCGGTGATCGCCCTCTATCTCTTGATAGGCGCCGACAATTATCGGGCGAAGGCCCTCGATCTGACACCTCCGCCCTACCGGGAAGAAGTGGCCTATGTGGGCAGTGAGGTGGGGACTGCGCTCGGCTCATTCGTTCGTGGCCAACTACTGGTCGCGGCCATAGTCGGAATCGCTTCTTCGATCGGGATGTGGGCCATCGACCTTCCGTTCTGGCTGCTGGTGGGGATGATCGCCGGCTTCCTCAACTTGATTCCGTTTCTGGGGCCATTGGTTGGCGGTGCGCTCGCCGCCGTGATCGGCCTGCTCAACGGTGACGTTTCCCAGGCAATCTGGGCCGTGGTTATCTTTACCGCGATTCAACAGGTCGACAATCACGTCATCACACCGCTCGTCCAGCGAGCACG
>DATDCF010000134.1:0-9549 GCA_036524475.1 Acidimicrobiia bacterium | reverse complement strand
GCCTGGATCATCCTCTCCTGGATCCGGGTTTCCCCAGATCACCCGGTTGCCCGGTTATCGCTCCTCCTCGATCGTCTGGTCTATCCGGTAATTCTCCCGCTCCGACGGGTTATCCCGCCGCTACGGATGGGTGGTGCGCTCCTCGATCTCTCCCCGATCGTCCTCATCATCGCGATTCAAATCCTGATCAACATCATCAACTAGAAGTTCACGAATCGCCCATCAAATCCCATGATTAGCGGTGTGCCCACGTAATCTGACGCCACATCCAAGGAGTAGAAACCGATGACTCTCACCCCGTCAGACATTGAACAGAAGACTTTCTCGACAGCGCTTCGTGGTTACAACCTCGACGAGGTCGATGATTTTCTCGACGAGATTGTTCGCTCAATGCGAAAACTCCAGGAAGAGTTGGAAGAGGCTCGATCCGGGGAAGGAGTGACGCCTGCGGCGGTCATCCCTGTTCCCGTGCCCGCGCCGGCCACAACGCCTGAGCCGCTAGTTCCGGAGGTCAAGATCGACGAGTCGGCCGTCGGTAAGGCCCTGGTGGCCGCCCAGGAAATGGCCGAGCGGATCCTGAACGATGCCCGCGGTGAAGCGGATCAGATCGTCAAATCTGCCCAGGATGAAGCTGAAAGCTACAACGAAGAACGCGAGAAGCGGAAGGAAGAGGCCAACCGCGACCTTTCCCGAATCGACGGGCTGGTCACCAAGGTGAAGGCCGACCTGTCCGAACTGGCCACGTCGGTCGGGGTCGACCTCGACTCGATGTCGTCGGCGCTCGACGAAGCCGCCGAGGGACTCGATGCCATTCCCGATCCCGGCAGCAGCGATGACGCCGTGGAAGCCGTTGAGAAAGAGTCTGATCCGGATGGCGATGAATCGAGCCCGGCGATCTATGACCAGGACGAGTATGAGTTCGAGAATGACTCGTCCGACGACGCGGATAGTGACGACGGGGACGACGGGGACGAAGACGAAGACGACGAAGAAGACGAAGAAGACTCTGACGATGACGCTACAGGCTCGGCGCCATCCTCAGAAGCCGGAAGCTCTGCTGTCGAAGACGAAGATGACGACGAGGCCGAAGATGATTACTTCGACTACCCGGAGGGCGACGACGACGACGAGGCTGACAAAGGTGGGACAGGTTCAGGTCGAACCTGAGGGGCCGGGCCTGGTTGCACTAGACAGGGCTGATCGAAACAGTCAATCGCGCACCATCGACCTCGACCAATTCTCCCACGACGTCGGGTAGCGGGGCGATCGACGTAGCCAGGACCTCCGCCTGGATGCGGTCCACGTACTCATTGATGGCATCGATGGCCAGTTGGTCGGGGGAGTGCCAGTTCACACCGATGCGATCGGTGACGTCGAGTTCCAACGTCCGTCGCATATTCTGGATCTTGCTGATCACCTCGCGGGCAAACCCTTCACGCAGGAGGTCGTCGGTGAGAGCGGTGTCGAGGGCCACGGCGAAACCGTCACCCGTCTCAACCAGCATGTGCTCGTGCGGCGATCGTTCGACGACGATGTCCTCCAAACCGATGACACGTCCACCCACATCCAGTTCCCCGCCACTGATGAGCGTTTCGATCTGTGCAGGTGAGAGTTGGGCAATCAGCCCGGCGAATGAACCCATCTCCTGACCCAGCTCAGGCCCGAGCTTGCGGAAATTCGCCTTCGCCGAGAGGGTCACGAGCTCGGATTCCGCTTCGCTGGTGATGACACGCTTCACGTTGAGCTCATCGACGATTATGTCGATGTGTGCTGTCACGGCAGCGCTGATCGACGCGTCGCGGGTGAGAACCGTGAGGGTGGAAAGGGGTTGTCTGATTCGGTGGCCCTCCTTCTTCCTCAGGTATCGGCCGAGACGAACGACCTCCCGCACCGACTCCATCGAAGTCTCGAGGTCGGCGTCGATGATGTCGGTGTCGGCGACCGGATAATCGCGATGGTGGACACTCCGCACGGCGGAGACATCGTGGCGCGCAATCAGGTCCTGATACAGGTGTTCGGTGATGAAGGGCAGGACGGGAGCGAGGACGTCATTGAAGGTGGTGAGGACTTCGTAGAGGGTGGCAAAAGCAGCCAACTTATCGCTATCGGATTCACCCGATTCTCCTCGAGCAGTCCAGAACCGGCGTCGTGATCGGCGGATGTACCAATTGGTCAGATGGTCGATGAACCCGAGCACCGGTGGCACTACGTTGTAGAGGTAATAGCCCTCCATCTGAGTGTTGACTTCCCGAATGAGGCTCTGCAACATCGACAGGATCCAACGATCCATCTCCCCTCGTTGAGTCCGTGGTGGCGCCGCTTCCAGGTCGGCGATGGTGATCCCATCGGCTTCGGCATAGGTGGTGAAAAAGCTGTACGTGTTCCACAAGGGGAGCAGGACGGTGCGAACCACTTCCCCGACCCCGTCTTCGGAGAATCGAAGGGGCTCGGCCTTCAGGACCGGGGAATTGATCAAAAAGGCGCGTAAGGCATCGGCGCCGAACTTCTCGAAGATGCCGGTCGGATCGGGATAGTTTTTCAAACTCTTGGACATCTTCCGCCCGTCCTCGGCGAGGATCAGCCCGTTGACAACACAGTTCTCGAAGGCCGGTTGGTCGAATAGGGCGGTGGACAGGATCATCAACGTGTAGAACCAACCCCGGGTCTGGTCCAGGCCCTCGGCAATGAATTTGGCCGGGAAAGTCGCCTCGAATCTCTCTTTGTTCTCGAACGGATAGTGCATCTGTCCGTATGGCATTGAGCCGCTTTCGAACCAAACGTCGAGAACCTCCGGCACCCGGATCATTGCACCCTCGCACTGAGGGCATTCCCAACCGATCTCGTCGATTATGTGCTTATGGAGATCGTCCGGTCGCTGACCGCTCAGGGCTTCGAGTTCATCCAGGGAACCTATCGCCATCGTGTGGTCGCACCTATCGCATTCCCACACCGGGATGCACGAGCCCCAGTACCTGTTCCGGCTTATCGCCCAATCCCGGGCATTGGCCAGCCAATTCCCGAAACGTCGCTCGCCGACGTAGTCCGGCACCCAGTGGATCGTGCTGTTGAGTTCGGTGATTCGTTCCCGGAACGACTCCACGGCGACAAACCAGGTTGGTATTGCCTTATAGATCAGGGGTGTTCCGGTGCGATAGCAGAACGGGTATGAGTGGTTGATCCGCCCCGATTTCACCAGCTTCCCCGATTCTTTGAGCAATCGGACCAGGGTCTTGTCGGCCTCCTTTATATTGACGCCGGCCACATCGGGTACTTCGTCGGTGAACTTGCCATCCCAATCGACCGGGTCGAGGAGGGCGGGGATCCCGGCATTCTGGATGGCGGCGAAGTCGGCCTCACCGTATGCGGGCGCCATGTGGACCAGGCCGGTGCCCTCATCGAAGCTGATCTCTTCAGAGGGGATGATCCGGAAAGCGCCGTTGTCCCGCTCCTCGCCGAAGTAATCAAACGGGGGTTCATAAGAAATGCCGAGGAGATCGGTTCCCTTTGCCGTCGCGGTGACCTCTCCCGGGTCGAAGAGTGTGTCCACGAGCGCAGAGGCCAGCCAGAAGTGCTCGCCTTCGTGGGCCACTCTCGCATACTCGATGTCCTCGCCCACCGCCACGGCGAGGTTCCCGGGAAGTGTCCACGGTGTGGTGGTCCAGATGAGGAAGAAATCTCCCTCAACGACCGGCCCGCGATCCTCGAGCACGACGAGTCGCACGGTTATCGAAGGGTCTTCGGTATCGCGATAGTCGAGGTTGGCTTCGAAGTTGGAGAGCGGAGTTGCCGCACCCCATGAGTACGGCAAAACGTGGCGATCCTTGTAGACCAATCCCTTGTCCCAGAGCTGTTTGAAAACCCACCAGACGGTTTCCATGAATTCGGGGTCCATTGTCTTGTAGTCGTTCTCGAAATCGACCCACCGGCCGATCCGCTCGGTGAGGACCTCCCAGCTCTCGGTATTGGCCTGGACCTCGATCCGGCAAGCCTCGTTGAACCGGTCGATGCCGTATTCCTGGATTTGCTTCGGCCCGGAGATCCCGATCTTCTTCTCCACTTCCATTTCGACGGGGAGCCCATGGGTATCCCAGCCGAAACGTCTCTCCACCCGATACCCGCGCATGGTCCAGTACCGGGGAACGACGTCCTTGATGATGCCTGCCAGGAGATTTCCATAGTGCGGGCTCCCGGTCGGGAATGGAGGCCCGTCGTAGAAGACGTATTCGCGATCGGCTGGCCGGCGATTGATCGACTCTGCGAAGGCGTTGGTTTCGCGCCAGAAATCGAGAACGCCGGATTCCATCCCGGGGATATCGACCGAGGGGAGAACCCTAGAGAAGGTCGGCTGGTTGGCGGTCAATTGGATCTTTCGTCGACGATGGGGGAGGGCATGGTAAACGCGCCAATCCAGAACGAAATTCCCCCACAACGGGGAAGGCCATGTGTGTCGAGTCGAGAATTCGGGGAATCCTCGCGAATAGTCGATGGTTATTGGTAGGGTTCCCGTCCTTTAGAGGGAAGGAAATGGCACGAGCCTTAGCCAAATCAACTGTTAATCGATACAAGAAGCGCCTTGTCGAAGAGGGCCTCAGACTCGACGCGATGGTCGCCGACTATGAGCGTGAACGTGAAGAAGCGCGTATGACCGAGTCATCGGCTGATCGGAGTCCGGACCCTGGAAACGCCGAAGCGGGTTCGCTCAAATTCGAGTACGAGAAGGAACTTTCGATCGAACAGAATCTCATCGACCTGAGGTCCAAGGTGGACACTGCGCTAGCTCGCATCGAGGCAGGGGGTTATGGCCTGTGCGAGCGCTGTGGCGAGTCGATCCCGATCGCCCGGCTCGATGCATTGCCCTACACCGTCACCTGTGTTGCCTGCGCCAGCCTGAGGTGAGGCGCAACTACATCACCGCGGTGTCGATCGCCGCGGGAGTGGTGATTGCCGACCTGCTCACGAAGCGATACGCCGCCATCCATTTCACCGGGGGTGATGTAGAAGTGATCCCCGGATTCCTCAGCTTCACCTACACGGAGAATCCCGGTGCGGCTTTTTCGAGTTTCCAGGCTGGAGGGCCTTTCCTCGCGCTGGCGGCTGTCGCTGTCATCGGTTACCTCCTCTTCGCGCTTCGTAGCGACCGCCCGCTCCTCGAAGTGGTTGGATTCGGGTTTGTGATCGGAGGTGCCGCCGGCAATCTCGCTGATCGGATATGGAGGGCGGAGACATTCCTCGACGGCACGGTGATCGACTGGATCGACCTCTGGTTCATTCCGACTTTCAATCTGGCGGATACCGCGATCACCGTCGCGGTTGTGCTTCTCATCATTGACGCATGGCGTCGACGCTGAAACTCGTCGTCCCGGCCGACCTCGACGCCGAACGACTCGACAAGTCTCTCGCCGTCCTCCTCGATGTGAGCCGCGCCGTCTCCCGATCCATGATCGATGCCGGTGTCACCGTCGATGGTTCGACAGCGAGACCAAACACCCGGGTCCGCCAGGGCCAGACCATCGAATCCCCACCTCCGCCCGTGCCCGAACAACTTGCACCCGAAGACGTCGAGTTCTCAGTTGCGTACGAGGATGACCATCTTGTGGTGGTCAATAAACCGCCCGGTCTGGTGGTGCATCCCGGTGCCGGCCAGCGAACTGGAACCCTCGCCGCTGGTCTACTCCAGAGGTACCCCGAAGTCCGCGGCGTGGGTACTCCGGGTCGATGGGGGTTGATCCACCGACTGGACAAGGACACGTCCGGCGCTCTGCTCGTGGCACGTGATCAAGAAACGTTTGACTCGCTCACGGCGATGTTGCGTTCCAGGGAAATCAAGCGGGAGTATCTGGCGTTGGTTGCCGGCGTCGTATCTCCTCCAACGGGAACAATTGACGCCGCCGTCGGACGTGACCTGTCGAGCCCGACCCGTAGGACGGTCACACCTGAGGGAAAACCCGCACGGACCCACTACAGCGTTGTGCGGAACTATCCCGACCATGATGTCGCCCTCGTCGATGTGGTGCTGGAGACCGGGAGGACACACCAGATTCGAGTGCACTTCCTCGCTATCGGGCACCCGCTGGTCGGGGACCCGACTTACAACACGACGCCGTCGGGACTGCGGAGCCCGCGTGTGTTCCTCCACGCCGGCAGGCTCACTTTTCTACATCCAGTCACACGAGAGGGCACGGTCGTCGAGGCCCCATTGCCTCCGGACCTGGCAGATGTTCTCGGCAAGTTGGACCAACCGGACAATGGGTAAACCCTATTCCGCTCTACCGTTCCGGTTGTGAGCAGCGAATCAGCCACCACCGCCCCGGTCTGTTACCGGCACCCTGACCGGAGCACTCTTCTTTCGTGTAGCAGATGCGGAAAGCCGATCTGCTCCGAGTGTTCGGTCGATGCGGCTGTCGGGCAAAGATGTGTCGAGTGCGTCCGCTCCGAAGGTACCCAGAAGATCATCCCGGCCCGGTCCCGCCTGACCGCCCGTGCCCTTGCCCCGGTGACGGTGGGTCTGATCACCGTTACGTCGATCATCTTCGGGTTGGGTTTCTTCGGTCTGAATGATTGGTTGTTTGAGACCCTCGGCCAGATCAACATCTTCATCGCCGAAGGGCAATGGTGGAGGATATTCACCGCTGCATTGCTTCATGCCTCAGTTACGCACATCCTGTTCAACATGTGGGCACTCTGGGTCCTAGGCCCCCAGGTCGAGCGTGACTTCGGGGCGCTGCCGTTCCTTGCGCTCTACATTGCCAGTGCCGGAGTCGGCGGAGCTGTTTTCTACCACCTGGCAGGTCCGTTTGCGTCAGCGGTCGGGGCCTCCGGTGCGATCTTCGGACTCTTCGGCCTCTGGCTGAACCAGGGTTTGCGGAGGCGCAACACCGTTCAAGGGCGGGCGATTCTTTCCCAGATGGGATTCTTGTTGTTGATCAACCTGGCCATACCGTTCCTGATCCCGGGAGTCGGATGGCAGGCGCATCTCGGCGGCTTCGTAGCCGGGTTCCTGATCAGCGAAGCGTGGTCACGGATCCGGGGCCCACAGACGAATCTCTATCGGACTCTGGTCGGGGTCGGAGTCGCCGTCCTCGCCGCAATTTCCGTACTGTGATCCGCGACCGGTAACGACCGGCTGCCTGCTATGTTCGAGAAACTACAGCCATGTAACTTTTCAGAGTTCTAGATCGTGTCGTTTGCCCATCTCCATCTTCATACCGAATACTCGATGCTCGACGGCGCGGCCCGGATCTCTGACGTAGTCGAAGCCGCTGCCCGCGACAAACAACCCGCCATCGCCATCACCGACCACGGGGTCATGTACGGCGTGGTCGATTTTGTGAAAGCTGCCAAATCCGCCGGCATCAAACCCATCATCGGGATCGAGGCGTATTTCACGGACGGGGGTCGCCGTGACCGCCCGGTTGGCGATGCCAACAAGAGATTCCACATGAATCTTTTGGCGGAGAACGCCGTTGGATATCGCAATCTGCTCCAGCTGAGCTCCCGGGCGTATCTCGAGGGCTATTACTACAAGCCGCGGATGGACTGGGAACTGCTCAGCGAGCATGCCGACGGAATCATCGCAACTTCGGGTTGTCTCGGAGGGCTGGTGCCGCAGCTCCTCGCCCCGGATGCCGGCGAAGAAGGCAACAAGGGCCAGGTCCGAGACTTCGACGCCGCATTGGCTGCAGCCGGAAGATTCCAGGACATCTTCGGTAAGGACAACTTCTTCATCGAGTTGCAGGACCACGGGATCGAAGCGCAAAGGCGGGTCATGCCCGACCTCGTGGAGATCTCAAGGAAGATCGGCGCCCCGCTCCTCGCCACCAACGACGCCCATTACACGAGGCGCAGCGAGCACGAGACTCACGATGTGCTCCTCTGCATCCAGACCGGGTCGCTCCGTAACGAGGCCAACCGGCTTCGTTTTGAAGGAAGCGAGCACTATTTGAAAACCGGGGCCGAGATGCGCCAGTTATTCGGTGCCGACGACTACCCGGCGGCTTGTGACAACACGCTTTGGATTGCAGAGCGGTCCAATGTCGAGCTCGACTTCGACCAGATCCTGCTCCCTCATTTCCCTGTTCCTTCCGGAGAGACGGAAGTCAGTTACCTGCGCCATCTCGTGGAAAACGGTGTCTTAGAACGCTATGGCACACGGCCGGGTGAGCAAGTTCTGGACAGGGTTGAGCACGAGCTCAAGATCATCGAGAACATGGGGTTTCCTGCCTATTTCCTCATCGTCTGGGACCTGATTCGCCATGCCCGTGAGAATCAGATCCGGGTGGGTCCGGGGCGGGGGTCGGCGGCGGGTTCCATCGTGTCGTACGTGTTGCGAATCACCGACATCGAGCCACTCACATATGGCCTCATCTTCGAGAGATTCCTCAATCCGGGTCGGGTCCAGATGCCGGATATCGACATGGACTTCGACGAGCGGTATCGGGGGGAGATGATCCGTTACGCAACGGAGAAGTACGGCGCCGACCGTGTCGCCCAGATCGTCACTTTCTCAACCATCAAAGGCAAACAGGCAGTTCGAGACGCCGCCAGGGTCCTGGGTCATCCCTATGGATTGGGCGACAGGATCGCCAAAGAGATGCCGGCGTCGATCCTCGGCAAGGACCCGACACTGACCCAGGTCCTCGAAGCTCCGGACGCCGATGCCGAGGGAGAAATCAAAGACTGGTACGCCAACGGCCAGGGTCTCCGGACCCTCATCGAGACCGACCCGGCCGCCGCTGAAATCGTTGTCGCAGCGCGGGGCCTCGAGGGGTTGCGACGCCAGGACAGCATTCATGCTGCCGCGGTGGTCATCGCTCCCGAACCGGTGACCAACATCGTCCCGGTGCAACGCAAGGGCCTGGACGCCGAGATCGTCACCCAGTACGAGATGCATGGCGTCGAGAGTCTCGGCCTCCTCAAAATGGACTTCCTGGGCCTCCGCAACCTCTCGATCATCGAGCGCTGTCTCGAGCTTGTCGAGCTGAGCTCGGGGATCAAGCCAGACATCGACAACGTGCCCCTCGATGATGAGAAGACGTTCGAGCTCCTCCGGGCGGCAGACACCATCGGGGTTTTCCAGTTCGAGGGGTCGGCGATGCGTTCACTAATCCGCTCGCTCCGACCGGATTCCTTCAACGATGTGATCGCACTGGAGGCTTTGTACCGTCCCGGACCGATGGGTGCCAACATGCACAACCTCTACGCCGATCGCAAAAATGGCCGGGCCGAAATCGAGGAATTGCACCCTGCGATCACGCCGATGCTCGCCGACACCTATCAGATCATGGTGTATCAGGAGCAAGTCATGCAGGTGGCACAGGAGATGGCCGGATACTCGATGGCCGATGCCGAGCAATTCCGCAAGGCGATGGGCAAGAAGATCAAGTCTGTGATGGCGGCCGAAGAAGAGAAGTTCGTCTCCGGTTGCATCTCTAAGGGTCATGCCGAGTCGGTTGGCCGCGATTTGTTCGAGCTGATCGAGCACTTCGCCGGCTACGGGTTCAACAAATCCCACTCCACCGGTTATGCCCTGGTGTCCTATCAGACCGCCTA
>DATDCF010000133.1:0-4339 GCA_036524475.1 Acidimicrobiia bacterium | reverse complement strand
AATCCCGAACGGCGGTCATGGCAGGTTGGGATGGAAAGGTGCGCGGTGTTCTCGGTATAGCCGACGTGGTCCGCGGCGAGGCGAGTGGGGCCGTGGAACGTCTTACAAAAGCCGGAATCGACACCTACATGATCACCGGCGACAACCAGCAAACCGCCGAAGCCATTGCGAGTCAGGTGGGCATCGGGAACGTAATTGCGGGAGTGCTACCCGGAGCAAAAGCGGCAAAGGTCGCCGACCTCCAGAGATCCGGTGCGAAGGTCGCCTTCGTCGGTGACGGAATCAACGACGCTCCCGCTCTCGTTCAGGCCGACCTGGGGATGGCCGTAGGCTCGGGTACGGAAGTGGCAGTCGAATCTGGTGATGTAGTGCTGTTGAACGGTGATCCACTATTGGTGCCAACGGCGATCGAACTCGCCGGGGCAACTTTTCGGACCATCAAGCAAAATCTGTTCTGGGCCTTCGCATACAACACGGCAGCGATCCCCTTGGCCGCCCTTGGATTCCTCAATCCGATGATCGCCGCCGGGGCGATGGCCTTCTCTTCGGTGTCGGTGGTTCTCAACGCATTGCGACTCAGAGGGTTCCAACCACAGAATTGACCTTCCCCTACCCATGCTGGTGGAGTATGTTGATCACATGCCCGGTCTTGAATGGATTGAGAATCCGGTTCTCTCGAACCCGTCGGCGCTGATCGCCTTCGAGGGCTGGGGCGACGCCGGTGAGAGCGCCAGCACGGCCGTGGCCCATTTCCTCGATCACCCATCGTGCAGACACATCGCCAGCATCGATCCCGACGACCACTTCGACTTTCAAGTGCGACGGCCCATTGTCTCGCTCGACTCTGCAGGTGTGCGTGACCTGATGTGGCCCAGCAACGACATCTACGCCATCGAGACGCCCGAGCAAGATGTCGTGGTGGTATTGGGAGAAGAGCCCCACTACCGGTGGAAGTCGTTCAGCACCGATCTGGTCGAGGCCTTTCGCACGTTGGGGGTCACTCGCGCTGTCACCATCGGGGCCTTCGTTGGCCAGGTCGCCCACACGCTGCCCGTCCCTCTCGTCGGCTCAGCAACACGACCCGACGCTCTCGCTCTCCACGACCTTCTCCCGTCCGGATACACCGGGCCCACCGGCATTCTGGGTGTTCTCAATCAGTTCTTCGGGGCAGCAGGGATCGATGTGATCTCGGTGTGGGCGGCGGTCCCGCATTACCTGTCCAACCAGGAGTACCCGCCAGCTACCGAGGCGCTGGCACTCAAAGCCTCCGACCTGACCGGGTTGCCCCTCGACATCGGCGATCTCACCACTGCCACCAGGACCTATCTGGCAACCGTCGAGGCGGCAATTGAAGAAAACGAAGAACTCGCCGAATATGTGGAAAGACTCGAGAGCGAGGCCAGCGAGGAAAACGGCCCCGAGTTGGTGGAAGAGATCGAAAAGTTCCTGCGGGGCAACTGACGGACTGGCGCACCGCCGGTCGAACCCGTTCATCGTGCATGGAGTCCCGGAAAAACCGGACCGTAGGCACGGGCAACCAAAAAGGAGAGGGACCGGCGAACCGATCCCTCTTCAAATCACTTGCGTTTATGGCGATTGGCCTTCAAGCGTTTGCGATATTTGTGCTTTGACATCTTCTTACGACGCTTCTTAACGAGCGATCCCATCCAAAAACCTCACATAAAGGGGGGAAACCTGTCCATATGGTCGCGTCTTTCCACCATTAGGTCAACTCCGCTGAGGGATAGGAGGTAAGGGGTTCGCGAATGCAACACCCGAGAATGAATAGCGACGGGCCACATCGATGACTCGGGAATCGGGCCCCGCAACCAGCCCACCTTGCTCTTAGCTAGCGGCGACAGAGTCGCGGTGGTCCGAACAGTCCGTCCCAGGAACTGCAGATTGGATCGAGTTTCGCCATGAGAAACGGCTTACGAGTCCAGATCCGCCCGACCCTCTCTAGGCAACTCGCTCGCTAGCGTTGAACAGGACGGACCTTGGATCTCTGACAGAGCGATGTGATTGTCCACCAGATGCACATAACTCTTCGGGGTTCGCCGACGGTTAGCTCTCGACATTGGTTGCGCTACTCAGCGAAGGGCTCTCGCCATTCGGGAGCCGGGAACGGAGAGCCCCAGTACCAAGTCTCCCGTGCAACGAGACCGTTATCCATGTTCAAGATCACAGCAATGTTATAGCTAGTGCCGTCGTCATAGTTCCCAGTGCCTTCGATGACGAACAGGTTGCCACTCCCAGCCAGGGTCACGATCTGCAGTCCGAACGGGAGCGGCGATGTCACGTGCACGGAGGCCTTCTCCCCCGATACGACCGGAAAGCTGGCCTCTGGTAGACCCGACGGATAATTCGACAACATGGCGAGGTAGTTGTCCTTGCCTTTGAAAACTTCGCCGGACTGTGGGTAGTGGACCTCCACATCAGGGTGCAGCAGCTGAGCAGTGGCTTGCAGGTCTCGCTCCTTTATCGTTGCGGCGTATCTTTTCGCCGTCACTGAGTTCTCCATATGATCGCCCCTTTCCGGGGTACGCGCCACGCTTGTCGCCAGCCAAGGGGGGACAGTAGCCAAACGGTTAGTGCCCAGTTGGAAGTGTCTCTGGCACGTGAGCCGAGAAGATCACCAACGCTACCGGGAGCGCTCCACTCCCAGATAGAGACACTGGCCGGACGACTCGGAAGGAACAGAAGCGACAGGAACCCAGTGGCAAAGAAAGCAAACAGCGCCACCACATTGACTGTCCTTACGCGCCGTTGCTCAGCAGGCGTCTGATCAGTGGCGACACCAATCCCAGCTAAGGCACGAATCAACGACCGCATCATGTCACGATAATTGTCTGCGCATTGGCCAAACCGCACAACCACCCGCACGTCAGGGCGCTTGTGGGCGGTTATTCTGTCGGAAGCTTCTCCATCGGATAGTGCCAGCCACTAGCAACAGAACGCCGAGAACTGACAGTGCCGGTATGTCGAACCCTGGTGATCCTCCAAGATCGATGCCTACGAGATGAGATACCACGTGTGCAACAGCGCCGATCCCTGTTCCGATGAGTGCCACTACGAGGGCGTCGGTTGTGAGAAACGCTGCCAGCACAAGAGTGACTCCTTGGCCGATCTGGAATGCGCCTAGATCCTGAACGAAGTGTTGGTTGAAAGGTTCGAACAATGCAACCCTGTCGAAGAAGGACTATCTGACCGGGAAATATTGGCGCACAGGAGTTGCAGACAACACAATCGCTCAGATGACAGATGATGTTCGCGTTGACAACGCCGACTACGACCATGGGGGGCCAAAGCATCGAGGTTTCACTTTTCGCGGCGAGATGCATGGGGTTTGGGAGTTCTACCGTCGAGACGGGTCACTTATGCGCAAGGGCGAGTTCGACGAGGGCCGACAAACAGGTATCTGGCGCACATTCGACCGATCGGGAAACACGGTGAAAGAAACGGAGTTTTCCGTCGTAGCAGACCTTGATTGAGGATCCGCCGAAGAACATCTTCCTCACGGAATGAGCGCCGTGTGGCCCGACGGATTGAAGCTTGACATCAAGCTCTTCCTCTTCCTCGACTCTATTCCAGCATTTTGGTGCCCTCGGAGCCTGGAGCGGGTGTATTTCAACTTGGTGACATCTCCCGTAACGTTTTCGTAACCATTATCTGACAGGATGACCACCGTGGCGGAACCGACCTCAGCGACGAAAAGATGATCAAACGAGTCGCGCCGCCCTTTGTTTTTGCTTGCACGGTCTTGCTCCTGGTCTCAGGGACGCTGATCGGTGGTGGCGGGTTCGGGGTGGGCGTGGAAACTGTCGCCCTCTGGTTCGAGATTCTCGGCGTAGGCGCGATCGGGGCGATCCTGGCGATCAGGAAGTCCGAAAACAAGGTTGGCTGGCTCCTCCTGGGATGCGGATTCTTCTATGGCCTCAACACCCTGGGCGAGGCATTGGCGGTGTATTCGGCGGTCGAACTGGACGTCTCGCTGCAAGTCAGCCAGAACGTCATGATGTTGGCCGGATGGTGTTTCGTCCTTGCCTTGGCCTGTCTCGCACTTTTGTTTCTCGTTTTCCCCACCGGCCACCTGATCTCGCCGAGATGGCGGTGGGCCGTCTGGCTGGTGACGATCAGTATCCCCATTTCGGCCTATTCGCTCCTTGTGATCTCGCGTGCTGTGAACGACATCGAGGGTTTTCTCGCCAATTTTTGGTCCATCGAGCATGCCGGCCAACCGGTGGACAGTGCGACGGCCTTGATCTTTACAGCCGGCTTCGGGGTCCAATTGGTCGCCGGCCTCGTCGGGGTCGCCTCCTTGCTCATCCGTCTTCGTAGG
>DATDCF010000132.1:0-4717 GCA_036524475.1 Acidimicrobiia bacterium | reverse complement strand
CGATCCGGCTACCGGAGTCGTTGCCCCCGGGCAGACGGAGGAGTATTGGCAGGCGGGCCGTCATGGAATCAGCGAAAATCGTGTTGTCCAACAGGGTTACCGTGCTGTCCACGCTGGCCCTAACCGTGTTGTTCGGAGTGTTTCTCTCGTATATCGCCAGTTCTGAGTTGATCTTTTCGGAGGTGTTCGATCGTGGTCCGCAGTTCCCGCTCATTTTCGGGTCTATCGCCCTGGTGATGGCGGTCGGGATGTTCATCAACAGCTGGCTGGTGGGTCGATACGGAGTCAGGGGGCTGATCAAAACGATGATCCTCGGGTATTTTCTGGCTTCCCTTTCTCTGGCGTCCGTGGTCTTGCTCGCCGGTGGAGCGCCGGGGTTCTGGGTATTCACACTGTCGTTGGGGGTGATAGTTCTGTTCCAATCGATTCTGATACCGAATCTGAATACTCTGGCAATGGCCCCGATGGGCGCGGTGGCTGGAATTGCATCGGCTCTCATCGGTACCGTTTCGACAGGTTTGGCGGCATTGATTGGAGCCTTCATCGATCGACTATTCGACGGAACCGTTGTGCCTCTGAGTCTTGCGTTCGCCGTCGGCGGTTTGCTCTGTTTCGTGGTGGTACGCGCGATTGGTGATCCCGATACGCCCGTCAACGAGACGATGGTAGGGGTTGCCCGCCTCGATGCCGCTCTTGATACGCCCTCGATCATTCATTCCCCCGCACCCTTACCCGGGCCAGTCAACGGATGACCACACCACCTGAGATCACGGTGCCGACGAGATTGGTCGCCGGGCGGTAAGGGATATGTGCCACGGTTGGAGCATCCAGTACTATCAAGTCAGCTCGGGCGCCCGATTCGACAACCCCTCGATCGTCAAATCCCAGTGACACCGCCCCGCCCCTGGTTGCGGCGTCGATAGCCTGGTCGACGGACAGGCCCATCTGGACAACCGCCAGCGAAATGATCGCCCCCATGGCCTCGAAATACGATGTGCCCGGGTTGCAGTCCGTCGCCAGAGCGACGTTACAACCCGCATCGAGGAACATCGGCCCCGGAGCCTGCGTCGATCGCAAGGTATAACTCGCCCCGGGCACGAGGACAGCGCTGGTCCCCGCATTGGCCAGGGCACTTGCGTCGTCTGGCGTGGCATGGTCGAGGTGGTCGGCGCTGCTCGCACTGATTTCAGCTGCCAGCTGGGCTCCGCCGAAACGGGACAGCTGCTCGGCGTGAACCCGGGCACCAAGCCCGAACCCGGCAGCCGCGGAAAGAACCCTCCGGGCTTCGTCGACTCCGAAAGCTCCTTCCTCGACAAAGACATCGCAATAGTCGGCAAGGGCCGCGACCTCGGGGAGCATCCGCTCCACCACCAGGTCGATGTAGCCGGAACGGTCGTTCCGGTACTCGGGCGGGATCGAGTGGGCACCGAGGAACGTGGTCCGCACCGTAATCGGGAGGTCATCACCGAGTCGGCGGGCCACGCGGAGGAGCCGTAACTCTGTTTCCAGGTCGAGGCCATAACCCGATTTGATCTCGATGGTGGTGGTCCCGCTGCGGATCATCCTCCACGCTCTCGTGGCAGCGAGGCCAAAAAGATGTTCTTCGCTCGCTGCTCTTGTCGCTGCGACCGTGGAGAGAATCCCTCCTCCGTCACTGGCAATCTCGCGATAGCTTTCACCGGCGAGCCGGCGCGAGAACTCGTCCGAACGATCGCCGGCGAATATCAGATGTGTGTGTGCATCGACAAATCCGGGCAGAACCGCGGCTCCTTCGCAATGGAGGAAGATTCCACTTCCCACCGCGGGGGCATCGGCTTCGCTGCCGACGTAGGTGATGGATTCACCTTCGATCGCGATCGCAGCATTTCGCAGCGCTTCCCCCCGATTGGTGACCAGTTGACCGATGCCGGCAAGCAGAAGGTCGGTCACCGTCAGGTTGCCCTGATCTGTCCATCGGCGATCATTCGGGCGACCGCCTCTATCTCTGCTGAAGGAGAACGATCTTCAGAAAGAGTTGGCACCACGTCGCGAACCAATCCCATGACCCGTGCGGTTCCCGGTCCGGGAAGCAAGGGCCTGCGACATTCGACGCCTTGGACGGCGCAGATGATCTCGATCGCCAACACCCGGCGAACATTGTCCAGGATCGGGAATAACTTCTTTCCGGCGCCCCAACCCATCGAGACATGGTCTTCCTGGCTCCCCGAGGTAGGGATCGACTCCACAGAGGCCGGATGCACGAGGACCTTGTTCTCCGCCACCAGGGCCGCCTGCACGTATTGGGTGATCATATAGCCGGAATCGAGGCCAGGATTGGCAGCGAGGAATGCCGGGAGCCCGCCCGACCGCGCCGGATCGAGGATCCGGTCGGTGCGCCGCTCAGATATGGAACCGAGCTCGGCCACTGCGATCCCCGCAAAGTCGAGAACGAAAGCAAGTGGCTGTCCATGGAAGTTGCCTCCGGAGATCACCTCGTTGCTAGCAGGAAAGACGATCGGATTGTCCACCACAGAACCCAGTTCTCGGATGAGTACTGCCTCCATGTGGTCGAGGGTGTCGCTGACGGCCCCGTGGACCTGGGGAGCGCAACGCAGTGAATAAGCGTCCTGGACGGCATGTTCAAAGTCGCCGGCGTGGCTGGAACCGATTTCAGAACCAGAGATCAGCGCAGCGATTCGGGCGGCGCTGGAAACCTGGCCGGGGTGGGGCCTGAGGTCGTGGACTTCG
Organism: Acidimicrobiia bacterium; assembly: GCA_036524475.1. GTDB lineage: Bacteria > Actinomycetota > Acidimicrobiia > Spongiisociales > ZC4RG35 > MA-ANB-1. The sequence goes on along the minus strand of DATDCF010000132.1, from coordinate 1,990 downwards.
GGCCGGAATGGACGCGAACTCCCCATCAGGGCTTCGACACTGAGGGAGCAGGCAACGTCGGCAGCCTCGACCAGGATCCGGGCCTGGCTGAGAGCGAGGACGCCCATTGCAGACATCCCTTCGGTCCCGTTGAGCAACGCCAGACCCTCTTTGGTTTTCAGCTCCAAGGGGACGAGATCGGTATCGGACGTGGGCAACACCTGGTCCCCTGCCCTCACGTATCCCTCGCCGATCAGGGGCAGTGCCATGTGGGCGAAGGGCGCCAGATCGCCTGAGGCCCCCACGGATCCCTGGCCGGGTATCAAGGGGAGAATGTTCCTGTTTAGCATATCCAGGAGCTTTTCGACCACCACAGGTCTGACACCGGAGTGGCCCTGTGCAAGCGTCCGGGCGCGCAGCAACAACATCGCCCTGACCAGCGTGTCGGGGATGGGATCTCCAACACCCGTTGCGTGAGATCGGATCAGGTTGTACTGGAGGGTCTCCGAATCATCTCTTCCGATGCGGGTCGTGGCCAGGGCCCCGAAACCTGTGGTGATCCCATAGATCGTCTCGCCCGTTTCCACGGCCCGATCGACTAGGTCTCTCGCTGGCGCCATCCGCGCGGCCAATTGGGGCCCGGTTGTGACCGGAACCCGGTCCAAGGCAACTGCCACGACCTGTTGTGGGGTGAGCGGGCCCCCATCGATAATGATTGGTTCCACACTGCGATGCTAACGAGCCTCGAGTGGCCCGCCCCGCTCTTTGCCGTCGGGAACAATCCGTCGCCGCCGGGTGTTTCCCGTATTGATGCATAAAGACCTCACACCGACCCTTCTGGAGCCCGGCACCACCCTGGCGATTATCGGAGCGACCGACTCACCGGGGAAATACGGCGGAATCATCTATCGAGATATGAAGAAGAAGGGATTCGGGGTCTTCGCGGTGAATCCAAGACGTGACACGGTTGATGGCGATCCGTGCTACCACTCTGTCAGGGACCTCCCGGAAACGCCGACGATCGCAGTGTTCGTGGTCCCGGCACCCCGTGGAGTGCGTGTACTAGCCGATTGCAAGGCAATTGGAATCAAGAACATCTGGGTCCAACCCGGAGCGTTCTCGTCGGAGTTTCGGTCTCTCCTCGAAGACGGGGACTTCGACTGGGTTGCCGAGTCATGTGTCATGGTCCGAGCCCGCGCCCACGCCTGACTTTGCTAGATCCGATCGTTGAACATCTCCCGGGCGATGATGTTGCGCTGGATTTCAGAGGTTCCTTCATAGATGCGGGGTGCCCGCACTTCGAGGTATAGATGGGCCAGCAGCGAATCGGCCTCGAGTCCCCTGGCCCCGAGTACCTGGATCGCGACATCAACGGCTTTCTGAGCTGTCTCGGTTGCAGCTAGTTTGGCCATGGCCGCCTTCCCGGTGAGGGACCCGGTGTCGCCGTCATCGTGGGCCTGCGCCGCTGAATAGACCATATGGCTGGCAGCTTCGATGCCGGTCCGAACATCAGCCAGTTGATGCGAAATTCCCTGGAAATCCTGGATCTTTCTTCCAAATGCTTCGCGCTCGGCCGCGTGTGAAACGGCTTCGCGGAGGGCCGCTTCTGCCATTCCCACGGCGAAAGCCCCGACGCTGGGCCGGAATAGGTCGAGGGTCCTCATCGCGACAGCGAAACCCCCGTTGACCTCTCCGAGGATGGCCGAGTCGGGGACAAAGACACCGTCGAGGCGGATCCGGCCGATCGGGTGGGGCGAGAGCATGTCGATACTCTCCCCGCTTAGCCCCTCCACAGTGCCCGGCACTGCGAATGCGGTGATACCCCGACTCCTGGCACCGGGGTCGGTACGGGCGAAGAGGCTATACACATCGGCATCCGGAGCGTTGGAGATATAGGCCTTCTCGCCGCTTAGTCGAAAGCCCCCGCCGTCACGTGTCGCAGACATGGCAAGGGAACCGGCATCGGAGCCAGCACCCGGTTCCGTGAGGGCGAACGCGGCTACAACCGACC
>DATDCF010000131.1:0-10671 GCA_036524475.1 Acidimicrobiia bacterium | reverse complement strand
TCCAAAGAACCGGCCGATTCGAGGATAATGCGCCTTGTAGATCGTCTCCTTGGCCGAGAAGACCTCGATGGTCGCCTCCTCACGGGAGCGGCCTTCCAGCCGGGTCAACGCAGCGAGTTCCGTCCCCGACGCGATCTCGGTTTCCAATCCGGGAAAGTACCTACCGATGAGTTCGAGGTCGATGCCAATCCCGGCGGCGTCAGAATTCCATGCGACCGCGGCCATCACATGGTTTCCATCATGGGTGATAGAACCGACAACACCAGGCGGCCAGATGGGCTCGCGGTTCGGTCCCCGGAGGACGGGCTCAGGCTCACATCCGATCTCAACCAACGCCAGGTGGGCAGCGTGGCGACCCAGCCTGAATTCGACCCACCTTTCGGGCGAAGTCTTCGCCGGAAGGAGGTGCTCTTCTTCGGGAAATATCTCGAAATCCACGTCGAATGAGCGATCGAGGGCGACCAATGAGACGTTTCCCGGAAGCGATTGCCTGACCTTGGAAAGGTCCAAAATGTGTGGTCTCCTGACTCGGGTACGCCTGGTTCCAGAGATCGCCTCATGACGCAACCGCTACACTAAGACATGACGGGGGAAACAGGTACCACTGGCGAAATTGGCGGGCTTGGTTGTGACCGATGAGACAACAACACATCTGATCGAGGGGACAGAAACGCCTCTGTCGGCCTCACAACGTCGGCTCTGGTTCCTCAGCCAGTACGACGGTGAAGACGCATATGTGATTGCCCGGGCCACCCGATTCAATGGCCCCCTCGACATCGCAGTACTTCGCATGGCGCACCAACTTGTGGCCGATCGCCACGAGATCCTCCGCACCTCGTTCGTCAATCGCGATGGCGTCGTCACATCCATGGTGGAACCCCCCGGTCGTCCCATCGAATTCACTGTCGAAGACATCGTCGATGCGGAAACCGGAACCGACTCAGATCGCTCGATCGACGAATTCCTGCGCGATGGAGTGCGAGCTCCGTTCGATCTGGCGAAAGGGCCGATATGGAGGATCCGGGTCGGCCGATTGGCCGCGGACGACCACATCGTGGTCACCGCCGTCCACCACGTCGCCGCCGACGGCTGGTCGTTCCCGATACTCCGTGATGAGGTTTCCACCGCCTACCGTGCCATTGTTGCCCGGACCGAACCAGATCTGGCATCCCTACCGACGCAATACCGTGATCATGCCTTCGCTGAGCCGGCTCCAGCAGAGTCGGTGGAGTACTGGGAGCGACGCTTCGGCGACGACCCCGACCCGATTCCGAACCTCGGAGACCGTGCCCGGCCCCATCGCCGATCGCAGAACGGCGGCTGGGCAGAAGTAGGCCCCCTACAGGCGACGGGCTCACGCCTTCGTGACGTCGCCACCCGCTGCGGAGGGTCATCGTTCATGGTGGGACTTGCCATCTTCTCCTCCTTTCTGGCCCGGATCACGAGGACCGACGAGGTAATCATCGGGATACCACATGCCGACCGCGGTGACATTGCCGCTCATGGACTCATCGGTCCCTTTGTTAACACACTTCCTTTGCGGATCGAGACACCGGCGGGTGTCTCGCTGATCGATCAGGTCGGAATCGTCCGCACCGAGATGCTGATGGCTCTCGATCACGCCACCGTCCCTTTCGAAGACATCGTCAGGGCTGCCAAACCACGCCGTGACCCGAGCCACACCCCCCTGTTCCAGGTCATGTACCAGTATCACGATGGTGCGTTTCGGAGTGGCTACGACCTTCCCGGACTCACCGAGAGCAACGTCCCGGTCAACGGGGCTACCAGCAAATTCGATCTCCTGTTGGAACTGAGCGGTATCGACGGAGCGATCAACGGCTCCCTCAATTACAGCGCCGACGTCTTCAACGAAGAGTCCGCGATGAGTCTCGCTCGAGCCCTCGCAGTGATGACGGATGCCGCACTCGCTACCCCGGACCGGCCGTTAGACCAACTATCAATGCTGGGGCCGTGGGAACAGGGTTGGATCATTCACGAGCTCAACGCTTCCCGCCGTGCGTATCCGAGGTCGGCCCGCCTGTGGGATCTCTTCGACGCAAGTGCGCGCGATCGACATGACGATGTGGCCGTCGAGGACGGCGAGCATGCGATCTCTTATGGTGAATTGCGAAACACAGCCCTCGGAATCGCTGGCCGTTTGAGCGAAGTCGGGGTCGGTCCGGGTGAGGCCGTTGGCATCGAAATGGAACGTTCAGCGACGCTGGTTGCCGCGATGCTCGCGGTGGTCCAGGTTGGGGCAGCCTATGTCCCGCTCGACCCCTCGTATCCCGAAGTGCGACGGGCACAGATGATTGAACAAGGCGGGCTCAGATACGTCATCCGTTCCGGTGGCGGGGAACAAGACGACGTGAATCTGGTATCCACCGGCCGCGGCGGTATGGCCGGCATCGATCCAGATGCGGCCTACATCATGTTCACATCCGGCTCGACTGGGAACCCAAAAGCCACCGTGATCCCTCACCGGGCTGTTGCCCGTCTCGTCTGCAACCCGGACTATGTGACTCTCGGCCCCGGGGATGTGATCGCCCACCTCTCCAACACGTCCTTCGACGCCGCCACTTTCGAGGTATGGGGTGCCGTCCTGAATGGGGCGACCCTCAGGGTGATCGACGCTGCCACCGTCATCGATCCCGGGCGTTTGTCCGCTGCGCTCGGCGGGTTCGGGATCACCACCGTCTTCTTGACCACTGCCCTCTTCAACCTGGTCGCCAGACACCAACCCGCAGCCTTTGCCGGTGTCCGCGACGTCCTGTTCGGCGGTGAGCGTTGCAACGTCGATGCCGTCGCGGCCATCCTCGAGGCCGGGCCACCGGACCGTCTGGTCCATGTTTACGGCCCGACCGAATCAACCACCTTCTCGTCCTGGCAACTGGTCACCGAGGAAGACGCCATCGCCGAGACCATCCCCATAGGTGCGCCCGTAGCAAATACCACGTTGTATGTGGTCGATCGTGCCGGCGAACCGGTCCCCACCGGTGTCGTCGGCGAGTTGTGGATCGGTGGTGACGGGCTCGCGCTCGAATATCTCGATGAGCCCACTCTCACTGCCGAGCGGTTCACGCCCGATCGTTTCGGTGACGATCCGTGGGGCCGGCTCTACCGGACGGGAGACCTGGTCCGTCGGCGCGGCGATGGCGCGATCGAGTTTGTCGGGCGTAATGACCGTCAGATCAAACTACGGGGGTTCCGCGTCGAGCCGGAGGAGGTCGAACGTGCCCTCCGCTCGCATCCGGACGTCGCCGATGCGTTGGTGGCTGTCGTTCGGCCCGGCGATGATGCGAGGCTCACTGCGTGGGTCGTATCCGCCTTTGGAGCGACGCCCCAGCCCACCGAGCTCATCGATCATCTCAGGGAGATTCTTCCTGCCTACACGGTTCCCGCCTCAGTCGTTGTTATTCCCGAGATACCAATAGCGCCGAGCGGCAAGGTCGATCTGTCGCTGCTCCCATCGCCGGTTGATCTGGCATCGAAATACGACGGCCCGATCACCGGGTCAACCGCCACCATGATCGAGGTATTTGAGAAGGTCCTCGGGATAGACAAGGTCGGCCCCGCAGACAGCTTCTTCGACCTCGGTGGCCATTCTCTGCTCGCCGTGGAGCTGGTTGCCCTTGCCGAGAACCGAACCGGTCACCGCCTTCCACTTGCGTCGCTATTCGACGATGCCACGCCGGAGGGGCTGGCACGGCTGATCGAGTGCCCGAAAGCCGATGACACCGATGGGCTCGTCACTTTCGTCCATGGTGATGGCGTTCCGGTATTCCTCTTTCATCATCCCAGCGGGACCGTCCTCGCCTACGAGCCTCTCGCCCGCCGGATTGGAGGTGGCCGCCCCGTCTATGGCATCCAGGCACGTGGGATCGATGGCAGCGGTCGGCCAGTCGAATCAATCGAGGCTATGGCAGAGGAATACGCTAACCGGATAGAAAAGGCCAATCCGGTGGGCAGTTGCGTGCTCGCAGGCCACTCGCTCGGAGGGTTGCTCGCCTGGGAAACGGCCCGCGTCCTCCGCGGACGTGGCCGACACATCGCGCTGTTGGCGCTATTCGATTCCCGGGTCCCGCATCGGGGATGGGTAGACGTCGACGGTGAGACTCGACAGCTGACCGCACTCGGGATGATGCAGCGCCGAATGAGGCGATTGGGCGGCGACGCATTTTACGGCACGCGTTACACAGCTTTTGCAATCCGTGGCGCCGCCGTTCCACCGGAGCTCTCCAGGATCCGACAGATCCGCTCATCCTCCCGAGCTTTTGAGGCCTATCGACCGACTCCTCTCGAGGAGCACGTCGTCTTCTTTGCTGCCCGCGGGTCGGGCCGGGGTCGGCCACCCGTGCCCGATGGCAGGCCAAGCGAGCAGGACTGGCAGGAGCTGGCAGAGACGATAGAAGTGGTAAGGGTCCCTGGCACTCACACCGGTGACGACTCCCTCCTCGCCGAACCCAATGTCGAAGTGCTGGCCAGAGAACTGCGAACCCGCATCGATGACTGCCTTTCGGTTTCCGGCAAGTTGGCGATGCCGCACACTGACACCTCGATCGACTCGCAAGCAGAATTTTCTTCGGAATCGGCACGCGAGAACGTGTAGAATTCCGTCTGCGGTCTCACGGTTATCTGGTGTCACCGTCACAAGAGCGGGAAGACGCCGGTCAACCCCTCGGAAGCAGGAATAAGCAGGCACATACCGTGCCGTGTTTTGGGGCAGGGCGACTCGTTCGCCCGAATGAGGAGGACAAAAGTGAGAGGCAAGATCTTCACCGCTATGGTGGTTGCCCTGTGTCTCGTCGCCGGGGCGTGCGGGGGGGGCAACAGCGAAGAACCCGGGTCGACGACTACCGCGGCAAACGAAACCACGACGACGACGCCCGCGACGACCACCACCACCACCCCGGCTGAGATGGACCATTTGAAGGTAATCATCCTGCCCTATATCACCTACGCCCCGTACTACATCGGGATCGAAGAGGGATACTTCGCTGAACAAGGTATCGAGGTCGAAGTGGTCAACATGACCGTGACCGAAGAAGTCATGCCGGCCCTCTCCAGCGGTCAGGTAGATGTCGCCTCCGGTCTCGTCAGTGCAGGGATGCTCAACGCAATCGCCCGTGGCGCAGACGTGGAGATCGTGGCCGACAAGGGATACATCGATCCCGAAGGTTGCGTCAATTTCGCCATCATCGGTCGATCGGGACTGGTCGAAGCGGGCGAACTCGAAACGGCAGACCAATTGGCCGGTAAGACCGTCGGCGTCGTTCCGGCAACCTGGCTCGAGTACTACCTGCAGAGGGTGCTCGAAACCGGTGGAATCGGCCTCGACGATATCGAATCAGTCAACATCGGGTCACCATCGATGGTCGAAGGCCTGGCTTCTGAGCAACTCGATGCGGTAGTCAACTCCGAGCCCTGGCTCACAATTTTCAAGGCGAAGGGCCACAGCGAGGTGCTGGGGAGCGCCCAGGACCTGACCCCCGACGAGAGCGTCGCCGTGCAGATCTACGGTCCGAATCTCCTAAACGACAACAGGGACCTCGGTGTTCGCTTCATGGCTGCGTATCTGAAAGCCGTCGAGCAATACTCCGAGGGAGCCACCGAGCGCAACCTCGACATCGTCGAAGGGTTCACTGAACTCGAGCGGGGACTTCTCGAGAACATGTGCTGGCCCGGCATCAACCCAACCGGCGAAGTACTCGTCGACGGGGTGCTCGCTTTCCAGGAGTTCGCAGTGGACCGGGGCTATCTCGATGAGATCGTCCCCGCCGAAGACTTCTACGACAGTTCATTCCTAGAAGAGGCACGCACTTTGGCAGGATCGGGGTGACGACATCGGCGCCACCGGTGCTCGCCGTCCCGATCTCAATTGCCGGGGTGACCAAGACGTTCGCAAGCAAACGGGGGCCGGTTGAGGCGCTGGAACGAATCGACTTGGCCATTTCCCCCGGCGAGTTTGTCTGTCTCGTCGGCCCCAGCGGCTGTGGCAAGTCGACACTGCTCAAGATCATCGCAGGGCTGGTGGCGCCGACATCCGGAGAGGTGACATTCGGGTCCGGGCAGGACCCGCGTACGGCAATGGTGTTCCAGGACCACGGGTTGTTCCCGTGGATGACCTTGTTGGACAATGTGGCGTTCGGGCTGGAGGCATCCGGAGTCGATAAGGCGAGTCGGCGCATGTCCGCAGGGTCCCTGCTCGACCAGCTCGGGCTCAGCGAGTTCGGACAGCGTTTTCCCCACGAACTGTCCGGTGGGATGCGCCAACGCGGTGCCATCGCTCGCGCCTTGCTCACCCGACCTCAGGTGCTGCTGATGGACGAGCCCTTCAGCGCGCTCGATGCCCAATCGAAACTCGTCCTTCAGGACGAGCTTCAACGCCTGTGGGGGGAGCACGGCCAGACAGTCGTCTACGTCACCCATGACGTCGAAGAAGCGGTGATCCTCGGAGATCGGGTGGTGGTGCTGAGCGGCCGCCCCGGGCGAATCGTCAAAGACATTGCGGTCGACCGTCCCCGGCCGAGGGACCTTCGCGATAGAAGCAGCGAGGAGGTGAGGACGACAACATGGACTATCTGGAAAGAGATCGAAGGCCAGGTGCGACGGAATCTGCACGTGCCGGGCTGATCGCGAGTGAACCCGATCAGCCGAGGCGGACCCTGCCTGCCTTCACGGCGCCACTCGCCATCTTTGTCGTAATCCTCATCGCATGGCAGGTCGCCGCCACACGGGGTCTCATCGACTCCCTCCACTTTCCGGCGCCGACGACGATTGCTCGGGCCACCTGGAAGACCCTGATGGACGGGACGTTGCTCGCCGATCTGGTTGCTACTGGCGGGCGGATCCTGTGGGCGGTGGCAATAGGCGGCGGCCTCGGGATGATCCTCGGTGTCGCCATGGGCATGTCCGCCCGATTACGGGCGATTCTCGATCCCTTTGTCGGAGCGCTGCATCCGCTCCCCAAGATCGCGATTCTCCCCCTGATGATGGTTGTCTTCGGAATTGGCGATCTGTCCCTGATTCTGATAATCGCCGCAGCGGCCTTCTTCCCGATGCTGATCAATACGATGGCCGGGGTCTCCCAGATCGACCCGATTCATATCGACGTGGCCCGTCTCCACCGTGCCCGGCGTCGGCTGGTATGGCGCAGAGTGCTGGTACCCGCCGCGGCCCCCTCGGTGCTCGCCGGTCTCCGTCTCTCGCTTAACACGGCGCTGCTGGTCGCCATCGCCGTCGAGATGATTGCTGCGGACTCCGGTTTGGGAAACATGATCTGGATGTCGTGGACGACTTTCAGAATCGAGAACATCTACGTCGCGGTCTTTGCCACTATTGGCTTCGGCCTCGGCGTCAATCTCCTCATCACGGCCATTACTCGCGTCTGGGTGCCCTGGCAGAGGGAGCGCGCACAATGAGGACATCCGAGATTCGCGCCATTGCTGACAACAAACTGCCGCCTGACCTGCAATGGACCGACGCCGACCTGGATGGGACGGTGACGGATCGGCTGCTCAAAGTGGCTGCTGCGACACCGGATTCGCCCGCCGTAGTGGGTCTCGACGGGACACGATTGGCCTTCGCGGACCTGCGAGCCGCAGCGATATCACTCGCCGAAGAGATCATCGAGCGGATCGGGCCCGGCCCTGGCCGGGTTGCTACCTACGTCGACCCCAATCCGGGAGCCATTGTGGCTATCTTCGGGATCCTCGCCGCTGGCAAGACGTATGTCCCCATCGAACCCGGGGAGCCAGCGGGACGCTCCAGAGCAAAGCTAGAACACTCGGGTTCGGAACTCCTGGTCGCACCCCAAGTGCTGAGTTCACCGGCGCTCGAACTCATCGACCGCAGCCGGATCGTGCAACGGGAAACCCGGGTCGCGACGAATTCGCTCACTCCACCCGCTCTGCTGGAACCCGACGGACTGTTCAATCTCGTCTACACCTCAGGGTCGACGGGAATGCCGAAGGGTGTGTTGCAGAGCCACCGCAACGTTCTATTCGAGACTTGCACCGGAGCACGGGATATGGGCACACGTCCCACCGAGCGGTTCGGTCTCGTGATGCCACTGACATTCGGAGCCTCCGTGTCCGACTTCCTCGGCTCACTGCTCAACGGCGCCGCCCTCCACATGTTCGACCTGCGTCGCCGGGGCTCAGCCGCGTTGGCGGAATGGATGGATGACGAAAGGATCAATGCATCACATATGGTCCCCACCGTGTTCCGACGCTGGATGGCCGAACTCGAACCGGGGCAGCGTTATCCCGAGATGCGAGCGATAAAACTCGGTGGCGAGCCGGTGTTCCACACCGACGTCGCCGCATTCCAGAGGCACTTCGGACCCGAATGTGTCCTGCGCAACGGTCTCGGGACCACAGAGACATATCTCATCACCGCGTTGATGATTGGCCCCGAAGACACCGTCGCCGATGGGATCGTGCCTGTCGGGTACGCCGTTGACGGCAAGTCGGTGAAGATACTCGACGACGCCGGCGAGCCAGTTCCTGATGGCGATATCGGAAATATCACCGTGATCGGGGAATATCTCTCACCGGGTTACTGGCAGGACGAAGAGACCACCGACCGCAAATATGGAGTCGATGCGGCATCCGGGACCCGCACCTACCAACCGGGAGATGTCGGAAGGATCCGCCCTGACGGCATGCTGGAACATCTCGGGCGCAGTGATGACATGGTGAAGATCAACGGCAGCCGTGTCGAAGTGGGAGAAGTGGAGGCCGCCCTACTCGAGCAACCGGCGATCGACGAAGCGGCTGTTGTGGCCCAACCCGCACCGGACGGTTCGCTACGACTCGTCGGCTACATCGTCGGTTCAGGAGAGACGGTGAACCATGCCACCCTGCGAGCCAATCTCGCTGATCAGATGCCACCACACATGGTCCCTTCAGTGTTCGTCGAGATGGATGCTCTTCCGGTGCTCTCATTCGGCAAGATCGATCGGAGGGCGCTGCCACTGCCTGACGGTCGGCGACCCGAACTCGGCATCCCATACAGGGCCCCGTCAAACGACGCCGAACGGGTAATCGCCGCTCACGCCGCCGCGATCCTCCGCATCGAGCAAGTCGGTGTTGATGACGACCTCTTTTCACTCGGCATGGACTCCCTCCTCGCAACCCGTCTCGTTGCCCTTACCGGCCAGTCGCTCGGACTCAACCTGACCGTGGATGTCATCCTCGACAACCCAAGCGTCAGCGGTCTTGCAGTACAGACCGCCGCAGCTGAACCAAACGACGTAGAAACCGACCTCGCCGCCATGGTCGCCGAACTCGAAGCCTCCGAGCAGTCCGTACCCCAGTCTTAAGGGGCCGACCATGACGCCTGACGCCTCTCTCGTCGACAGGATCACCCGTCTTTCCCCGGAGACGCGGCTTCTGCTTGAGCAACGCCTGACATCGGTGATCACTCCGGTGGCAGGTCCGGTCGCCCACGGCGATGTCGATATCGCACCAACGTCATACGCCCAACGCAGTCAATGGTTCGTCAATCAACTCGATCTGGACAATCCATTTTTCAACAAAACCGACGCCGTGCGTATCCGTGGTCCATTGGATGTCGATGCTCTTCGCCGGGCGGTCTCGGCGCTGGTCGCCCGTCATGCCTCCCTGCGAACCGGGTTTCGGCTGACCGACGACGGCCCGGTGCAGGTGGTACATCCGGCCGCACCGATCGATGTGCCCGTCATCGACCTTCCCTCCGGACTACACCAAGACGCCGAACTGCAACGTCATCTGGCCGCCGAGCAGCGTCGGCCGTTCGACCTCGAGAACGGTCCGATGTACCGGGCGCATCTGATCCGTCTCGGTGCCGACGACTGTGTGCTGGCACGGACCAATCACCACATCGCGTTCGACCGTTGGTCATCGGCCATCGCCAACGCAGAGTTGTCGGAGCTCTACTCGCTCTACTCGTCCGGTGAAGAACGGGGTCTGGAGCCGCTCCCCTACCAGTACACCGACTATGCCCTCTGGCAGCGGAGTCACCTGGACGAAGAGGCATTTTCCAAACATCTCGAGTTCGCTGCAGCGCACCTCGCCGGGGTGCCTCAGATCCTCGACCTTCCCATCGACCATCCCCGTCCTACAACCCAAAGTCATCGCGGTGCGTCATATCACCTGTCGCTGGACCCGAACCTGGTCCAAAAGGTTCGTGAGACCGCCAGGGCAGTGGGAGCCACACCGTTCATGGTCTGTCTCGCAGGCTTCGGAGTGCTTGTCGGGAGGTACGCGCGCACCGACCAATTCTTGCTAGGTGTCCCGGCGGCCGGCCGGAACGCCGAAGCGTCGGATCGGTTGATCGGGCTGTTCATAAACTCGATGGTCATCCGGCTCGATTTGCGGGGCGACCCGACTTTCACCGACCTGGTGGCAAGGGTGCGAACTGCTGCTCTGGGGGCCATGAGCCACCAGGAACTCCCCTTCGAGATTCTCGTGGAGAATCTGGCGAGCGAAAGGGTCCCGGGGCGGACACCGGTGTTCCAGGTGATGCTCGACTACGTCAATACGCCAGCGGCGGCTCTCACTCTGGGATCGCTCGATCTCGATCCCGTCCCCATCGCCGACGAGGCATCCGTCTACGACATCAACCTCTACTTATACGACGACGCGACAGACATCCGGGCCAAGTGGGAATACCGGAGCGACCTTTTCG
>DATDCF010000130.1:0-4998 GCA_036524475.1 Acidimicrobiia bacterium | reverse complement strand
AATTTGTCTGCGTCCATGGGGTGGATTTTGATTCAGATGATTTGAATATTCAAGCGATTTGAAAGAGGGGACGTCCGTTGAATATTCAAGACGAGTCGGAATTGGTGAATGACCAAGCGGGCTTTTGGCGTCTCCAGCACCGACTCACCTAAGGTTTCCGGCGTGTCAGAGATGCTTCGGGTAACCCGGGAGATTCGGGAGGAACAGGAACAGGCCTTGGCGCCTGCAGCAACCCGGTCGATCCGGTCTCAGGGCCGAATGCGCCCGGAGGCACCAGACGAGTTCCGGACCGCGTTCGAGCGAGACCGTGACCGCGTGATCCACACCAAGGCTTTTCGCCGGCTCAAACACAAGACACAGGTCTTCCTCAATCCCGATGGTGATCATTTCGTCACGCGGATGACCCATACGATCCATGTCACCCAGGTCGGAAGAGCCATGGCAAGGGCACTCGGGCTCAACGAGGCTTTGACGGAGGCGATCTGCCTCGCCCACGACGTCGGGCACTCCCCTTTCGGCCACACCGGGGAGGACGCCCTGACACCCTTCATCGAAGGCGAGTGGCTCCATTCTGAACAGGGGGTTCGAACCCTCTCAATCCTCGAACCCCAGAATCTGACCTTTGAGGTTCTCGACGGGATCCGGGCCCACTCCTGGAAAATCGACCCCCCACCAGCCACTCCTGAGGGATGGCTATGCCGATTCGCCGACCGCATTGCTTACCTGACTCACGATGTGTCGGACGCGCTCCGCGCCGGAGTCATCGAGTATCACGACATCCCGCGCGACACAGTCACCACCTTTGGGGGGAGTGCGCGGGAATGGATCGGATCGATGGTGACAGATGTAATCGAGGCGAGCCACCGGGAAGGCAAGATAGTGATGGACCCGGAACATCTCGCGGTGATGGACCACCTCCGGGATTTCATGTTCGAACGTGTGTATCTGAGCCCTGAGGCCGAAGCGCAGAAAGTCCGGGCTATCCAGGTAATTGGCGACCTGGTCAACCACTACCAGCAAGAACCGAGCGAGATCCCGGATGGTTTCGACACCTCTCAACCCCTCGCCGCGTCGATCGACTATGTCGCAGGAATGACCGACCGCTTTGCGCTCAACTCCTGGGACAGGCTGTTTCGACCGACCCTGGACCTCTAGCGAGTCGCCCGGGTTATCTGCGCTCTTCCAAGGGCCGCCACACCCGGACTTCTGCGCATTTCTGCACATTCAACCCGGTCGATTTCGGCTCCCGACGAAGTTCACTTACCGTTTCACCCTCGATGCTGAAAGTTGACTCCCTCGCAAAGAGCTACGGCGACGTGGTTGCTCTCGATTCCTGCACCTTTGAGGCCAAACGAGGTCGGATGATGGGCTTTCTCGGACCGAACGGGTCGGGAAAGACCACGACGATGCGATCGATCTTCGGCCTGGTCCGCCCCGACCGGGGAACGGTCAGTTGGGATGGGCAACCGGTCGACGATTCGATGCGGATCGGCTTTGGATATATGCCCGAGCAACGGGGTCTCTACCCCAGGATGAAGATTCTCGACCAGGTGGCCTACATGGGTCGAATCCACGGCATGACCAAGCCAGAGGCACTTGACGCTGCCAACTCCTGGCTGGGCCGCCTGGGGTTAGAGGACCGCAAGGGCCATCCACTCGAGTCTCTCTCACACGGCAACCAGCAACGGGTTCAACTCGCGGTTGCATTGGTGCATGACCCCCAACTCCTGGTCCTGGACGAGCCCTTCAGCGGCCTGGACCCGATTGCAGCCGAGACGATGTCGGAGATTCTCAGCGAAGAGGCGGCCCGTGGCAAGGCCGTTGTGTTTTCTTCGCACCAACTCGATGTGGTCGAAGATCTCTGCGAAGACGTCGTCATCATCAACGACGGTCGGATCGTGGTCGAAGGTGTGGTCAAGGATCTCAAAGACGCCGCTCCGATCCGCCACCTTGAAATCGAACTCGACGAATCAACAGAGGAACTGCTCAACTCGCTCGACGGAGTTGTCCACGTCTCTACAAAGGGTGATACCCAGACGGCGATAATCGATGCAAGAACGGATGTCCGTGGCGTGCTCATGAAAGCACAAGAGGCGGGGACGATCCGACACTTCACCTACACATCGCCGTCGTTGTCCGACCTGTTTCGCGAGGCGGTCAAGTGAGCAACTCGAGTGTCTGGCTCGTTGCCTCGAGAGAGATCAAAGAACGGGGGCGCTCCAAGCCCTATCTGATCACCACAGGCATCACCTTCCTCGTGGTAATTGCGTTGATCGTGTTACCAGGCCTTTTCGTTGACGACACCTCTGAGTACGACATCGGTTCGGTTGGCGATGGCAATGTGGAAATCGTTGAAACGGCCGAGATTCTAGGAAACATCAATGATGCACCCGGAGAGGCCCCATCAGTTGCGATGACTGTCGTCGAGTACGACTCGGTGGAAGAAGCCGAGTCGGCTCTGGAGGACGGAGAAATCGATGTCGCCCTTGTCGATGGCACTCAAATATTGGTCGAACGCGCGGGGGTTTTCATTGGCGACTCCGGTGCAGTCGAGTTGTTGCAGCAGGCAGCGGCGGCCATTGCCCTGGAACAAATCGCTTCGGAAAACGGTCAGGCGGCCCAGGACATCATCGACGTAATCTCCTCCGACCCCCTCGAGGTCGCCGCCCTCGTAGCCAGCGATGAGGAATCCGATTCCCGCAGCGTGATTGCCTACTTCGGACTGATCCTCCTCTATATGGCGATCATTCTCTATGGGACCTGAATCCTGACCGGTGTCACCGAGGAGAAGGCAAATCGAGTGGTGGAAGTGATGATCTCGGCTATGAGGCCATGGCAGCTTCTCGCGGGCAAGATCGTCGGAATCGGCCTTCTCGCCATGGTGCAGTTCCTCGGAACGATTGTCCTGGCGTATGTCGCGGCCCGGCTTTTTGCCACCTTCGAAGTGCCGCCCATCCCGATCGATGGACTACTCAGCCTTGCGTTGTGGTTCATCCTGGGATTCCTCCTCTATGCGGTTCTGTTTGGTGCTGCCGGGTCACTCGTAGGACGCATCGAGGATGCCCAGAGTGCGGCTATGCCAATGACGATGTTCTCGGTAGTCGGATTTTTTGCCGGATTTGTCGTCCTCAACGATCCGGACGGCACCGTGGCCGTCATCACGACATTTATCCCGTTTACCGCCCCATTCGTGGTACCGATACGGGCAGCGCTGGACGCGATCCCGGCATGGCAATTTGCATTGTCGATAGTCATCATGGTGGTCACGATCTATGTCGCAATCCGCCTCGCCGGCCGCATCTATGCGGGAGGCATTCTCCGGTCGGGTCAGCGGACCAAACTCCGCGAGGCCTGGCGATCCGCTGAGAACTGACGGGTATCCTGCCCTGATGGCCTACGACCAGAACCTCGCGGAACGGATCGCCGAGTATCTCGAGTCCACTCCCGACGTGGTCGAACGGAAGATGTTCGGAGGAATCGCGTTCATCATTCAAGGCAACATGGCTGTCGGGGTGAGCGACGACTCATTGATGGTCAGAGTGGGAGCCGATGCATACGAGGCAGCTCTAGGAGAGCCGAGCGTGAGGAGGTTCGACATGAAGGGCGGGGAGATGAGGGGGTGGATCCTGGTGGATCCCTCGGCCCTCGCCGATGACAGGGATCTGTCGAGCTGGATCGACCGTGGCCGGGAATTTGCCTTGAATCTCCCTCCGAAGTAAATGCATGGGATACGAACACATCGAAGTCGAGATATCAGACCACATTGGCACTGTCTGGCTGAACCGACCCGAGAAACTGAACGCCCTCTCTGCCGACATGTGGGACGACATTCCTTCAGCGGTGAAGGCGCTGGACGGTGACGACTCGGTCCGGGTGATCGTCCTCGCCGGTCGGGGCGCCGCATTTACCGTCGGCATCGATGTCGGCATGCTTGCCAGTCTCACGCCCGAAGGACCGTCGCAGGCTGTCACAAGCCAGAGGCTCTATGACACCATTAGGAGGCTGCAACTCACAGCGTCTGCATTCGCCGACTCCCCGAAACCGACCATCGCGGCTATCCACGGCTTCTGTCTCGGCGCCGGCATGGATCTGATCACCGCCTGCGACATCAGAGTTGCCTCCGCCGACTCGACCTTCTCCGTTCGAGAAACCAAGATGGGGTTGGTTGCCGACGTGGGAACGTTGCAACGTCTGCCAGCCATAGTCGGACCGGGCCACGCCGCCGAGCTCTCATTTACAGGTGGGGACATCGGGACAGAGAGAGCGGCGACAATCGGCCTGGTAAATCATGTCTATGCCGACCTGGACGCACTAACCGCCCGGTCTCGCCAGATGGCTGCCGAGATCGCGTCCAACAGCCCGTTGGTGGTGTCCGGGGTCAAAAAGGTGCTTGCTGCCAATAGGGGAAGTTCGGTCGAGGACGGTCTCGATTTTGTTGCTCACTGGAACTCGGCGCATCTCCTCAGCAACGATCTCTTCGAGGCACTCAGCGCATTCACGGAAAAGCGGCCGCCCCGATTCAAGGGCGAGTAAGCAGGCCCACCGGGTCGTAGATATTTCATGGGGGATGTCCCCTATAGACACGGACCCACGATTCGGCGATTATGAGACAGGGAACTTCAGGGAAACACTTTTCCTCCGAAGCGACATTAGGGGGGCCTTGCAAGGGGGATCGCAAATCGCGATCCCCCTTCAAGCATCAAGGAGGAGACTTGGAACGGCGGACGTCCCGCAACCCAATACGATTGACCGAGAGGGTTGATCCCGTTGGCGGCCTCGTCGACGTCGACTCCACTGAGACCGGCACCGAGGTGAAGATCACCGTGGGACAGACTGATGGATTAGCGCCTCCGAATATTCCTCGTTGACGACCACGAGATCGTGCGCACGGGGACACGGGCAATCCTCGAGCCACACTTTGATGTGGTCGGAGCGGCCGACAACGCCGAGGCTGCTATCGAACTGATCTGCGAGCGACTCCCCGATGTCGTGGTGCTC
>DATDCF010000129.1:0-3190 GCA_036524475.1 Acidimicrobiia bacterium | reverse complement strand
TGTAGTCGCCACGAGGCGGTTGGTAGCCGGGTTGGCTGCGGCATTCCCGATCCCGGCCATAACCATTGCCACCACTAACCAGCCATATGAAAACGCCATCGAAAATGCCAGGAGCGCAACGGCGGAGACGACGAACACGATGATCAGAGCGCGCCGACCACCTATCGAATCCGTCAGCTGACCGGCCGGCCAGGAGAGCGCACCCGATGTGGCCGCGAAAACAGTCACCAGGAGGCCGAGACCCGCTGGGGTAATCCCAATCTCAGAACGAAGAAAAGGCCCAAGCACACCGACTAGGGTTCCGGCAACGGTGGAAATGGCCATCGCTGCACCGAGGATCAAGGAAAGGGCCAATGGACGGTTGGTGATGAAACCAGTTGGCACTAGAGATTGGTCGGACATAGGGGTGAGCTAGCCCACGCCTTCGAGAAAGTCAGACGCAACCTGGTTGAACTCCTGCGCCGCATCCAGGTTCGAGAGATGGGACGCCCCCGATATCACTACGAGCCTGCTTCCTGGAATCTCATCCCTGAGCGACTCTGCCAGCGCCACCGGTGTGGAACGATCTTCGGCCCCGGCAACAATGAGGGTTCGGGCTTCGATTCCTCCGACCCGACCCCGCAGGTCAGCCATTCCCAAGGCCCGACAACATCCAATGTATCCAGCAGGTGAAGTTTCTCTTAGGGCACGGCGAGCGTTCTCAACGACCTCCGGGTTGGTGGCCGCAAACGTCGGATCGAACCAACCGTGAACAATCGATTCCGCAACCATGTCCATCCCCGACGAGTCCACCAGGTCGACTCTCGCCTGCCAACTCTCCGCCGTTCCGACTCGCGCACCTGTATTGGCGGCTATCACGGCGGGTATCCGATCCGGATGGGAAACAGCCAACTGAAGTGCGATCATCCCGCCGATCGAAATCCCACATACCATGAACTCCGTTGCGCCAAGCGAGTCCACAGTTTCGACAACGTCGTCGGCCAGTTCGGTGATCGTATAGGGCCCGGACGGAGCTGGCGACGAGCCATGCCCCCGCAGGTCGATGGCAATTCCTCTGAATTCGCCACAGAGCTCGGCGACCTGAACAGACCACATACCCCTGTTCTGACCCAGAGAGTGGAGGAAGATGAGCAATGGCCCGTGGGCCGGACCGTAGGCATCGAAGTCAAGCCTGATGTTGTTCACCCGCCCGGGCATTCCATTCGGCGACCACTCCGTCGACAAGAGCTCCGACCGAGGACGGGGGCTGGTCGGCGCCATAAGACTCGATGTTCGCCAACATGCGGGTGCTGTCTACGGTCATGCTCTCCAAACACGAGATCATCGCTCCGATGGCGACATGGGTGGCGTTGAACACAACGGGGATCGCGAATGTCTCGGTGTGCCAAGACCCCGCACCTCGTTCTAACTCATGACGAGCCGCTGTCGTGACCAGCGATGTGGTGGTTGCGCACACTTGAGCCGCGGCCAGGCACCGGATAGCGTCGATTGGGTTACGTTTACCGGGCATACTTGACGAGCCACCCGACCGCACTTGAACCTCCCCGATCTCAATCTGCGAAAGGAGGGTCAGGTCATAGGCGACTTTGGCCATCGCAATACCGACCGCATTGAGGTGTTCCATCACTCGACGAATCGGCGTGCGATCGGTGTGCCAGGGAGAAATCGGAACCTTCAGATCGAGGATGGACGCCACCCGGTCAACGAGGGCCGGCCCTGACTCGCCGAATCCACTCATGTCACCCACCGGGCCGCCAAGTTGAATCGGGAAAGTGTGGATGTCCCAGCGAAGGTCTCCAATCAGCCCTCCCAATGGGCTGAGCCACGACGCGACACGGGCACCGAAGCTGGTAGTGGTTGCCGGCTGGAGGAATGTCCTTCCCAACACGGGGGTAAGCCGATGTGTGCCTGCGAAGCTCGCGAGCGAGTTTCCCACGCGGACGAGGTCGGAGGTCACTGCCGTGAGGGCGGCCTTCATCAGCATGACCGTGGCGGTGTCAACCGCGTCCTGCGTTGTTGCCCGATAGTGGACCGACGATGCGGCCGTTGCCGGGACCTTTTCGGTGAGCCACCGCACTACCGGGATGAGTGGGGTTCCAAATTCCCAACCCAACATGAGCATCGCCCCGGGGTCCTCGACATCCGCATCGCATGCTCTGGCAATCTCTCTGGCATGCTCCACCGGGATCATCTCCAACTCACCCTGCGCGGTTGCGAGGGCCGCCTCAAACGTAAGAATCGCCTTCAGCTTTGCTTCATCTGAGAACGCCTCCGACATCGCATCGGTGGTGAAGCCGGGATCGATCAATAACCGGCTCATAACGCTCCGTATTCGAAGAAGACCGTCTCCGCCTCACCCTGGAAATGAATGTCGAAGCCGAATGTTGCCATGTGGGAATCATCGATCAGATTGGCGATGAGCGTGCTGCGGCGGTGAGCCGGAACCGTCCTCAGGACGAGGTCATGGCTATTGGCCTCGGCCTCATCCGGAAAGTAAACCCTCGTGAATGAGGGGCGGAGCATCCCTCGCGCCTGCACGATCAGGTTCAAGTGCGGTGCTTGTAGTTCTCCCTCGAGATCCGGGATCCTTCCGGGCCTGATGGTGTCAAATCGATAAACGCCTGTAGCAAAGTCGGTCATGGCTCTTCCGAATCCGGTGAAATGGGGGTCGAGAGCAAAGTCGCCACGGTCATCGCTGCTATGACGAAACCGCCCCGAAGCGTTGGGCTGCCACAACTCGATCAGACCGTCTTCGATAGGTCGGCCGTCGCCATCGAGGATTCTTCCCTCTAACCGGATCCTATCCCCGACTGTCTCCGTACCGACGAGGTTGTTTTCTCCAGGTTGTGCCAATCGCATCGAGAAATAGGGGCCCACGGTTTGGGAAGGTGTGAGACCCTGGACCCTCAATGTTCTGCCCGATCGGACGGGGTGGCGACCTGACCGCTGAGCACAAAGTCGAATCTGTAGCCAAGCGCCCATCGCTCCTCACTCACTGAATGGTCATATGAAGATATGAGCCGGCCGCGAGCGTGCTCCGGTATCGAGTTGTAGATCGGATCCTGGAAGAAGAGAGGGTCGTCAGGAAAGTACATCTGGGTTACGAGTCGGCTACCGAGAGCCGGCCCCATAAGCGAGAAATGAATGTGGGCGGGTCTCCAGGCGTTCGGGTGGTTCCCCCATGGATAAG
>DATDCF010000128.1:0-13104 GCA_036524475.1 Acidimicrobiia bacterium | reverse complement strand
CCCTCGTTGCCTTCTCCCGGCAAACGGCGACCATATCCCCGGATACGTCGCAACCGTCGACGTCCATACCTTCCTCGAGAAACGGTATCAGCAGACGTCCCGATCCACAGCCAGCATCGAGCGCTGGCAGTCCATCGTCCTCTAGAAAGGCCCGGTAATAAGAGACCTCGTGTTGCCGGAAGTCGTCGTCGAAATTCGACCACCACTCAGCGACGATGCCGTAATGCCAGGTTTGCGGACTCGCTTCCATACCTGCCCTCCTTCAGGGGTGGGCGTGAACCCGGTTGGGCTCTGCCCGCCGGGACGTTAGCTCCTGCGAATTCGACGGGTCGCTGCATTGTCTGGGTCCGGTCCAACCCGGCCGATTTAAGGCCTAATCGAACCGCAGAGGGATCCTGCACTCCCGAGACGCTTCTCGCCAAAATTGCGCTCGGAATCACAGGTACCGCATCAGTTTGGCGTCAAACACCTTTCACTACTCGTGACGGTGAGGTAATCCGTAGGTCATGGTTACCGCCAAGCATCATCAACGACGACCGTTTGCCGTAGGAAGCGTGGCTGTACTGGGGGGAATCGCGGCTGCCGCGGCCGCTGTCGGACACCCGGATATCACGATGTTTTTATCTGGGGCCTCGCTCGCCTGGCTCGCCGCGAAGTTCTCGGCGACTCTCGCCCGACGTGTCGTGGCGGAACAAGACCCGAACCTTGAGTTGTTGTGGGACTTTCTCCTGGTGGTGTTGATCGTGGTCGGACTGGTCGGCGTTGGATTGATGAGTGCACCGTATCTATAGACCCCTCGACCTCCCTTCCGTCAAGATCAGAGTCGCAGGCGTTAACAAGACGTTAGGACGGAGGCTGTTCGTCAACGGACCCGTATCATTTGGGCAAGCGCCGTCCAGTGGACTGCGCTTTTGCATTTAGGGACGACATTGACGAACAAAACCACGATTTTGAAGGAACAACCCTTAGCGGGGTTCAAACGGAGGCTCTTTGGACGGCCCTTTGCCAGCCATGAAGAGGAACATCAGCTCCTGCCCAAACGGCTCGCACTACCCGTGTTCGCCTCCGATCCGTTGTCTTCGGTGGCTTATGCCACAGAGGAGGCGATGCTGGTCCTGTCACTTGCGGGAGTGGCCGCGTTCAGTTTGCTCACACCCTTGTCGTTCGCTATCGCACTGCTTCTGCTGATCGTCATCGTCTCGTATCGACAGACAATCAAAGCATATCCCGACGGCGGTGGGGCGTTCATAGTTGCGAACGACAATTTTGGCATCAAGACGGGCACGGTGGCAGCGGCCGCCCTTTTGACCGACTATGTGTTGACGGTGGCCGTATCGGTCGCTGCCGGCGTGGCCGCGATTACGTCTGCGGTTCCTGGATTGTTGTCTTACCGATTGGCGATTTCTCTCGGTTTCGTGGCATTGCTCACGGTGGCCAATCTCCGTGGGGTAAAGGAGGCATCGACGCTTTTTGCCCTTCCGACCTACCTGTTCGTGGTGACTGTCGGGACGATGATCGTGGCCGGATTCATACAATGCCTCGACGGCCAGTGTCCATCCGCCATCTCGGCAGGAGCCAATATTGAAGCCGAGGTGGCCGCAGTTGGGCTATTTCTCGTACTACGAGCATTTGCTTCCGGTTCGACGGCTTTGACCGGGGTTGAGGCCATCGCCAACGGAGTGCAGGCATTCAAGGAGCCGAAGGCCCATAACGCGGCCACCACCCTCAGTATCATGGGCGTGATCTCGATCTCGATGTTCCTGGGCATCTCCACGCTGGCCCGATTGTTCGGCGTCCAAATCTCAGAAAGCACGATCGACGAGTACGGGACGGTAATTTCTCAAATCGGCCGGGCTGTTTTCAACGGGGGCTTCGGCTTCTATGCATTGCAGGTGTTCACCGCCGGCATATTGATCCTCGCGGCCAATACCGCCTACCAGGACTTTCCCCGTCTATCGGCCATCTTGGCCAAGCACAAGTTGACCCCCCGTCAATACCTCAACCGTGGAGACCGGCTGGTGTTCTCCAACGGAGTAGTCACCTTGGCGTTGTTGGCGTCGGCGTTTTTGGTCGTGTTTGGGGCTGAGGTGAGTCGGCTCATCCAGCTCTATGTGGTTGGAGTGTTTACTGCCTTCACCCTGAGCCAGCTCGGGATGGTGCGACATTGGATTCGCACCCGCGAGCCCGGCTGGCAGCGGGCGGTGGTCATCAACTCGGTCGGCGGAGCCACCACTGGTGTCGTCTTGCTCGTGGTGGCAACCGTCAAGTTCGTACACGGGGCTTGGATTGTCCTCCTCCTGGTCCCGATCCTTGTAACCATCATGCTGTTGACGAGACATCACTACCAGGGGGTGGCCGCCCAGCTACGCCAGGTCCCCACGGAGGCCGAACCGAAACCGACGCGGGTGATCCTTCTGGTCGCCCACCACGACGAAGCCGCTGATCGGGCACTGGCCTACGCCCGCTTGCTATACGCCCAGACGTCGACCTGTGTTCACGCTGAGGATCCCGCATCGGACGACCTCATATATACATGGGACTCGGCACATCCCGAACATCCGCTCGAAATACTCCCCGGGCGGAACGAGTCGATCTCGCGCCGAATCGTGGAGCGCGTCCGACACGAGCGCTCTACCTACCCAGCAGGAACAGTCACCGTGATACTTGCAGATCGGGTGAGGTCCAAGTCAATTCTTGCTCCATTCGCTCATCGACACAGTCTGGCCATAAAATCAAGGCTTCTATTTGAACCAGGTGTGGTAGTCACAGACCTCAACGTCCTCAGACGATCTCGAGGCAGTCACCTGACCAACGCTCCTATCGCACACATTGAACAGATCGTTCTCATATCGGATATGACGAGGCCGATCCGAGAAGCTCTTACTTATGCCCAAGCTTTGGGGACCCCGGTAACTGCACTCCACATCGACGTCGACGAGTCGCGTCGTTGCCAAATCGAAGCTCAATGGGAAGATGCTGGCTACGAGTTCCCGCTGGTGGTCCTGGCCAGCCCCTACCGGAGCATCGTCGACCCGCTGGTGGGATATATGCGAGAGCGTCGCCGTGCGGCGATTCCGGGAACGGTAATTTGCGCGGTCATTCCCGAATTTATAGTGCCCGGCCGGATCACTCAACTTCTTCACAACCAGACCGGACTTGCCATCAAGGGAGCCCTTGCGCGGGAACCCAACATCGCCGTGACTTCGGTGCCGTATCACCTTGGCAATGGGAGATCGTCATCAATGAAGTGACAATTTGGTGTGGCGAAACACGCCAGCGATCTTCGGCCAAGCGCCCAGTCTGTGAGCACCAGGTTTTGTCTAACGACGGGTGATGTAGACCATCGATTACGAGGTGAATTGATGTGGTGAACCGAGGCAAGCTCAAGGTATTCCTCGGAGCGGCCCCTGGTGTCGGCAAGACCTACGCCGTGCTGGAAGAGGGTCACCGTCTTCGTGACCAAGGACGCGACATCGCCACACCTGGTGGGGGCGCCACGATGGTCATTTCATTGAAGATAACCGAAATCGCTCATAGTCCGTCAAAGGCAGGAGTGGTGGTCAGTTCGTGGCTGACCCACCTCGCAAAGCCTGTGCCCGGGTAATCGCGGATCCGAGTCCGGGTGAATGCGTGACGTGATAAGAAGTGCGGTGACGGCGTCAAGAAGCCGTAGAGATATCCGGAAGTCAGGAACGGTAACGCCGAACACTGCTATTCGTTAGGGGTATGGCTTCACGGAATTCGTCTCAGCTCCAGCAATTGGAACGACTGGCTGCCATCCCATATACCCGGAGTGGGGTTACTTATCGCGTCGACGGGATTCTCCATGAGTATCTCGGACTGGCATCGGTCTCGGATGGGGACACTCCTGTCCACGTTTTCATGCGACGAGAGTGGAGGCCCCTCACCTCTGGCCAGATGCCATTTACCGTGATATCCGAGAAGGAAATTTCGAAGTCTGTGACCCGGAATACGTCACGGCAACCGCCCGAGCAACTCGCCCCGGTGCCGTCCCTCCTTCAGGGGTGGGCGTGAACTCTGTTGGACGCTGCCCGCCGGGACGTTAGCTCCTGCGAATTCGACCGGCAGCGACAATATCGGGCGGGGAAATTCACCCGGATAGAGTGCCGGGATGCGCGAGGAGCATCTGGTGGGGATCAGCTATCTCCGGGAGGTCACCACTCTGTTGCAGCGGGTGCGCACCGCGGATTCGACTGCGGGAGTGTTCGAGGCTGCGGACTACCAGTGGTGGTGGCGGACGCCCCGCCCCACCGACATCGTGCCTCAACTCTTCTGGTTCGACGACTCTGACCGACCGGTCGCGGCTTTGGTCGCGACCGATTGGGGCGACGCGGTCGGTCTCGATCCCATCGTCATGCCGGACGCGACTGTGGAATGGATTGGGCATGGGGTCGAACGGGGTCTTGCCCATGCCACCGATTCCGGGTTCGAAAACTTAGAGTTCGTGGTCGATCGTAGAGACGAGCTTATGATCGGCGTATTGGCGGGGCATGGCTTTACAACGATGGAGGACGAGGGGGTCGACTCATGGCTCGCAGCCGATTCCAGACCGGCCATCAGCCCACTCCACTCCAGCTATCGACTCGTCACTCGACTCGAAACGATGCCGGCGCCCCACCACATGATCCCGCGGAGCGGACCAGACGTTGAGAGTCGCCTTCGCCAAACATCGCTGTATCGACCTGACCTCGACCTCCTTGTGCTCGACGATGACGAAAGACCAGCTGCCTACGGCCTGTTCTGGCTGGACCCCGAAACCGCCACCGGTCTTGTCGAACCAATGCGAACCGAGGACGACCACCAGCGTCGGGGGCTGGCGCGCCATGTCCTGACCGCCGGGCTCAACCGGCTCTTCGAGGCAGGCGCTGCGCGGGTCAAGATCGCCTGGAAGCAGGACAATCCCGCGTCGAGCACGCTGTACCCCGACGTGGGTTTCAGAGCCGTCCGGGAATGCTCAGTGGTGTCTCGGTCCACCTAGGGCGATAAGTGTTCCCATAGGAAACGCGTTTTCATTTGGCGCTCCATCGCTGATCGAGGCAGCGATCCCGGTTTTCGCGAACTTGTGTCAGCAGCGACCTTTAGAATGGGGTCATGGCTCGTGCAATCTGGAAAGGCGCAATCAATTTCGGTCTGGTGACAATCCCCGTCGGGCTCTACAGCGCCACCGACGAGAAGTCCCCCAAATTCAAACAACTCCGCAAAGACGACCACTCGGCGATCAAATACAAGAGGGTCGCCGAGGCCGACGGGACAGAGGTCGGTTGGGACGACATCGTCAAAGGGTACGAGTTCGAGAAAGGCCGATATGTAGTCTTCACCGACGAAGAACTGGAGGCGGCCAGCACCGAAGGCAACAAGCTGGTTGACGTTGTCCAGTTCGTCGACGAAGACGAGATCGACCCCATCCTGTTCAAGAAGACGTACTACCTGGCTCCGGAGAAAACGGGTGTCAAGGCTTATCAGATCCTGGAACAGGCCCTTGAAAAGAAGGGACGCGTTGGCGTGGCCAAGGTGTCCATAAGGGAAAAACAGCAGCTGGCCACAATCCGGGCCAAAGACGGCGTGATCATCATGGAGACCATGTACTGGCCCGACGAAATCAGGGCGGCTGATTTCGAGGAACTCGATGCCGAATTCGAGATCCGAAAAGAGGAGGTCGAGATGGCCGCATCCCTGATCGATAATCTCACCCGGCCATTTGCCGAGGAAGAGTATGTCGACCGGACCCGGGAACAGATCGAGGAGCTTGCCGCCAAGAAGGTGGCCGGTGAGGAGATCGTCGCCGTCGACAGCTCCCCTGAACCGACCAAAGTGGTCGACCTGCTCGAGGCCCTCAAGGCGTCTGTCGAGGCGACCAAAAAAGCTAGTTAGACCCGGGGCCTTCAGTCGCCCAATCGATCGAGTCCACTTCGGCGATCTCGATACCCTTGAATACCGGAGCGCGCAGGTGATCGTCGGCAGTCCATTCTTTGAACTCGACATTCGCCACCAAGGCCGGCCGGACCCAGTGGAGCTTGCCCGGATACCTCACCGCCGGTTGGAACGGCGAGGCGTCGACGCGGATCTCTCCAAGCGCAGACCGGATTGCGCCCAGGGCGTAATCGTCGAACCCCGACCCGACAGCTCCGACGAAGCGCATTTCCCCGCCGTCCCAAAGGCCGAGCAGCAAGGACCCGAATGTAGAAGCCCGTCCTCCCTCGCCCTCGACCCAACCTCCGACCACAGCACGCATCTGCCTTCTCACTGAAACCTTGCGCCAATCTGGCGATCGTTTTCCGGGAAGATACTTCGAGCCGGACCGCTTGCCGACGATCCCTTCCAGACCCTGCTCCTTGATCGCCGTATATAGCGCCCGCCCCGCGCCAGGAGTCTGGTCGGGTGTGATGATCGGCGATGGGAGCTCGAGATCCCCCAGGACGGAGCGTCGCTCCTCGAGTCCGAGACCGGTCACATCGGCCCCATTGGCGTAGAGGACATCAAAGGCCACATAGTTGACCGCGACCCTGGATCCGGTTCCTGATCCACCAAACCCGGTCCGTTTCTGGATCAGGTCGAAACTTGGCCGACCATCAGCGTCAAAGGCCACGATCTCACCATCGAGGACGACCCCTGGTGGGATCGGCAACGCCTCCAATTCGGGAAACGGCTGGGCCAGGTCTATCCCCCGCCTCGAGCGGGCGCGAATTCTTCCGTCATTTCCCAGAATCGCCCGGTACCCATCCCACTTGACCTCGAACCACCAACCATCGTCGTCGAAGGCATCCCGCCATTTTGTGGCGAGCATGGGTTCATAGGTGGGCAGGTTCAATTCGTTAACAGTTCCTCACGCACCAGCCGGTTGACCATGCCGCCATCGACATCTTTGCCGTGACTCTTCATCAAATGGCCGATGACACGACCGGCCGACTTCTCATCGCCGGCGACACCGAGTTCGACAATTGCATCGGTAACCAGGGTCCTCGTGGCAGCCTCATCGAGGGTCGTGGGTAGCCAGCGACGGAGATAATCCACCTCGAACCCGAGCTTGGCGGCCATGGCGGCTCCCCGTTCGCCGTAGCCCTCGTACTCCTCCCTGGATTTATCCATTTTCTTGACATAGCTCCCGATGACCCTCTGATACACCGCGTCGTCAGCGTCGCCCTGGAATCCGGGATCGCTCTTCACCACGGAGATCTCGGTCTGGATCTGACGGATGACATCTCTGCGCGCCGCGTCTTTGGACAGCATCGCGTCTCTCAGTTCGGCGGCCAATTCATCCTGGATTGTCATGGGAGGCTCCGTATCAGTGCTCGAGTGGACTCCGGGTCGTCGGTAATGATGCCCGAGACCCCGAAGGAGACCAACTCATCGAGCCCGGATGCAAAGTCATGGAACCGCTGTGACGACCATACGAAAGTCTCGACTCCGGGGGGAGCCACGCCACCGGCCGTCATCAATAGGTCGACGTCCGGAACCAAATAGCGATGCCCACCGTCCAAACATCGTGAGACGGCGTCACCGAGGTCGCCGAGGCCTCCAACATTGAGGCCGGTCGCGACATCCGGGAAGTAGTGACGAACCCGTTCCACCGATTCCCAGTTGAACGAGATGATGGCATCAAACGGACGTGTCCTGCTTGCAGCTTCGAGGGCAAGCCGCGAGTCGGCTTCATAACCGGGATCGGCCGGTGAGTTTTTGACCTCGATAAGTACCGGTGTATCGGGGAGGGCGGCCAGTGCCTCATCGAACAGACAGGGCTTGACGCCCTGACCCAGATCGATCTCGGCAAGCACCGACCAAGGAGTGTCGTTCACGGACAATCCACCAATCGTCGGGTCGTGTGAAAGGACGAGTTTGCCGTCGAGCGACCGGCGAATATCGAGTTCGACCCGGTCACAAATACGAGCGGCGGCGACGAACCCGGGCAACGAATTGTCCGGAAATTTGGTAGGCATCCCGCGGTGGCCGATGACAGAAATTTCAGAAGACATGAAAATAATTACCAGAAACCCGTTTACAAGTAGGAGTCATGACACTAAATTCGATATTGAATCCATCGGCTCTCGGTGTACTCCACCGCCGACCCTTGTGAAAAACATCACAAACCCAAGGAAATTTTGTGCTTACAACCCCCATAACCACTGACTGGCGAGATCTTGCTTCCTGCAAGGATTCCGAGCCAAACCTCTTTTTTCCGGTGGGGACCACCGGACCGGCAATCGAACAAATCGACGCTGCAATAGCAATCTGCTCTACCTGCATGGTCCAGGAAGACTGCCTGCAGTACGCCCTCGAGACCAACCAGGAGTCAGGAGTCTGGGGCGGATTTGCCGAGGATGATCGTCGTCGACTCCGCAAGCGTTGGTTGGCCGAGCGACGGAGACGTTCCGTCTAGCCAACCTCCCCTCCATACCGACAGGGCTCTCCATCTAGGGGGCCCTGTTCAGTTCCACGACCCTGGTGATCAATGGTGGGTTCAACCGCCGGTGCCGAAACCAACACGATGGTCGGTGTCTTCGGTCTCCATCTCGACATAGCTGATCCGAACGGCGGGAACACCCACCTCGCGACCCTTGGTGTCGGTGAACCAGGCGACTTCCCCCGACTTGACCGCATCCACCATCGATTTCTTGAAGGCTTTCAGATCGTCGACATCGAGCTCAATCAGCTTGGCTGAGTCGGCGACCCCTATTCGAACTCTCACAATTCACATCCAGTTGTTGACTACTTACAGATCGTAACCCTCTTCCAATCACTCGAACGACAACGTATTTTCGGCAAATGAATATCCGCCCATTTCTCATTTGCGTGATGGTGTCACTCCTCTATGTGCTGATGGGGCTGGCGATGGCGACCAAAGCCGGAGAGACGACATTTATCCCTGTGGAAATACAACCATCGAGCGACCCGGCTCAGACGGTGGTCGTAAAACGCGGCGACCATCTCTGGAAGTTGTCAGCATCCCACCTCGCTGACATGCTGGACAGGGAGGCAGCGGATGCGGAGATCAGCCCCTACTGGCGGGATACCATCGACGCCAACGTCGACTCTCTCCGATCAGGTGACCCCGACCTTATCTACCCCGGTGAACAGGTGGTGCTGCCTG
The DNA here is from genome assembly GCA_036524475.1 of Acidimicrobiia bacterium. Classification (GTDB taxonomy): domain Bacteria; phylum Actinomycetota; class Acidimicrobiia; order Spongiisociales; family ZC4RG35; genus MA-ANB-1. The sequence continues at coordinate 3,998 of DATDCF010000128.1, read as the reverse complement.
CTATCGAACAGCCGTGAACTTGGCGATTCGCCCGTCGTAGGTCGCAACGAACAGTTCCCCATCGCCCCGAACTCCGAACGTGTTGATCTGGCCGATCGGACCCCCCAGTTCGGACGTCCAATCCTTCGGTTCGGTCAACTGACCGTCCACCATCTTGAATGACTTGATCCACTGGGTGCACCAGTCGCTGTAGAAGTAGGTGCCGTTGAGTTCCGGGATCTCAGAGCCCCTATAGACGTATCCTCCGGAAACCGAACACCCCTGATCGGGCTCGGAACCGTGAAGATAGGTCAGGACCGGCGCGTCGTACAGGGTGAGGTCGCAGTCCTGGACGTGGAAACATCTCGTGCCCTCGACATCGGACCAACCGAAGTTGTAGCCGCCTTCCGCAATGGAGACGACGTTGACTTCTTCTTGATCCGCGTGTCCCACATCGGCGATGTAAATCAGGTTGTCAACTGAATCGATGCTGAACCGCCACGGGTTTCGCAATCCGTAGGCCCAGACCTCACCGGCACCCCCGCCGGACACAAACGGGTTGTCCGCCGGGATGCCGTAAGGGTCGCCACTGTCTACGTCGATACGAGAAATGGTCCCGAACATGGTGTTGGGATCCTGGGCCTGGGCACGCGAGTCGGCCCCATCCCCGAGCGAATTGTAGAGATATCCGTCAGGGCCGAAGGCCAGCTGACCGGCGTAATGGCGGATGTCGACAGAGTTTTCCGGTTGTTCCAGCTCATAGATGACCCGCTCAGAAGCGGGGTCGGCGCGGTCCGGGTTTGTCGGTGACACGTGGAACTCAGAAAGCTGGCGATTCCCTGATTTGTCGGTGTAGTAGACAAAGAAACGCCCATTGCTCGCATAGTCGGGATGGAAGGCCATGCCGAGCAGGCCCTGTTCGATTCCGCCGGCGAGGACCCTGTCGTCTATGGCGAGAAATGCCGGGTCGAGACGTTGATAGTTCTCGTCGAGGATCCGGATCACACCTCCCCGCTGGACCACGAAAAGGCGGTTGTCACCCGGCGGTGACGTGAGCGAGACCGGCTGGCGGAACTTGGCATCGTCGGGTAGCTCCAGGCTGTCGTAGACGAGCTCGAGCTTCACGCTTTGAAGGGGGCCGAGGTTCGACGGAGTGGTAGCCGATGTCGTTCCCCCCGAATCGGTCGGTGTAGTCGAACCGTCGGGTAGCGTCGTGGTGGTCTCACCGCCGGGCGGCGCCGTCGTGGTCGTATCGCCGGCGACGGGAGGATTAGACCCGCCTTCGCCTCGTCCCCTTAAAAAGAAAAACCCCACCAGGAAAAGAACAATCAGACCAATAAGAACTGCTCTTGCCCTGCTCTGATCCGGAGAGGGCGGTTGGCTATGGCGGGCACTCACAGATCGGGAGTGTAGGGAGGCTCTGGTGAAACCGAATGTTTTTGAACGACCCTTTAGGCGTTGTCTCCCAGAAATATCTCCGACACCGACGAGTCCATGAAAATCGCCTGAAGAGCTTCGGCAACTATCGGCGCAATCGACAAGACAACCAGCTTGTCGAGGGCCAGAGCATCCTCGCTGACCGGCAATGTATTGGTGACGATCACCTCATCGATCGGCGCATTTTTGAGCCGGTCGACGGCCGGTTCTGACAGAATCGCGTGAGTTGCAGCAATCCTGACACTCAACGCCCCGTATTCCCGCATCATCTCGGCGGCGTTGCACGCCGTTCCGGCGGTATCGATCATGTCGTCCACTATGACGACGTGCTTGTCTTTGACGCGGCCGGCCATCGAAAGCGCCTGCGAGACGTTGTGCTCGTTCGGGTCGCGTCGCTTGTAGATGAAGGCCACAGAGGCGTCCCCGAGACGTCGGGCGTAACGCTCCGCCCTTTTCACACCGCCGGCATCAGGAGACAGAACAGCGATCCGGCCCTCGATCTGGTCCGCCACATAGTCGGCGATCATCGGGATCGCGGTGAGGTGGTCAAATGGTTTCTGGATGAAGCCCTGCAACTGTCCGGTGTGAAGATCGACAGACACCAGACGATCGGCACCAGCAGTCATGAAGAGGTCGCCGACGAGGCGAGCTGTGATTGGCTCCCGGGGTAGGACTTTCTTGTCCTGCCTCGCGTATCCGTAAAAGGGCATGACCGCCGTTATCCGGCGCGCCGAAGCACGCCTCAATGCGTCAATCGTGATGAGTTGCTCCATGATGCGATCGTTGATCGGCGACGAGTGGCTCTGGATTACGAAACAGTCAGCTCCCCGCACCGACTCCAATGGCCTCGCGTACAACTCGCCGTTGGCGAACTGTGACAACTCCAGTTTCCCCAGGGAAATGCCCAACATCTCTGCAACGTCGTCCGCCAGGGGCAGATTGGCTCCACCGGAGAACAGCATCATCCGGTTCCGGGAAACCACGTCCACAATTACTCCTCTGCCTTCTTGGTCGCCTGTCGCTCAGCGCGCCTTCGAGCGTAGCCAGGGATGGTTTTTTGCTCACTTCGTTCGACGGCCAATGCGTCGGCCTCGACATCCTTGGTGATCGCAGAACCCGCTCCGGTTATCGCCCGGTCGCCGATGGTCAACGGTGCCACCAACATCGTGTCGGACCCAATGAAGACGTCATCGCCGATCACGGTTGCGTGCTTCTCGTACCCGTCGAAGTTACAGGTGATCGTCCCTGCACCGATATTGGTGCCGCTTCCCACCGTGGCGTCACCGAGATAGGTGAGGTGCGGGGCCTTTGCACCTTCACCGAGTTTGGCGTTCTTCGTCTCGACAAATGTCCCCACCTTGGAACGGTCGGCGAGGACTGTCCCCGCCCGCAGCGAGGCGTAGGGGCCAACTTCACAATGAGAACCAACAACCGCTGAGCGGAGAACCGAGTACCAAACGAGCGAGTCATCCCCGATCTGAGAGTCCCGGGCGAGGACGTCGGGACCGACCTGGGCGTTCGCCCCAACCTTGGTCGCACCCTCGAGATGGACCCCCGGGTAAATCGTGGCTCCGGGGGCGATCTCGACTTCAGAATCTATGTAGGTGCGGTCTGGGTCAACAATCTTTACACCGGCCACCATATGCCCGTCATTGATCCGACGACGCAGGATCTTCCCTGCTTCAGCCAGCTGGTCCTGGGAATTGATACCAATCACTTCCTCTGCATCGGCTTTGACAGCCTCCAGTTTTACACCTTTCGAGGCCAGAATTCCGATTACGTCCGTTAGATATTGTTCACCCTGTGCATTTTCGGAGCCAATCGCGGCCAGCGCCTCGACAAGCGCTCCGGCCCTGAATGCGTACACCCCGGCGTTGATCTCCGTTATCAACCTCTGTTCAGAATCACAGTCTCGATCCTCGACCACCCCGACCACGTCGCCATCGACCCGCAAGATCCGCCCATAGCCGGACGGGTCATCGAGATCTGTCGTCACCATTACCACCCCAGTGTCATCGGGTCTGGCAACGAGAGATTTGATCAGCTCAGGAGTCAACAACGGCATGTCGCCGTAGAGCACCACCACGGTGTCGTCATCGTCGAGTTCGCCGAGAACTCCAAGACCTACTTTGGTGGCGTGGCCGGTGCCGAGTTGATCTTCCTGGATGCCAACTACCGGTTGGGTCCCCAGCAAAGGTCGCACCGCATCGGCACCATGGCCGAGAACCACCGCCAGAGAGTCGGGGTTGGCGGGGGCCACCGCTCGCAGGACCCATTCAACGAGAGACTTGCCAACGACCCTGTGGGCCACTTTGGGCCTGTCCGATTTCATTCTTTTGCCCTGGCCGGCGGCCAGGACGATCACATGGGTTGGCAAATGAGCCTTTCAGCAATGGATCGCTGGGGGAGCAGGACTCGAACCCGCTCTTACAGGTCCAAAACCTGCCGTGCTACCGCTTACACCATCCCCCAGTGGGGCACCCGACAGGTTACTAACCGCATCTCAGAATCAGAACCCACTCCAACAAGTCCACTCCGCCTGACGGTGCTACCGCTAACACCATCCCCCAGAGGGGCACCCG
>DATDCF010000127.1:0-12035 GCA_036524475.1 Acidimicrobiia bacterium | reverse complement strand
GCATCTATGTCCTGCTGATCGATGCCAACTCTGTCGGGTGACTTCGACATGAGTCGGAGCCTACCGATACAAACATGTGTGGATGGGCTCAGACATACGACCCTGGTACCCCCACCTCAAATCGACCTAATCTCGACCCTATGCCAAAAGCTTTTCCCATAGACGAAGTCCGTTCCCGGTTCCCCGCCCTGAGTCGACGCGAAGGCCAACTCTCTGCCGCCTATCTCGACGGACCGGGTGGGACCCAGGTTCCCCGGTCGGTGATCGATGCCATGGCGGGGGTCCTTACCGAAGGCGTTAGCAATCTCGGTGGTGGGTTCGGGGCTTCCAACCTCGCCGAGGAGGTGGTGGCCAACGGGCGCTCCGCGATGGCCGATTTCTTCAACGCAAATCCATCCGAGATTGCTTTCGGACAGAACATGACCAGCCTGACGTTCGCAATCAGCCGCGCCCTGGCAACCACATGGGAACCGGGCGATGCCATCGTCCTCACGAGCCTCGATCACGATGCGAATTTCACCCCGTGGGTGCGAGCCGCCCGGGACGCCAGCGTAGAGATCCGCATAGCCGAATTCGATCCCGCCGACGGAACGCTCGACCCCGGTGCCATTGCCCAATTGCTCGACGACCGGGTGCGACTCGTGGCGGTATGTCTGGCTGCCAATTCCATCGGTACGCTGGTCGATGTTGCATCAGTGTGTGCGGCGGCCCACGAGTTCGGTGCCCTGGCCTATGTGGATGCGGTCCATGCCGGGCCTCATCACCTGATCGATGTAGCGGCACTCGCCTGTGACTTCCTCGTCGCATCGGCATACAAGTTCTTCGGGCCACACACCGGAATCCTCTATGGCCAGCTCGACCATCTCGCGTCAGTTGATGCGTATAAAGTCCGACCCGCCCCGTCCGACCCGCCCGGAAAATGGGAGACCGGGACGCAAAGCTTCGAATCGATTGCCGGGGTGGCGGCTGCAGTCGATTATCTGGCGGGCCTCGGTGAATCGGGTGCTAACCGGCGGGAGTCTCTCCGGTCGGCATTCTCCCGCATTCACGATCACGAGACTTCTCTCTCACGGCGATTCCTGGACGGACTGGCATCGCTGGAACGGGTCAGGTTGTACGGGGTGCCGACCGCCGGGTCAGAGCGAGTGGCCACTTTTGCCATTCGCGTTGAGGGAATGAGGGCGGAAGCGGTAGCCGGGGAGCTTACCGCCGCAGGGCTCTACGTATGGTCTGGCAACTATTACGCCGTGAATGTGATGGACCGTTTTGGTGTGGACGAGCAGGGTGGGTTGGTTCGCATCGGCTTTGTCCACTACAACACCGTCGACGAGGTGGACCGCGTACTCGAGGCGCTGGCCAGCATCTAAGCCGGTGGCCGGGTGAGGTCTACGGGGAGAGGGCTATGTCGTACGGCGGAGGTTCCGGGCGTGAAGTCCGATTTCTGTGGCAAACCTCTCGCGCTCGATGAGGTGGAGGATCACCTCTTCACCCTCTGCTTCGATGTGAAATCCGTCCCCATCAGTTGAGATTGCGATTTCGTGTAGGGCCCAATTGGCCACGAAAGTACCGTCAGCAGTGACACGCATACGGTCGCCGGTCAGATCGATCTCGACACCGAGAGGGAGACCACCCTGGCCGCGAAGTCGGAGGCGTGCGTCAAATGAAGTCATCATCGGTTCTCCCGTCGTTCAATCCCAGCACGACCCGGCGGTCAGCTTATCCGACCAAGCCCGACGTGCCAACAAAAATCGGTGATTAGTCGTTGATGATGTGAGCTACCACATCTCCGACCTCGACTATCGGGGTCAGCTTCATGTAGGCGTCCAGGTCGGTGAGCAACTTCTTCATCGTTGGCTCTGCGGCGTTGAGGGCTTCGCTGGTGGAAAATATGGAAATGACGGTTCCGGTCCCGGTTTCGGGGTTGGCCATGTTGATGTACGACTCCAGGCCATCCTGGCGTTTGATCTCGTCGAGGAGCGAACGGAGCGCCGACTGGGCATCATCCCATCGATCGGGCTTCAGTGTGTAGTGAACTGCTCTGGCACGCATTTATCGGCTCCTTCGGTGCTATTCGGCCGAGTACCGCCTCCGGCCTCAGTTGCTCCGGTAATGACGGTACTCATTTACGAACTGTTTGCCCGAATGGTGGTTCCGCAAGTCAACGATTCCGCGCATATCTGACTATTAGAAACACACCTGCGAGAAGGGCGATGGTGCCCCATAAGACCCACAGCCGATCATCGGTCATGAAGCTTTCTGGAGCGAAGGCGACGTCGAGTCCCTGCAGTATCCATACCGATCCGCCCAGGACCAGGAGTATTCCGCCCGCCAGGCTGAGAGGTGAACGGTTCATCGGTAATTCGCCGCCGCCGCTGTGTTGAACATCACTACCTGCTCTCCGGGTGTGATCCACCCCGAGCCGACCAGCGACTCCGCTGCGACGAGACAGGCTCCGCCCTCCGGGGTCCCCCGAACTCCGGCAAGACGGGCCAAGCGATCCGAGGCCTCCAGGAGGGATTCCTCAGAGACGGCGATGGCAGTGCCATTCGTCGAGCGGAGCCCCTTGAGCATCAGCCGGTCGCCGATTGCTGATGGGACCCGCAGCCCGTATGCGAGGGTCTCGCCGGCATCGACCCAGGGTTCGGCCGACTCTGCCCCACTGTGGAACGCACGGACGATCGGTGCGCATGAGTCGACCTGCACGGACACCATTCGGGGACGCTCAGGGCCGATCCAACCGAGTGTCTCCATTTCATCGAAGGCCTTGACCATACCGACGAGTCCGGTGCCACCGCCGGTGGGATAGATGACGACATCAGGCAAACCGTTCAGGTCCCAGAACAACTCATATCCCATCATCTTCTTGCCTTCGATACGGAAGGGTTCTTTGAGGGTGGCGAGATTGAAGACCTCTCCCGAGGCACACAGGTCAGCGACACGTGCCGCGGCGTCGGCAATGGTCCCATCAACCAACTCGACCCGAGCGCCGTAGGCACGGGGTTCGTCGATCAGGGCCGCGGGTGTGGCCCTCGGCATGTGTATATCGACCTCGACACCATGTAGGGCACCGTAGGCCGCAGCTGCGACGCCGGCGTTCCCGTTGGAGGGGAGCGCGAACCGTTTCAGACCCAGTTCGACCGCCCTCGCCATGGCGACGGCCATTCCCCGGGCCTTGAAGGATCCGGTGGGGTTTTGCGATTCATCCTTGATCCACAGCGCTTCGCCGAGGGCGGGTGCGGGAATCAGCGGGGTTGCCCCTTCCCCCAAAGTCGGCGTTGCCGGGCCGGCATCGGTGGGTAATACTTCGTGAAATCGAAATTGCCCCGGCGGGCGGCTCAGGATGCTCGCGAGACCGGGCATCATCGGGCTGGCCAGATCGTATCGGGCCAACAACGGCCCGTTGCAGGTTTGGCACAGCGAATAGGGGACTGTCGTTGTAAAAGCCGAGGCGCAATGTCCGCACTCGAGTCCGGTAAAGAAGCCCGTCACGCTGGTGATCCTGGCATGTTGCATTGATGAGTACCAACCGTCGCCGCTAGGTCTCACCGGGTCCGTCAGTCGTGGAACGGAAGCAATGCTGCGACAGCGGCTATCTTCGTTGTGCCGAAAGGATGAGAATTGGTTGAACCTTCCGAACGTCTCAATTCGTGGATGGACGGGTATCTCGATGCATGGGCGAGCAACGATCCCGATGCGATAGCCGCCCTGTTCACTGATGACGCCGTTTACGACCCTCAAACCGCTTCGGGGGAGTGGGACGGAATCGATTCGATCATTGAGAATTGGCTCGACATCGGAGATGACCCGGACAACTGGGACTTCCAATGGTTGCCGATTGTGGAGACCGACGATCTCGCCGTCATCGTGGGGAAGACTCACTATCACAACCCGGCGATGATCTACCGTAACCTGTTTGTGATCCGATTCGACAGCGACTTTCGCTGCACAGACTTCACGGAGTGGTACATCGAAGAGGACAACCTTTGAAGCATCCAGGTGTCACAGCATTCGTCCTCGGCGGCGGGGGGAAGTGGGGCGCTGTCGAGGTGGGAATGCTCCAGGCGCTCGATGAGGGCGGGATTCAACCCGACCTCGTTCTGGGTACCTCGATCGGCGCCTTCAACGGTTCGGTGGTGGCAAGTTCGCCGGGCAGAGTCGGAGTGGAGCGTCTCACTGCCCTCTGGGAGGAGATATCGGAATCGGGATTGCTCCGGGGAGAGTTCCTGCAACAGATGAAAAGCGTGGCCACGTTGCAACCTGCGATCCAGGGGTCACACGCGATTCGCCATGCCCTCGAAGCGGTTCATGGGGCCGATGCCCAGATCGATGATCTCGAACTCCCGTTTCAGTGCGTCGCCGCCCAGATCGAGACTGCCTCAGAGCACTGGTTCGATAGCGGGCCTCTGGTCGATGCCTTGTTGGCTTCCTCGGCGATTCCGGCCATTTTCCCCCCGGTTGAAATCGGCGGGAAGCACTACTACGACGGTGGATTGGTGAACTCGGTGCCATTGACCCGAGCGGTCGACCTGGGGGCGACCCGGATTTTTGTCCTCCAGGTGGGGAGGGTGGAGTCGGAGCTGCGCACTCCCGAGCGTCTCTACGAGGCGGCGCTCATCTCTTTCGAGATCGCACGCCGGCACCGGTTCATGACCACCATGGCCAACCTTCCCGAGGGGGTCGAGGTCCATCTACTCCCGTCCGGCAACCCGATCGACTTCGACGACAGGCGACAGATTCGCTGGAGGAAGCTCGACGAAACGGTATCGCTCCGCGACACCGGGTACCGGGCGTCGGCCGACTACCTAGAGGCATTGAAATGAGGGTGCCGCCGAAGTGGATCCGTCGCGTCTTGCTCGCACCGGCGATGGTCGGTCTCGCCGTTCTAACGATTCTCACGCTTCCCATCTGGTTGATCGGGGCCGCTTTCGTGAGTCGATACGTCCCGGGAAACTGGAGGATCTTGAGGATCATCTGGTTTCTCTTCTTCTATCTTCTCGTCGATGCGGGGGCCATCGTCGTCATGTTCTTCTACTGGCTGATATCGGGCTTCGGTTGGAAGTTATCGAGTCCCGCCTTCCAGAGAAGGCACTATGAACTGCTCGGACTGGTGCTGGGGAGTGTTATCAAAACTGCGAAGCGGACCTTCAAGCTGACGATTCTCCGCGAGGGCCCACCACCGACCACCGGTGCGGTGAGAACCCGTCCGGCGCTGATCCTGAGCCGACACGCCGGCCCGGGGGACTCGTTGCTGCTGATGGATGCGATTTGCAACACCTATGACCGGGAACCCCGGATCGTCCTCAAGGAGTTCCTCCAGTGGGATCCGGCCGTGGACATCATCCTCAACCGGCTCCCGGCGGCATTCGTGCCGTCCGGGCGAAAGGCCGGGGATGCGGTCGTCGAGGCCATCGCAACGCTTTCCAAGACCATGGACACCGACGACGCGTTTGTGATTTTCCCCGAAGGTGCCAACTACACCGTGGGGAGAGCAGAAAAGGCTATTCAAAAGCTGCGTGACATTGGCCGCCCAGATCTGGCAGAGAGAGCGGAGATGCTCAAGTCGACACTGCCCCCTAAACCCAAGGGTGTGATGACCGCGTTGGCTAATGCACCGCTCGGCTCGGATGTGTTTTTCGTGGGCCATGCCGGGCTCGAGGGGTTTGTGACCGCCGGAGACATCTGGCGTGCCATCCCGATCGGCACCGAAGTCGATGTCAAGATCTGGCACTTTCAGGCGCATGAGATTCCGGGGCCCGACGACCAGGAGGCATGGCTATACGACCGATGGGCCGAGATCGATGCATGGATCGGAGACCACCTCGCGACCACCGCCGAGTCAGACGGTTGACGTCTCGTTATCCGATCGTTGGCTTCCTTCTTATCCTGTTCAATGGTAAACGGCATGTGGCTCTGACATATCGATTGTAAATCTGTCACAAATTCCACTAAGATGACATGATGACGACTACGAGACTGGCTTCTAATGGTCGGATTGTGATCCCATCAATGATTCGGGACTCATTGAATCTGACGACTGGAGACGAGTTCGAGGTGCGAGTCGAGGCGGGCGAGATTCGCCTCACTCCTCTAGCGGGCGTGGTCGAGTTCATCCAGGAATATCTCGCCAAAGAGGCAACCGGTCGCTCGTTGGTAGACGAATTGATCGAGGAACGACGTCTCGAGACGTGAGCGTTTTCGACTCTTCGGCGATTCTGGCGTTGTTGAACAAGGAATCAGGAAGTGCTCAGGTAGCTGAGCATGTCGCCGGGGGGAGCATCTCAGCAGTCAATGCCGCCGAGGTAGCCAGCAAATTGCTGGATGTCGGGTTACCCGTGAGTCTCACCCGTGCTGCGATCACAGCGCTGGGCATCGAGGTCGTTGACTTCGATCAAGAACAGGCCTGGACAGTTGGGCGCCTGCGCACGGTCACCAAAAACCTCGGTTTATCACTCGGGGACAGGGCTTGTCTTGGTCTTGGCCTCGCCCGGGGGGAGGTGGCGGTCACCGCCGACCGTTCATGGTCCGGTCTCTCGGAGTTCGACATCCTGGTGATCCGCTAGACCGTGGCGACCGGCATCCACTCCGGTCGGGTTGACTCAAAGGCACTTATCTCATCGGCCAGTTCGAGCGTTTCGCCAATCGAATCGAGTCCGGCGAGGAGGCGCCGTTTTGCGTCGGCCTCGATGTCGAAGAAGGCAGAGACTCCTTCAGCCGTCAGCGTTTGGTTGTTGAGATCGATAGTCAATTCTGCGTGCTCCGACTGTGCCATCACGAGTAGTTCCTGAAGGACATCCTCGTTTACTTGAACCGGTAATAGACCGACGTTGATCGAGTTGTTGCGGAAGATGTCGGCGAACGAAGGCGCAATCACCGCGGCAAAACCCCAATCCTGGATCGCCCAGACAGCGTGTTCTCGCGACGAGCCGCAACCAAAATTGGCCCCGGCGAGCAGGATTTTTGCCTGGCGTCGGAGCGGTTCGTTGAGCACGAAGCCAGGGTCGAGTGCTCCCGTTCGGTCGCGCGCCCAGTCGTAGAAGAGAAATTCTCCATATCCGGTGCGCTCGATCCGCTTGAGGAACTGCTTGGGAATGATCTGGTCGGTGTCGACATCGGCGCGGGGGAGCGGCACCATGGCCCCGACGATCCTGTTGACCGGATTCATGACCACTTCCTGACGTCCACGAAATGTCCGGCGATCGCCGCTGCGGCGGCCATCGCCGGGCTCACGAGGTGGGTCCGGGCGCCCCTGCCCTGGCGGCCCTCGTAGTTCCGGTTGGAAGTGGAGGCGCATCGAGCTTCGGGTGGAATCACGTCGGCATTCATCGCCAGGCAACTAGAGCATCCGGCATCCCGCCATTCGAAGCCGGCATCTATGAAAATCCGGTCGAGCCCCTCCTCCTCGGCATGACGCTTCACCTTCATCGATCCGGGTACCACTACCGCGGAGACGCCGGCGCTCACCGTTTTACCTGCGACCACATCGGCTGCTGCCCGGAGGTCTTCGATGCGGCCGTTGGTGCACGAACCGAGGAACACGTGCTCTACGGGGATATCGGTCATTGCCGTGCCTGGAGTCAGGCCCATATATGCCAGGGCGCGTTCTACCGACTCCCGTTGCGCCGGATCCTCATAGCTGTCCGGGTGGGGGACCTCCCCGGATATGGTTGTGGTCTGGGCCGGATTCACCCCCCAGGTCACATGGGGTTCGAGAGCGCCGGCCCCGATTGTCACCTCACGGTCGAAAATGGCACCGGCATCGGTGACGATGGTCCTCCAGTACGACAGGGCATCGTCCCAATCTGTACCTTTCGGCGATCCCGCCCGGCCCTCTATGTACGCAAAGGTGGTGTCATCGGGGGCGATCATCCCGGCGCGGGCTCCGCCTTCGATGGACATGTTGCAGACCGTCATCCGCTCTTCCATGGTGAAATTTTGAATTGCAGGCCCCCGGTATTCGACGACGTGGCCCCGGCCGCCATCGACGCCGATGGTGGCGATGACATTGAGAATCAGGTCTTTGGCGGTGACTCCGTTTGGCAGATTCCCGTCGATATTGACCGCCATGCTCTGCGGCTTCTGCTGGGGAATGGTCTGGGTGGCCAGAACGTGCTCGACCTCAGAAGTCCCGATCCCGAAGGCCAGCGCACCAAACGCTCCATGAGTTGCGGTGTGACTGTCGCCGCAGACGATGACCATCCCGGGCTGGGTCAAACCCATTTCGGGGCCGATTACGTGGACGATCCCCTGTCTCGGATCATCCATGTCGAACATCGCGATTCCGTGGTCGGCGCAATTCTTCTTCAGAGCCTCGACCTGCTTTTTCGCCATAGGGTCGAGAATTCCTAGCGACCGCCCGGTTGTGGGAATTGCGTGATCCACGGTGGCCAGGGTCAGGTCGGGCCGCCGGACCCTCCGCCCGGCATGTGCGAGGCCCGAAAACGCCTGAGCGGATGTGACTTCGTGGACGAGATGGAGGTCGACATAGAGGAGGTTCTCCGCGATCTGATGGTTCTCCCAGATCTTGTCGAAGGCGGTTCCCGATCCCATCAGCTCACCTCCTCATTGACACTGTGGCTGATGAGTTCCGACACGGCGTCTCCGACTTCAACGGTGGTCGACCCCATCTCCCCGGCACGGAGGGAAGGAAGGGAACCAGCTACCGAACCGACGGCTTTCTCGACAGCCTGCGCCGCTTCGGTCTCGCCGAGAGTCTCCAACATCATTGCAGCTGCCCCGATGGCGGCGAGGGGGTTGATCTGGCCGGTCCCTTCGAACCCGGGTGCGGTGCCACCAATCGGTTCGAACATGGACACACCTGCGGGATTGAGATTTGCCCCCGAAGCGATCCCGAGTCCACCCTGAATTGCCGCTCCGAGGTCGGTGAGTATGTCGCCGAACATATTGTCGGTGACGATGACATCGAATCTCCCAGGGTCTTCAACCATCCACAAACATGCGGCATCCACGTGGGCGTAGGCAGTGGTCACCGCCGGGTAGCTTGCGGACACATCGTCGAAAACTCGTTGCCAGAGGTCCGATGCGAAGGTCAGGACATTGGTCTTCCCGCACATCGTGAGGTGCTGTCGGGGGCGGGCGGCGGCCAGGTCAAAAGCAAAACGTATGCATCGGTCCACTCCGAACCTGGTGTTGACGGATTCCTGGACCGCCACTTCGAAGGCAGACCCGTGCGCGGTGAAACTTCCCTTTCCGGAGTAGAGGCCTTCGCTGTTTTCACGCACGACGACGAAGTCGACGCTCGACGGGTCGACATCGGCGAGAGGGGAGCGGACGCCGGGGTGCAGCTTCACCGGTCGGAGATTGATGTACTGGTCCAACTCACGTCGGAGAGCTAGGAGGATTTCCTGCTCGAGGATGCCCGGCTTCACATCGGGGTGCCCGATCGCCCCGAAGAGGATTGCGTCAGCAGCCTTGAGACGCTCCAGGTCTGAGCCGGTCAGGGTTTCCCCGGTCCGCAAATAGCGCGCGCCTCCCAGATCGACTTGTTCATAAGCGATTTCGAATCCGAATCCGGGGGCGGCCCGGTCGAGGACCTTGACGGCTTCTGCCACAACTTCGGGGCCGGTGCCGTCTCCGGGGACAACGGCCACACGATATTGTTTCATCGGTACGACTCGGCCACCGATTCAAACAGCTCCATACGGGAGACAACGTCTTCCACGATCCACTTCATTTGGGGCTCGTTGACCACGCCCTGCTTGTCTGCCGCTGCTTTCATCTGCTGGAAGGCCTGTTCGAATATCGTTGGGTTGAGGTCGACTCCCATCACCGCAAGCGAGTGCTTGAAGGCCGCCCTGCCGGAGTGTTTGCCCATGACGATGTTGTCGGAGCTTTGGCCGACCGATACCGGGTCCATGATCTCGTAGGTAGCCCGATTGCGGAGCACCCCGTGTTGATGGATACCGGATTCATGGGCGAAGGCGTTCCGTCCCACAATGGCCTTGTTGTATTGGACGGGGTAGCCCGTTTCCCGGGAAACGAGGGTCGATGTCCGATACAACTCTCTGGAGTCGACACGAGTGGCTGCGTCGAACAGGTCGGATCTGACCGAGAGCGCCATGACGAATTCTTCCAGCGATGCGTTACCCGCTCGCTCACCGATCCCATTTACCGCTACTTCTACCTGCATTGCCCCGGCTTCGACCGCAGCAAGGGAGTTGGCGACGGCCAATCCGAGATCGTTGTGGCAATGGGCCGAGACAGTGATCGTGGAATCATCGCCCTTGACTTCGGTGACCACGCGATTGATCAACGAGCCGTAGTGTCCGGGCGTGGCGTATCCGACGGTGTCGGGAACATTGAGCGTGGTGGCGCCGGCGTCAAGGGCCGTTCTCAGAACCCTCATCAGAAAGTCGGGGTCTGACCGGGTGGCATCCTCAGCGGTGTATTCCACGTCCTCGGTGAAATCTCTGGCCCGGCTGACTCCGGATTTGACGGATGTGAGAACTTCCTCTTCGGTCATCCTGAGCTTGTGGTCCATGTGAATTTGCGAGGTCGCCAGGAAAATATGTAGCCGGGCGGCATCAGCGTCCTTGACGGCCTCCCAGGTGGTGGCAATGTCCTCTGAACTGGTCCGCGACATGGCCGCAACTACCGGTCCGGGCACCTCCCGGGCGATGCGCTGCACGGCTTCGAAATCGCCTGGTGAAGAGACCGGAAAACCCGCCTCGATCACGTCGACGTTGAGCCTCGCCAGCTGGTTGGCGATGCGCACCTTCTGGTCGGGGTTGAGAGCGATCCCGGGTGCTTGTTCCCCATCTCTCAGCGTGGTGTCGAATACTTTTACTACTTTGGCCATTTCAGTTCCTGTATTTCAAATTCGGTTGGTGGTGTTGGTGGTTGGCTGCGCCGGAGCCGCTCGTTGCGGTTACCGGCTTGGTGATTCGAAAGCTCGGATCGGGCGAATTCGAGAAACCTCTCATCGCGGCGACCCGCTGACAGCTGACGGTGTGACATTGGAAACCTTCTTGAGGGCGATCCGCCCCGACTTGACCAGTTCCACCAGACCGAACGGGCTGATGTGCTCCACGAACGATCGGAGGTGCTCCGGTGTGCCCGAGAGCTCAAAAGTGAGCGAATCGGGTGCCATATCAACCATCCGAGCCCCGAACAAAGCGGCGGTGTCACCGACGGCGCCACGGTTTGTCGCGTCGCAGGCGACCCGGGCGAGAAGCACCTCCGTCTCCAGCGATGATCCGGCGTCGTATTCATAGACCGTGATCACGTTGACCAGTTTGTGAAGTTGCTTCTGGAGTTGTTCGAGATCCGGCGCATCCGCCACCAGAGTGATTCGCGATCGACCCTCGACATGGGTTGGTCCGACCGCGAGCGAGTGGATATTGAAACCCCGGTTGGAGAACATCGCCGACACCCGGGCGAGGACACCTGGCCGGTCTTCCACGATCACCGAAAGAGTGTGCTGGCTCATAACTCCTCCGGGCCCGAGATGACGTCGTCGTTGGAGCCTCCGGCCGGGACCATGGGGAAGCACATTTCCTCGGTGTCGACCACGACTTCGATGAGCACCGGCCGATCGTCGATGGCTATCGCTTTTTCGAGGACGATGTCGATCTCGGACGGATGGGTCACTCTGAACCCGACACATCCCATCGCCTCGGCCATGGCCGGATAGTCGGGGATCCCCGCTGGCATTTCCACCTGGGAGAGCCGTCCGGAGTAGAAGAGGTTCTGCCACTGCTTGACCATTCCATAGCCACCGTTGTTGAAGACGACGACCTTGATCGGGATGTCCTCGGCTGCCGCCGTGATCATCTCCTGAGGGGTCATCTGGAAGCATCCATCACCGTCGAGGGCGATAACCATCTCATCGGGCCTGGCAGTTTTGGCACCGACCGCGGCTGGCACGGCGAAGCCCATCGTCCCCGAACCGCCGGAGTTGATCCACGATCGGGGGCGTTCGAACTTCCAGAACTGCGAAGCCCACATCTGGTGCTGTCCCACCCCGGCAGTGACAATCGCTTCGCCGTTTGTCGCCTCGTGCAGCTTCTCGATGAAAT
>DATDCF010000126.1:0-20021 GCA_036524475.1 Acidimicrobiia bacterium | reverse complement strand
GTTGGGCAACTTCGGGTCGGGAACCGAAGAGGTGACCTCGATGGTCCGATCGTCGATCTTGACCGCATCGAGGTTGCCGACCGTCGAGATCATATTGTCCCACTCCTGGTCGCGCCCGGTGTTGATGTTCCAGACGACGTCGTCGGCAGTCAGCGGCTCACCGTCCGACCATTTCAAGTCTTCACGCAGAGTGTATGTGTAGGTGAGACCGTCGTCAGACGCCGTCCACGACTCCGCCAATCCGGGGATCGGCTCGAAGTCGGCGGCCGCCTTATCGGTGAGAGTGGCGTAGTGGACGTTCCAGACCTCGTACTCGCTGACGGCGAATCCCGAAGTGGGGTTGAGGGTCTCCCAGTCCTGGGTGAGACCGATGCGGAGAATTACCTCACTGTCATCCTGAGCCACTGCGGCGGGGGCGACGAGAGCCGCCAGGAAAGCAAGAGTAACGAAGACAGCGACGCGTCTCATTCGACCGATCCTCCAATTATTTGTGACACGGCAGCGTATAGCTCGCAGCCGTTTCATGCTCCGCCAACCCTATCATTTCTGAACCGTGAGTCAGGAAAACAATGGGGGTCGGTTGGGAGCTAAACCCCGCTCGGTCGAACGACTCGTTGCGACATAAGCTGGCGAACAGACTCGACAGGCAGTTCATGGGCGACCCGGCCCTCGTTGCCGGTCATGGTCTCGGCAGCACAGAGAGCGTTGAGGATCGATTCCTCCACCGAGTCGGCCGCAGCCCGGAGGAGGGGGGTCATCCGGTCGTGGTGAAGGGTCCGGACGGTGTGGATCGACTCACCAACCGGCACATGGTTCCCTGTGGCAAATGCGAGGAAGATGTCTCCTGAACCGTCGTGTGCATAACCGCCCACCCGGGCCAGGCCGACTGTCGCCCGACTTGCGAGTCGGCGACACTGGTCGGCGAGGATGGGTGCGTCAGTGGCGATAATGGCGATGATCGAACCATCGCTCCCGGGCTCATCCTCGTCGGGCCAGGGCGAGGGGACCGAGTCGAACCCGATGTGCCGACCCACCGGTACTCCGTCGACTCTCAGGTCACGACGGACGCCATAGTTGGCCTGCACCAGCGCCGCAACCGTGTACTTTTCGCCAGCAGTCTCGACCACGCGGGACGAGGTTCCGATTCCTCCTTTGAACTCGTGGCATATCATCCCGGTTCCACCACCGACGTTCCCCTCCTGGACAGGGCCCGGGGCGGCGGCCTCCAGCGCAGCCAAGGCATCGGCGTCACTGAGGGGGAAAGCATCAGAATCGTTCAGATGGTTGTCGTCGGTCTCGGCAACGACCGGCAGAAAAAAGCTCCTCTCCAGATCGTTGGCGGCGAGATGTTTGACCAGGGCATCGCGCACCATGCCCACCTGGTGGGTGTTGGTCAGTCCGATCGGGCTCCCCAACATCCCCGACTCCTCCATCCATGGGATACCTGTCATCTCGCCGTTCCCGTTGAGGATGGAAACACCGCAATAGGCGAAGTCGGACCAGATGTTTCCCTCACGCGGGACGATCATCGTCACTCCGGAACGGACTACAGACGGCTCATCCCGAATGACCGTTTGGTGCCCCACCCAAACGCCGGGAACATCGGTGATCGCGTTGTTGCCGCCCGTCGGGTAGTCACCTATCACCACTCCGAGGTCGCGGATCCGTGGTTTCACATGAGATACCAGTCGAGGAATCGCTCGAGCCTCTGGTAGAAGTCGACTTGAGGGCCGACGCGGAGCAATCCGTGCCCTTCTGTGGGGTAGGTCACGTATTCGAAAGTCTTGTCGAGACGTTTGAGCTCATCCACCAGTTGTGCGGACTGGCCCGGATGAACCCTGTCATCCTTCTCACCATGGGCCACCAGAATCGGGCGTTCGATGTTCCCGACCATCCAGAACGGTGAGCCTTCTCGATATGCCTGGCGATCCTCGGCAGGAGACCCCATCATCTTCTCCAAATCTTCCCGTCCGCCCCGGTCTCCCAGTGCCCAGGAGGTGGCAATGTCGGAGTCCCCGTATTTGGCAACCGCGCAGGCAAAACGATGCTCTGGGTCACGGGCGAGCGAGGCCAGGGCCATATACGACCCATAGCTGGCACCGAAGATGCCGATCCGTGCGGCGTCGATCCAGTCGAGGCCTCCCAGATAGTCGGCAGCGGCCAGACAATCCTCGGTATCGGCGACACCCAACCCTCCGCGATTTGCCCGTTCGAAGTCCCGTCCGTAGGTGGTGCTGCCACGGAAGTTGATTCCGAACCACGCATAGCCCTTTTCTATGAAGTACTGGGCGTGGCCATCCCAATAGTCGCCATAGACACCGGTCGGCCCGCCATGGGGGTAGACAACTGCCGGAAATGGCCCCTCGCCTGCCGGCCTGAATAGAAAGCCGTGGATTTCCATCCCATCAAAGGAGCGGTAGGTCGCCTCCTCGTATGGTGTGTATTCGGCGGCTCGGATCGAAGCCGGGATACCCTCGAAAACAGGTTCCACGGTTCCGTCCAGGGCGACCGCGACCAGGCGTGCCGGCGCTTTCTGGCTTTCGTGGACCGCGACGATCCGGTCACCTGTCGACCAACCGACCGACGACCATTCACCACCTCCGACCACTCCGCTGACGTCTCCCGACGTGGCATCGACGACGACGAGATCATCCACTCCCCGGTGGGAGACGACTGCCACGATCCGGCTTCCGTCCTCACTCCACTCGAGACCGGAGAAGTCGGCGCTCCCCTCGGTTAGTTGCCGAACTCCGGACCCGTCAAGGCCGACGAGGTGAATCTCCCTCCACCCGGAGCGCTCCGAACTGAACACGACCTGACTCCCATCGGGCGAAAGCCTCGGGCCAAGGTCCTGCATGCCGGGTTCATCGGTCAACTGATGGTTGGAGTCATCTTCGAGATCATGGAGCCATACGTTCGATGATGATCGGTCGTCGCCCGGATAATCCACGAAGAGCACCTTCCGATGTCGGGTCGATACCGCCGCCCCACCGACATTCATCCCCGATGGGGTGATAGCCCGGGGCCATCCATCCTCGACCTGGCATCGGACGATTCGGGTCTCTTCGTCCCGCTCCACGTGGTAGATCACTTCCTCGTCGCTGATCCACTGTGGCCCCGAGCCATCGCCCAACTCCTTCGGGAGTCCTCCGGCGACCGGAACCACCCACACAGAACCGTCGGCGGAATAGGCGAGGCGGGTGCCGTCCGGCGACCAGGTGGCCGGGTCGTCTTCCCAATACGCTACAGGGTCCCTACCAGTGGTGATCCGGAGAGGCTTCGAGCTCTCGAGATCGACAACCCAGATGTCCGAGGTGTCGCGGTCGAGAGTAAATGACACCTGCGACCCGTCTTGCGATACCCGCGCATGATGGGGTCGTTCCACGGCGGCTATCGCCTCCAGACTCCACGTCTTCGCTTCCGGAGCGTCGGGCCGCGGCAGGCTCCGCACACCCTGGTGTTCATCCTTTCCCAACCAAAAACTGTTATCCATCCTCAAAGCCTTGCTGTTTCGAATCCATTCAGAGTTGCCCCGACCAATTCCCCGATGGTATTGAGGTCATAACCACCTTCCTGCACGAATACAGTGGGTAGGCCGAGTGACGCTATCGCTTTTCCTGCAGCTTCGTATCCGAATTTCGTGATCTGCAGCGGACTTTCTGGATCGGTGATAGCAGCATCCACACCCAGCGAGACGACCACAGCGTCGGGTTGATGGATTTCTACGAAGGTGGTCACACCGTCGAGGGCCGCCAACCAGACATCGTCGCCGCACCCCGGTGGTACCGGCTCGTTGAGGTTGAACCCCACCCCCTCGCCTGCTCCGATCTCGTCGGCATAACCGAGAAAATGGGGGAACCAACCTTCACCCGGGTCGACATGTACCGATCCATATACGACATCACGCCGCCGATAGAAGATCTCCTGGGTGCCATTCCCGTGGTGGGCGTCGATGTCGACAATGGCGACTCGCCCCATCCCGCCACCGATGAACGTTTGTGCCGCAACCGCGGCGTTATTGAGATAGCACGAGCCTCCGAAGAACGAGGTCCCGGCATGATGCCCCGGGGGCCGGCAAGCTGCGTAGACGACCTTTTCTCCATCGAGCACGATATCCGCTGCGGTCTGTGCGGTATCCACGGCCGCTCTCGCTCCCAGGAATGTTCCCTCACCTATTTGAGTCATGGTGTCCATGGCGTACACGCCCGCAAGTGCACCAGGAGATCTGGGGAGCCGGAGCGGAATGTCGCCGAGGAACCGTGACGTCGGGAAGGCATAGGCAGCCACCTGGTTTTGCCCCGGGTCGTCTGGATATCCCCACTCCACCCAGATTTCCCAGGCGTTTCGCATGTAGTCGATCATGTCACGATCGTGGACTGCTTCGAGGATCGAATCATCGTGTTCCCGTGCTGCCACGATTTCGTGGCCGCGCCCGACTAGTGCTTCTACGACCCGCTCGATTCGGTCGGCCACCTCGTCGCTCGGAATGGTGATGCCCACCCATGTCCCGGTGTCAGCGTTGTGGTGATGGTGCAACTCGGAGTAGACGACCTTCACGCTGCGACCTCTCCAATTGCCGAATTGAGCCGGTCGACCACCATGCCGATCTCATCGTCGTCAATGGTGAAAGGCGGGCCTAACAAGATCGAGTCTCCCGATACGCCGTCGGCGCAACCGCTCGATGGGTAGACGAGAAGTCCGTTGGTGCGGGCCGTCGCCGCTAGTCGTTCGCTGAATCTGACCTCCCGTGGGAAGGGCACCCTGGTATCCCGATCCGCAACGAACTCGATCCCAACCAGCAGCCCCTTGCCCCGGATATCGCCAACGACTTCGATGTCGCCGATCGCGCCTGCCGTTCCGGCCATCAGCTTTTCGCCCTGGCGCTCGCTCGCCGAAACCAGGTCGTCGGCGATCAGCTTCTCGAGAACTGCAGCCCCTACCGCAGCTCCTGATGGTGAGTGGGAGAAGGTGAAGCCGTGGACAAAGCCGCCCGCTCCCATGATGGCGTCGTAAACCCGCGCCGAGGCCATACAAAGGCCCAATGGCCAAAAACCTCCCCCGGCACCCTTCCCCGAAACGAGGATATCCGGCCGAACGGTGGTGTGTTCTATGGCAAACCATTTCCCGGTGCGTCCGAATCCGGTCATGACCTCGTCGACGATCAGCAACACCTCATGCCTGTCACAGACTTCGGCGACGGCTTCCCAGTAGCCCGATGGCGGCACAGCGGCCGCGGTGGCCGCTCCCCCGATTGCCTCGCCGATGAAAGCCGCAACCCGGTCGGCCCCGATGGCGATGATGCGTTCTTCGAGGAGGGCGGCATGCCACCCGGCGCAATCTCTCGGATGTTCCGGCGATGGACACCGATACTCGTTGACTTGAGGAACTTGGACCGAACGGCCCAACCAGGATTCGTAAGGCTCCCGCAGAGGCGGCCGTCCTGAAACATCGAGCGCCCCGAGCGTGTTGCCGTGATAGGAATGGTTTCGGGAGATAATGACATCGCGTTCCTTATGCCCGTTTGCCGCCTGAAACGAGCGCGCCATTTTGATAGCGGTTTCGACGGACTCCGCCCCACCGCTGGTGGGAAAGATCTTGACGCCGTCAACGGGGACATAACCGGACAATCGTTCTGCGTAATCTTCCAATGCCCGACTGGTGAAAACCGAAGGATGGACATAGTCGATGCCCATCAGTGATTCTCTTACGTCGATCGCTCCGTGCCCCACATTGGTGACAATTGCACCTCCCGCGGCGTCCAGATAAGCGTTGCCCTCCGTGTCATAGACCCAGCACCCTTCCGCCCGGGCCACCTCGATCGGGTCGGCTGTTCGATGGAATACGTGACTCACTTGAGATAAACCCGGTCAGGGTCGAGGCTGCGCAACGCCAGGAGCTCATCCTGCCCCGGTGAATCGGTTTCGACAACACCCTCATCGACAGCCATTTTCCACGCGGTGGCGTCGAAGACTTGGTCTCGAGTGACCCCGGGATGGAGAGAACTCAACGTCATCTCTCCCTCGACGAACCGATAGGTCCCCAGTTGGGTCACCACCACGGCGGGGCCACCACCCCTTCCGGTTCTTTGTCCGACGTGACCCGGACTGGTGACGAAATCGAGCTTCTCGACAAACGTCCGTGGGCTCTGGTTGACGATTATGAAGACCCGATCGGCGTTAAGAGCGATTTCCACCGCTCCGCCGGAGCCGGGCAATCGCACCTCGGGCTTCTCATACCGGCCAAGCACCGTGGTGTTGATCGACCCGTTCCGATCGACCTGGGCGGCACCGAGGAAGGCAACATCGATCAAACCCCGTTGGAGATACAACGAGAACAAGTCAAACATCGAGGTCACCGATCTGGCGCCGACGACGAGGGAGGGGTCGCCTATCGAAAGTGGAAGCCGGGCCGGGTCGGCTCCTACAACACCTGACTCGTAAATCAATTCGAGATCGGGGGCGACCGTTCGCTTGGCAAGGCTGCATGCGAGATTGGGGATGCCGATCCCGACAAAACAGTTGCGCACTCCGGCCAGATGCCGGGCCGCCTCGACAACCATCATCTCTGTGGACGTGATGCTCACGCGTAGTTCCCGTAATTGACCGGCGCAGAGAAGGCATCACCGGGCGCAAGCGCCGACCATCGTTCCGCTCCCAACTTTGTCCGGTAAGCAGCATGGTCATCGAGTGAGTAGACCCATTCCTCTAGCCAGGCATCAATGAGATTGGAGTCACGGCTTATGACGTCCCACTCCAGGTAGAAGGGGTTGTCGCGGTCGTAATACCCCTGGGCGTATGAGGGATGACAGCCACCGGGGGCGACCACCACGGCGTCTACGATCGCACCCGGAATCAAAGTTCGGTTGGGATCGGAGCGAATCACTTCGTCTGAAACGACCTCCTCGCAAACCACGATCACCCGCCCCGCAGCAAAGGCAGACTCCTTCTGACACCCGGGTATCCCCCACACCTGGGCGTCGCCACCGGCGCTGGCCCTTTGGACATGGACGATGGAAACATCGGGATTGAGCGGCGGAACCGCATACAACGGCTCGCCTCCGTACGGGTCGTCGATCTCGACGATTCTCGGGTTGACGCGTGGAAGGTCGCTACCGCGATAGCTGCGGAGGGGAAAGAAGGGCAGACCTGAGGCGCCGGCGGTGTAACGGGCGACCATCCCGAAGTGGCTGTATTCCTCCAAATGGAGTGGTCGCGGATCGGAGCCTTCGATCCTGCGTCGAACTGCATGAAGCGATCCCACGCCGGGATTCCCCAACCATGAAAACACCAGGCCGGAGATCACTCCGGCGGCAGCAAGTTGATCGGCGACTATATCGGGGGTGAGCCGACAGAGGGTGAGATCCTGCTTACGCTGCCGGATCAGCTCGTGGCCGGCGGCGAAACAGATCAGGTGGGTGAAGCCCTCGATCGATACGACCGATCCATCGGGCACCAGCGAGCCGATCGCCTCTCGCATCGAAGTCACCTTGGAATTGGCCACCTGGTTGCCTCCGGGTTCTGGCGGATCGACCGCGGCACTCTACCTGCGAACGCGAGCGGGCTAAGTGAAGTTGGCGATTGCCAGGGCCAACGACGCAATGAAGATGGCGGACAGAACGAGGAGAATCCAGGAGACGATCACACCCGTTGTGAGGAACTTGTCGGGATTCTTCTGATGCGACCTCAGGAGGAGGATCACACCGATGATGGCACCGACAATCGCACCAACCAGCGTGATGATGTTGTTGTCGGAGACCCTCACCGCGACAAAAACGCCAATGATCGAACCCACGCCTGCTCCCGCCAGGATCCCCATGACCACATCGTGGACCATCCCTCGGGTCGAGATCGGATCGACGGAGCTTCTAACCAATCCGGTCCCCGTTGGAGCCTGCAGTCGCGAGCAGCAACCAGACGATCGAGGTTGCCATCGCGAAGGCGATTACCGGGATCAGGATGTCAAATTGGTTGACCAGGCCAAAGTCTGCAAACGAGAATGCCGGGGTTCCAGCCAAGCTGGTACATCGCTCCCAGCTAGGCACACCGCCCTCATCATCGCATCCGGCGGGCATCAAATAGAAAAACGCCCCGGCGAAAGCCACTAAACCCGCAACTACGGATGTCACGGTCCGGGTAAGGCCGTCCATATGCACAGTTTAGTGACGGAACGCGCGCCGACCGCGAACAAATTCGGGGTGCTTAGACTCAAATCATGGAGATGAGGGTATGAACCGGATAGTCCGCACCACTCGATCCACATTGCGTCGACACGCTCTGAAAACTACCACGTATACAGGCAGCGATGGCACAGCGTGGTTCGCCGGTTCCGAGCTCCGTGCACCGAGCATCGCGTCGTATTTCTGTGGTGACGACGTCAAGGCTGCCGGAGGTGGCTTTGTTCGACCGGCGAGGGTTTCCGGCCAGATCGCCACGGTTGCACGTGCCGGCGGCCTCGCCATCTTGAGCCAACGAGCCTCGGATTCGCGGTTCGACGACATTTTGGGGGGTGCTGTTGCTGTGCCGGGCCTGGTTGATCTCCACACCGATCTTCCGTCCGACATCGACCAACTGCGGTCACAGTTGCTCACTTCGACCACCCGCGAGGATTTTCGGCGCATCCGCAAGGCAAACTTCACCTACCGGGTGACCGTCGACCCCGACGAAGTCCGCCAATTCCATGCCCGACACGTCGAACCCCTCATCAAGCACAGATTCCCCGAAGATGGCCGGGTGTGGTCGCTCGATCAGATGCTGGCTGCTCTCGACGAGGGTGGGGAATTGGTATGCGCCGACATCGAGGGCGAGTGGGTCGCAGGCATCGTCAACATCGCAGGCGATAACACTTACGCCCTGCGCAGCCTCGGCATCCGTGACGCTGACAACGACATCCGCCAAAAGCGGGTGATCGCCGCTCTCATTGTGAGGAGTCTCGAGAGGGCTGTCGAACTTGGATGTGTACGAGCGACCCTGGGACGCTCCCTACCTTTTCTCGGCAAAGGGCCAGTGTGGTTCAAGGCGAAGTGGGGGGGAATGATCACGATCAAGCCTGAGGCTGCGCACATGCACATGTTCGCGGACCTCAACAGTCCAGCGGTGCGCCGGATGCTGGCCGACAGCCCCATCATCCACAGCGAGGACAACGGCGAACTCGCGGCGTCTACCTGGCTGGAACCGGGTGAAAAGCCACTTCAAGTCACGGTCCGTGAGGCAGACCGATTTCACGGGATAACCCGCTGGTACGTCGTTGCAGATCCGGAGACACTTGCCGCTGGCGTCACGGAGTTGTCTGAAAACGAAAGGATCGTGCCGATCCCGTTTGACGCCAGCGGTGACGGGCCGATCTGGCTCGGGAAGTTGGTGTCGAGCGCCGCGACACCGGGCTGAGGTTCTTTGCCCCTGTAGTGTCGGGGCATGGCAACCGAATCACTCAACGATATCGATTTCACAGCCGGGGACGAACCTGATCCTGCTCTGGAACCGAGGGAATTCCTGGAATCCTGGCTCCGATATCAGCGTCACGAGTTTGTGCGCAAGCTCCGCGATCTCGAACCCGAACAACTGGCCGGGCAGTCGATTCCGCCCGTCGAGTTGTCGGTCCTAGGCCTGATCCGGCATATGACACAAATGGAGCACGTGTGGTTGTCCTGCGGTTTGGGGGGTGGCGAGCCAACGTTGCGTTACGGCGACGATGACTACGCTGGCGGCTCGATCGAAACAGTGAACGACGACTTGCGCTGGTATTTCGAGGAAGTCGAGAGAGCCGACGACGCTGTGGCATCGATGAGTTCACTCGACGCAACGGGACATGGCCACGGCAGATCGCTCCGGGCGACGCTAATCAAGATGATCGATGAATATGCGCTTCATGCCGGCCAAGCCCATATGCTGCGATTCGCGGCTCTGGGCGCCATGATTCGCTAACGGCACAATCACGACGTGCTTGGTGATAGCAAGGCTTCCATCGAGATCGAAGGCAGTAACGCTGCGATTCATGAGTGTGTGGACGCTCGCTGGAGTGTGCTCAGGGCGGCGATTGTCGATTCTGCCCCCTGATTGAGGTTGGGTCCCCGGGAGGTGAGCCCGTCATACCCTCCTCCGGTGTCCGCACGGTACATGGGGGCCTGTCGATCGTTTTCTCCCATGAACCAGCGTGCAGCGGTTAGAACGAGTTCCCGCCACCTGGTGTCATTGGTGATGTTCCAGGCTCGATCGCAGGCGTCCGCAAACGCTGCGGCCTCAACGGGTTGCTGATCGAAGCCGGGTCGCTCCTCACCCAACGCCCAGCCGCCAACCGGAGCAAAGCTGAAGTGGCCGAGTGGGGACTCCTGTTCGACAAGCCATTCCAGCAAACTCAGGCCATCTTGAATCATGGAGTCGATCCCGAGGGCGACTCCTGCAGCGATCTGTGCCTCCGGAATCCGAGCATTGTCATAGGCCAGCCGGGATTCCGGCCATGGCCATTGAGACTCTTTGCGAATGTGGAGGTGGGCCGCCCACCCTTCCATCCGGATCCTTGCAAGATGATGATTTGGGTCGAAAGAGAGGATGTCGGCGGCGCCAAGCACAGCGAAAGCATTTGCCCGTGGCGATGGCGAACGCAAGGCCTGCCTTTCGAATAGTTCGAGGCCGACGTTCCTGATCCATGGCTCCTGGCCGAAACGGGCGACCGACCCGACAGCCCAGATCGCCCGGCCCTGCGAATCATCGGAACCCACGTTATCGGCCCAAGACCCGTCGGCCAGTCTGCGATTGTGGAAGCCGCCACCCTCCAGAGCCGCTTCCTGGAGAAACTGCAAGTAGATGAGGTGTAGCTCGAGCAACTCGGGTGATCGGTCAGGTTCCCGGTTGAGAAGGATTGCGGCCCGTGCGTTGTCGTCGGTGCAGTACCCGTGTTCGGCCCGCGGCGTCGAATACAACGCATGTTCCCAAACGCCGATCAGGCTCGTCATCCGCTCCAGGTGCGCGTAATTAGGACGTGGTAGGGCCAATTCGGAATCGAGATCGAGAAGCCCGGTGGCGGGTCCCGAGCCTTGTCCGATTCGTCCGTGGGTAGAAGGCCTCAGCTGACCCTCGCGATGCGTTGGGCTGATGCATCCGCTACGACCTCCGTAAACAGTGATTCGTACCTGGTCGCTATCGCTGGCCAAAACAGCCTGGAACCGATCGATTCCGCAACATCAGCCATCTGATTCGCTGCTCTGGGATCTGTCAACAAACTGTGAAGGGCTGCCGTCATTTTATCTGGATCGTCATGAGGGACCACAATCCCGGCTCCCGTGGCCAGGATTTCGACTGCATGTGGGAACGCCGTCGCCACAACCGGTTTGCCTGCAGCAATGGCCTCAACCAGCACGCCCGAAGTTGCCTGCTCCTTGGAATCGTACGGAACCAGGACGATGTCAACACCGCGGATCGTCTCGATCAGTGCGTCGATATCCATGTAACGACCGTCGAATTCGACGATGCCGCCTAGTCCTAGCTCATCGACGAGACTTTTTAGCGCATCGAGGTAGGCATCGCCATGAGCAGCATGGACCTTGGGATGGGTCCTGCCCAGGATGATATAGCGGGGGGCGGGTTGAAGATCCTTCAGACCGACGAAACTCTTGATCGACCTCTCCAAACCCTTGCCGGGACCGATTAGACCCCAGGTAAGGACGATGGGTCTCCCGGTCCCTGAATCGCTGCGGGGGCCGGCCAAGGCCGGATTGGCCCCATGGGGTATGACTTGTATCTTCTCCGCATCGACGTCGTATTGGTGCGCCATTCGCCTGGCCGCAGCGTTCGTCATGACGATTGTCCCGTCTGTTTCAGCAACGAGGCGTTCCAAGATGGTTTGTTGATTGAGGGTGGGTTCGGTGGGCACGGTATGGAGTGTGACCAATGAGGGGACATCTAAACCCCAAACCATGTCGAGAATCTCTGCTCCATCGGGGCCGCCATAGATTCCGTACTCGTGTTCAAACAAAACGACGTCAAACGTATTCAGCACCTCGGTGGCGCGTTCGAGGGAGGCTCCGTCACCATTAATGTGCTCGTGTGCCACTTCTGGCCCGGATTTGCCGGCATGGTCATCGATCAGTGACACGACTCCCAAACCGTCCGTTGTTCCTCGCACCCCGCCTATCGCGTCCCGTAGAGCGAGTGTAAATGTCGCGAGACCGCATTCGGTCGGCGGGTAAGTGCTCACGAATCCAATGGAAGGATGCGATTTCTGACTGTAACTTTTCATCTAGTGCCTCGATTTGGCGATCGGCCGATTTGTAGCGGCGCGAACCACATTGGTTGTTGTTCACAGAACAGGGGATATACCCGAAAAAGGTCCTGTGGAAACCGGAAGGGCTTGCGAATGCTCGCTTGGAAGACCAAGGGTACCAGAAAACGGCAGGTAGCTTATAGGGGTCGGGCGGTGCTCCACACGAATTCAAGGACGGGAACCCACCAGAATGGACAAAGATAGAGGATTCAGCGCAAAGTTGCTGCCGAGCGATGCGCACCTAATTCGGGTGATTCCCGGCCCGTGAGTCCGCTCGATATCAAACGAACCGACGCTTTATTCGTCCCCGACCCCGAACGCGTCATCACCAAGCCATACCTTCCGGGTGATGAGCTATTTCCAGATGGCCACTCCCGCATCCAACATGTCGTCAAGCGCATTCTGGCTATGTCGGACGATGCCGTTGCTGCAACGCTGGGATTGGTGGATGAGCTATTTGCTGATCGACACCGGGACCTGGCCGCTGCCTTCGACGAAGGCTATCGCACTGTGGCTGACAGAATCCCGGACTCCGACGCTCTCTCCGCGGAGCGCAAGATGCTCGTTGGGTCGTATTTTACTCACGAGTACTCCGTCGAATCTGCCGCACTCACCAATCCTTCGATGGTCCCTCATCCGGACCAGAGCGGCCTCGGCTCGGGAGACACGAGGTTCGTAATGAGCCTCCGGGCAATCGGAGAAGGCCACATTTCATCGATCGAGTTCCGGTCCGGTGTGATTGATTCGAGTTCAAACGTGATTATTGACGCGCCCACCAATCACCTATCAAAACCAACTCGGCGGTCCCCGATCTACGACAAACGCGCTTTCGCGACCAAGCTCACCGAAATCGGTGCGATGAATGCATTGGCCGACGGAGCCCTCGCACGGCTATCTGACCAATTCACCATGGACCAACTAGAGGCCGGCCTTGCCGATGTCGACTTACCCGATGATCGATGGTCGACGGATCTATCGGCCCAAACGATTAGGACTATCCACTGGCTTGCATCATCAAATTATGAGACCACTTTTGATGAGAGGTCGGTGGTTTCAGATCGGGTCATCTACCCGGTTGGGCCAACTGAGAGTCATGGGATGGAGGACGCCCGCTTCGTCAGGTTCACCCATGACGACGAAACCGTCAGGTACTACGCCACGTATACCGCGTTCGACGGTTTCAAGATCCTTCCCCAACTGATCGAGACCGCGGATTTCGTGTCGTTTCGAATATCGACTCTTAACGGAGCCCGAGCTGAGAACAAAGGGATGGCCCTCTTCCCGAGAATGATCGGCGGACGCTATGCCGCACTCTCCCGCAACGACAACGAAAACAATTACCTGATGTTTTCCGACCATATTCGAGACTGGAACGAGACCGAGAAGATCCAGGTGCCTGATCGGCCTTGGGAGCTAATGCAGATCGGTAACTGCGGTTCCCCGCTCGAAACCGAGGCCGGATGGCTGGTTATCACCCATGGGGTTGGCCCGATGCGTCAATACAGCCTTGGCGCAATTCTGCTCGATCTGAGCGACCCCGGCCACGTTATCGGGCATTTGAAAAGCCCGCTGCTCAGCCCGAATGCCGCCGAGCGCAATGGTTACGTACCCAATGTCGTGTACTCCTGCGGGAGCATGATCCACGGCAACCAACTCGTGCTCCCCTATGGATTCTCTGACATTGCGACCCGAATCGCCTTGGTTCCGCTCGACGACCTATTGTCCGAACTCGTTGAAACGTAGATGGCGTGGATCCCGATAACGTCGATACAGTCGTTGCAAATGAACCAGGGGTTCCGAGTAAAACTCTTCGGGCCCGATATCAATCCAGGTGCAATCTGGGCTCGATGCGAGTCGTCTGGTGTCGGAGAATTTCTTGATCGCACCGAGAGAAGGTTTTGGCGATCCGTCGGCGCGCCATACGCCAAAGAACCGCTCATGTCTCGCCTCGTCGAATGGTGGTTTTCCCCACAGTTCTTCGGAATAGTCGGTATAGCACCAGGTCATCGCGCCCATACATCCCGCCTCGTGGAGAACTTTTAGGGCGCGCTGGATATAGGCCGCAGCGGCCTCCTCCTCGATTCGCGGCAACCCTCCTCCTGGTTCTGTTGGGCTGAGGCTATGGACTGTGGAAACTCCAAATTCAGAGAAAAGGACGTCGCTGCCCCCTCCGAGCCAGCGCGTTATGTGTGCCAGGAAGGGCAACACATGTTCATCGGTGTCGCTATCGGCCCAGGTAGCGTAGATCGGGTACCCGTGCATGGTGAGGAAATCACAAACCTCGGCGGCCTCCGCTGGCCCCAGGTTGCGATCTTGTTCGAGATCTTCCATATGTAGACCGACAGTGATCATCGTCGCCTCGTCCTTGCGTCGAATCGCATTCGAGATCTGGTGCAACCAGCGCCGACCTTCGGACCGATCACCGGGGATACCACAGTTGGAGTTCTCGTTTCCAAGGTCCCATGCCCACATCGCCTGGTGTCCCGCCAACACCTCGGCAGCCCGGGCGGCCATCAGGACCTGGGCTTTGAGTATGTCATCGTCGGCGTACCAGCTGCGCAATCCGCTACTCGAGAGCTTCCCACCGGACGACACCCGGAACCGACCATCCAGTTCAGACCCTCCTAAGGCCCACCGCGGCACCCAGTTCACCCCGCTCATATGCCCGGTGAAGAGAGTCGGCATGATCGTCAAGCCCGCTTCCAGTGCCAGGTCGGCAACAGTGACCAGACGACTCAACATCCGGGTTTCGACAATGTGAGGATCTGGTTGGAAGTCTTCCCAGGTCAAAAAGAGCCGGACGGAGTCAAAACCGCCAGCAGCGATACGGCAGAAGTCGGCGCCGACTTCTGTTGAGTCAAAATCTGTCCACCAGCCCATCGCTGTCCGGGCTGGCCAGTAGTTGATCCCCAGCCGGAAGCTGTCATCTCGACCTGTGGACTTATCGATCAACTGAGTGTGCCGGGCTGACGGGATCCTAAGATACGGAGGTAGACATTGATGTATTCATCCACCATGCGGTCGACGCTGAATTTGTTCTCGACCGATCTGCGCACTGCGGCTCGGTCGACGGCGGCCAAATTATCAACTGCCTTCTCTGCATCATCGAGCGACCCGACCAGGAATCCGTTTCGGCCGGACTCGATGATCTCTGCCATTGATCCTCGTTCTTGAGCGATGACCGGTGTTCCACACGCCATCGCCTCTACGACACTGAATCCAAAAGGTTCTTCAAAGTTGATCAGGTGAAGGAGGGCGAGGGCGTTGCCGAGTAGGTCGTTTCTGTCGTGGGCAGCCACCGATCCGACAAATCGAACACGATCTCCATCAATATGAGGCTTCACCCGCTTCTCGAAGTAGTCATTGTCCTGGACGATCCCGCCAATCACAAGAGGGATACCGACCCTATGGGCAACTTCGATCGCTTCGGCGGTTCCCTTTTCCGGGTGAATCCTGCCGAAAAAGAGCAGGTAATCGCCGCGACGGGATGAGGGTTCAAACTGGCTCATGTCAATGCCGTGATAGATGGTCGCGATGTATGAGAGGCGATTGTGTCTGTCGGCATCGCTTATGGCGACGTAGTGTCCGTCCGCGTTGTACTTCTCGTAGACCGGAACGATCTTCTCCGAAGAGAATCCGTGAACGGTGGTGACGACAGGGGTACTAACCAGTCGGCTATAGGTGAGCGGAAGAAAATCAAAACTGTTGTGAATCAAGTCGAATTCGTCAGCTCGCTCAAACAGCGCCGAAATATGCAGAGACTCTTCGACCTTAGGATCCAATTCATTGTCTTCGGAATAGCCCGCTTTGCTGGTGCCGACCAACCGCGCACCTGTCAACGAGTCGGCAGTCGCGAAGAGGGTCGCGTCGATATCCCGAGCAACTAACCCTTCAGTAAGAAGCGAAACAAATTGTTCCCACGGACCGTAATGGCGCGGCGGCACGCGCCATGAAATCGGCGCCAAAATGGCGACCTTCATTGTTGAGTTCCGGTCGAGGGAACTCGATCTATGTTGGGCGACTGCGCTTGGCGTCAGCGTCGGCCCGCTTGCTCTTTTTATCGACGCGTTTCTCTTTGAGGGTCTTGCCGACCTTCTTAGTGGCTCGGCCACCCTTGTCTTTGCTGGCCATGTTTGTCTCCTAATTCAACCGTCAAACCTTGGCGGCCGTAAAAACATTGTCTCACAGTCCTCGCTTAGTGCCGTCGAGACCAGCCCAAAGCCACCCATACCAACCCGTCACAACACGTACCAACCATCCAACCATCGCGTCTAATTTCGCGTGTGATGGTGGAGAAATTGTCAACGCGGAGAAAGGCCCGGAGTACCCCACTTGCCCTGAGCACACCATGCGGCAGTAACGTTTGCGGAAGCAGCGATATCGGGCGAACCCGCACGGTGCAGGAAATCCCGTCCTTCACCGTGACGTCGGGGCTGCTCAGACGTTCGGGTCGGGCATGATCTCCCGCACCCCTTGTGCGCACCGGCAGGCGGCAGCGAACCTGGCAGCCCAATTCAGGGCATCCTCGCGCGAGGGACGTCATGTTCGCATCCTCGGCCACCTGGGGCGTCTCCTCCTCGGGGAAGGTCATGGCGCAGTCATCGAACGAAATCGAGTAACGCGCCAACTCATGCTCCTTTTCCGGATTGCGGCGTTTGGCGAAGTTGCCGATCCAGGACCAATGAGGGCTCTCAACGTATGTAGGTCTCCCCGTCGAGAACCTCGAAACGACCAAAACAAGGATCGCCCGCTTTCTCGATGAAGGTCAACGCTCCGTTCTCGATCGACCACCCGTTGGTGCCGCTGCCATCGCAGAGATCGCTGCCGGAGAAGATGATTGTCCCGCCAACCACCTTTATGTCGCCCGTGCCTGAATTGCCACCCCTCGCGATGAGATAGCTGGTTCCTTCCAGAGTCAGGGTCACCAGGTCGCCGCCACCGAGATCCGTATTCCAAGCGCCTTCCAATTCGGGTGGTGCGGGATCCGTCAGCACAGTGGATGAGGTCGTGGGTTGCTCTGTGGTTGTCGGAGCCTCGGTCGTGGTCGGGGCTTCGGTTGTAGTCGGGGCCACGGACGTAACCGTCGTTGAGGTGGACGACTCCGAAGCGGAAGGAGTCGGAGACCCACAAGCGACTACCACCAGAAGCAGGGCTAGACAGAGGTTTCGCATTCGTCTCATACGAAGAACGCTATCAAAAAGGGGCGCCCGCTGACACGACCTTTACGTGCAATTCCCCCGTGACGAAGAGCACTTCTACCACCTCAATCGGAAAATGTGCGTGGCGCTGCTACCCTTCTTCTAGAGGCGAGAGGGTTTTTCAGGTCAACGGCTTGGTCGCATCTTCTCCTATACATCTGCGGCTCCGTGCCTCGCGACCGCCCGATAATTGGGTTCAGTCGAGAGGCATCGAATGTTGAAGAATCGCACACGAAAATCATCTATGGCTGCAATTGTGGTCGCGGGTTTGCTTCTTCTGACATTGGGATCCTGCTCGGACGAGGAACCGAACCCGATTTCTCTAATTGGTGACCAGGCGCCGGAACTCACGGGCAACGATCTGACGGGGACCGGGGTCGACGAGCTAACCGACTTGACCGGTGATCCAACTGCCGTGGTGTTCTGGCTCAACACGTGTCCTCACTGTCAGGACAGTGTTCCCGCCATCCAGGACGCGTGGGAAGACCTGGAAGACAAGTACAACATTCTCACCGTAGGGATGGCCAACGAGGATGTTGAAGGCGATCCGGGATTCGAGACTCCCGAGGCGTTCGTGGCCTCGACAGGACTGACCCTGCCTACCATTGCCTACACCTGGCAGCAGGCACAAGCGGACTGGCTTGTGTCGGGGGTGCCGATCACTTTCATTCTGAGCGACCAGCACCTCATAGAGGACGTGATCGAGGGCGACGATGATCTAGTGAACCGCATCCAAACCTCCCTCAACAACGTCGACCTTAAGTGCTGCGGTTCCGAGTGACTGTTTGACTCCTACTCGGGTCTGAGCGGCAATACATGGTTGAACGCGGCCTCAAGTTCGGATGTTCGGCGTCGGCAGACATAAGCCTGACGTCGCGTGGGCTGAGCGCCTTCCTTGCGGCGCTGAGCACTTGGAGATGCAGCCGCCGAGTTTTGAACACCACCTGCGCGATAACCGGCAATTTGCGCTATCGCCGAGACTCCCGGCCCGATAGCCGTTGGCTCAAGCCTGAGACGAGCTGTGCGCAATCGACGACGAGAGCATCAGAGAAGTGATCACGAGGCTCATCGATTGCAGAGATCGAGAGACATGTCTCAGTCATCAACTCGATCGTCACATCGAGCACGGCGACGAGTGATCGGAAGCCTCAGTAGGTCGATCTCCCGGGTTGATCGTGCTGCTCTCGCAGCCGTTTAATCCCGACGAAAGACATGCAGATCGAACCTTTGTCGTCTCCGCGATCTGCGCCCTCTATCGACTCACTGTGACCATGAGTGCTGCGACTCTGATGAATCAGTGATGATCGAGTGACCGCAGACTCTCAATTTTCCTAGTGGAGCTGAGGGCATTTGAACCCCTGACCCCGTGACTGCCAGTAACCTGAGACCCCCGAATTCACCAATTACTGGTTGAAGGCAATCACCGGTTTTGTGTTATGAAACCTAACTGTTTCAGAGTTTCGGTCCGAACACCTCGCTCACCGCTGCCATTCAGAAATCGACCTTTCGTAGGTCAGGACCAATAACCACCAATAACGAAACCGACCCTCTTGAGACGCACATAATGCCGGTTATGAAAGGCTGGGCAACGCTCCCGACTAGGGCAGCCGGCTGATGACCATGGCACTGATCGGCGAAGCCAGCATGTCTATTACCGGTTGATAGGCGCCTGTGGCCGCGCTCTCCTGCAAATGCTTTTTCCGGGCTTCAGCAGACTCCCATTCCGCGATCTCGATCAAGAGGTCGGGATTGTCGAGCACCTCATAGCGGGTACTACCCAGGAACCCCTCCTGGCTGGATCCCTGCTCCGCCACGATCTCTTCCATGAGGCTTGTGAGTTCCGCTCGACCGCCCGGTTTAGCCTGGAGTTCGACGATCACCTTGATTGTCACGACAAAATCTCCTTCCTGTTCACACTGAGCCAAAAAGATAAACCTCAAATTAACAATGTTCGCACCCGATGGTTGGACCGCATTAGATCGGCTCGTCCGAGTGTGGTCGTACGCCTGTGACTGAGCCTCGCTCTCGGTGGATCCTCGATCTAGGCCCGCGGGCTTTGGTCGTAGGTCAGAATTTCGAGGATGTGGCCGTTTGGATCCTTGAAGTACACCGAATCGGAGGACCCGTGCATCCCGGTTGACGGCCCAGGCCCTTTTATGTTCTCTGTGTGGCTCGGACCGTCACCGTACTTGATGCCAGCGTTGCGAATACGCTCGAAGGTAACTTCGAAAGTCGCACGGTCCATTGCGAACGCCAGATGACGCATACCCACCACGGGCCATTCGTCATAGAGCTCGAGTGCAGCGTCCGGAGTGATGAGGAAACCCTCAAAGGGTCCATCCTTACCTTTGTACTCAAGGCCGACGACGTCACGATAGAAACTGAGTGACTCGGTGAGATCGTGAACTTCGAGGATCATGTGGTCGAGTTGGATCGGCATTGGATCGAGACTACGCCAATGCCTTCGCCGCGGGTGTGACCATGGTGCACGTGAGCCACGTGGCCCAAATTGGTTACGCCTTTGGGTGGAGCTGAGGGGATTTGAACCCCTGACCCCTTGACTGCCAG
>DATDCF010000125.1:0-7650 GCA_036524475.1 Acidimicrobiia bacterium | reverse complement strand
TGATGGCGTTTCTGGCCGTGCTCGGCTTGATAGTCGTCAACAATCTGCAGCCCGCGCCGGTTCAGGCCGAAATCGTGGCCGGCTCCGAGCGTCCTGTCTCCGGCACCGAAGTCGTAGTCGACATCGTCTGGTCGTTCCCGTCGACACCCGGCCAAATCGAAACAGCAACCGTTCGAGTCCCGTCAACACAAGTCGAAGACGGTTTTGCCGAAGTTTGGCCCGACCGGCAGGATGCTGCAGGCTTCACCACTGTTGACCCCAACTACCAACTGACCCCGGGTGACTATGTCATGGCCCTCGTTATTGGCGCGTTGCTCGGTGTCGTCATGGTGATGACCATGCGCGGATACGGCTACGTGCGGGGGACCGGTGAACCCGGTTCTCGACCGAAGGTCGACGTGGCCGAGGACCGCGGTTTCTACTGGCGCACCTAGCCGCGCAGCGACGCCGTCACTCGGGTTTCGCCCCAATCAGCCAGGCCTGCCCGTCGGCTTCACCTTCGGCGAGAAATTCCAGGGAGTCGAAGGACCGCTTCAGCTCTCCGGGTTTAGCGCGAAAGTCGCCTGGCCCAGCGCCGACTTCACTTAGACACGCGGTGGCGAGGACGCCTCCTGGGGCAAGCCGATCGATGATCGCCTGGTCGAGACGCCGGTCACGGAACAGGTAGACAAGGATCAGGTCGGCAGGCGGACCCATCGGTAGGCCTAGATCGAGGTCGTGGACTTCGAATCGGCATTGATCGGCCAGGCCGGTGTCTGCTGCCAGTCGAGTGGCCAGGTCGATCGCGACGGGGCTGACGTCCACTCCAAAATAGGTAAGACCTCGACTGCCGAGCCATATCCCACCACGGCCTCTGCCGCAAGCGAGCTCGACTGCCGATCCCCTTCCAGGAATCAGGTGCTCGTAGCCGGAGAAAACGGGTGGCGGGCCGGGCGCGGCGGAAGACGCTGGACCTCTGTCCCGGTAGCGGGCATCCCAATAGGCCCGGTCCACTTCGCTCATCACCGAGACTCTAAGTAAACGAATCCGTGGATAGTCCTCGCATCGGGACCGACAGCCGGTATCGTCATAGAACACATGTTCGTTTTAGGAATTGATCCCGGGCTATCGGTTACCGGCTACGGGATGGTCGAAGGAACCCATCCGCCCAAGGCGCACCGGGCCGGTGTCATCCGCACGGCCACTGGAGATAACATGGCACAACGTCTCAAAGAGCTGTACGAAGGGCTCACCATGGTCATCGAAGAGACGCGGCCAGACGTCGTGGCCATCGAGACCGTCTTCACCAACCGCAACCTGCAGACCGCCGCTGCAGTTGGGCGCGCCTCAGGCGTCGCAATGCTCGTCGCCGCCAACGCCGGGCTCGATGTCCACGAGTATGTCCCGACTGCGATCAAAGCCGCGGTCACCGGTGATGGGTCGGCCGACAAATCAGGAGTGCAACGCATGGTGGCCCGCCTCCTGAATCTTTCCGAAGTGCCCAGGCCCCCGGATGCTGCCGACGCGCTGGCTATTGCCCTGTGCCACCTCCGGGCGGCACCGCTTAAGGTGCGCTCATGATCGGACGCCTCAGAGGGATTCTCATTTCCACCTATGAGGGTGGTGTCTGCCTCGACGTGGGAGGAGTCGGCTACGAGGTGAATATGACGCCGCGTGGTTTGGTATCACTACCCGGCATCGGAGAAGAGGTGGTCGTCCATGTGCACACCCACGTCAGGGAGGAAGAGATGAGCCTCTTTGGCTTCGATACCTCCAACGAGCGAGACCTGTTCCGGATTCTCCTTGGTGCGTCGGGAGTCGGGACGAAGGTCGGGATGGCAATGCTCGGGTCGATGCAACCGACCGACATAATCAGGTCGATAGTTGCCGAAGACGCCGACGCCCTCACCGTGGTGCCTGGAATCGGGAAGCGTGGCGCCCAAAAGATCGTTCTCGAACTCGCCCCGAAACTCGCCGGAAAAGATGTCGATGTCCTTCAGGGATCCGGCTCGGCGTCGGTACGGGCGGCCCTGGAAACCCTGGGATACACAACCGAGGAGATCAATTCGGTAATAGGCAAGGTCGACCCGGATGAGTCGGTCGAGACGCAGGTCCGTGAGGCACTGCGCGATTTGGGGTCCCGATAACACATGAATGAAGAGAGCCTTCTCAATCCAACCGTGGAAACCGACGATGATCTTTCGCTTCGGCCAGGGCGTCTCGACGAATTCGTTGGCCAGGAAAGTGTCAAGGAGCGTCTTCGAATTTCGATTGAAGCGGCCCGAGCCGAAGATCGTGCCCTCGACCACGTGATTTTCTCCGGCCCACCCGGGTTGGGTAAGACCACACTTGCCGGAGTCATCGCCGCTGAGCTGGGTGTGGCGTTTCGGATTACTTCCGGACCGGCACTTGAGCGCCCCGGCGACCTCGCCGCGATTCTCAGCAATCTCCAACCAGGGGATGTCTTCTTCATCGACGAGATCCACCGATTGCCCCGAGCGGTGGAGGAGGTGCTCTACCCGGCCATGGAGGACTTCCAGCTCGACATCGTGTTGGGGAAGGGGCCAACTGCCCAGTCGATCCGGATCGACCTGCCCCGTTTCACTCTGGTAGGAGCGACCACGCGAAAAGGCAAGGTCACGGCACCGCTCCGCGACCGCTTTGGAATCGAGGAAAAGCTCGATTACTACTCAGACGGCGAGCTCTCGCAGATCATCTCGAGATCGGCTTCGATACTCGGCTTCGACATCGGAGAGGCATCGGCCCTACTCCTGGCCGGGCGTAGTCGTTCGACGCCGCGGATAGCCAATCGTCTCCTCGCCAGGGTTCATGATTATGCGGTTGCCCGGGCCGATGGGGTTCTCGATGAAGACGTGACCGAGCAGGCACTTCTCGTTTACGAAGTCGATCGTCTCGGGCTCGACAAGGTCGATCGCTCGATTCTCGATGCCGTGATCCACAAATTCGGTGGTGGGCCGGTCGGGCTGTCAACCCTCGCAATCGCCGTGGGCGAAGAGCCGGAGACAGTCGAAGATGCTTATGAGCCGTTCCTGCTCCAGATCGGACTTCTCAAACGTACTCCCCGGGGCCGGGTGGCGACGTTGAACGCGTATCAACACCTCGGCATCGAAGTGCCAGCAGGCACCCAGTCGTTCATGTTCGACTGAGCGCATAACCTGTATTCGTGACCTACCCCGTGACCTGGACCGGATCTGCCGTCGACGGGGAGGCGCGCGCCGGGACTCTGTCGACACCCCGCGGGGTCGTGGAGACACCGGTGTTCATGCCCGTCGGGACCCGGGCGAATGTGAAGACGGTCGATTCCCGAGATCTCCTCGAACTCGACGCCCGCATCGTCCTCGCCAACACATATCACCTCATGCTCCGACCGGGGGCAGACATCGTGGAGAAACTGGGTGGGCTCCATCAGATGATGAGTTGGGACCGGACATTGCTGACAGATTCCGGCGGGTTTCAGGTCTATTCACTGGAGCCTGATGTCACCGAGGACGGCGTTTCGTTCCGGAGCACTTTTGACGGCGACTTAGTGCACATGTCACCGGAGGACTCGATCAGTATCCAGGAAAAACTCGGTGCGGACATCGTCATGGTCCTCGATGTTTGTGTGGGATTGCCCGCACCGGAGTCAGTGGTGAATTCGGGGATGGAGCTGTCGCTGCGGTGGGCAGAACGCTGTATCGCCGCCCATAGGAGAAGCGATCAGGCGTTGTTCGGAATAGTGCAGGGTGGAATCGACCCTGATCTGCGGGTAGCCAGTGCGACAAGGACTGCCGAATTGGGGTTTGCCGGGTACGGGATCGGGGGTCTCTCGGTGGGGGAGACCAGCACTGATCGAAATACAGCAATCGAAGCGGCCGTTTCGGTTTTACCGGACGATCGACCTCGCTACGTCATGGGGTTAGGCGACCCCGAGGGTTTGCTCGACGCCATTGCCCGCGGCGTCGACATGTTTGATTGCGTGATGCCGACCCGTCACGCCCGCCACGGCAAGGTCCATACCGGTTCAGGGTCATTCAACATCCGGAATATCGAGTACGAGTTGGATGAGGGACCCCTCGACGCTGGCTGTGATTGTCTCACCTGTTCGACATATTCGCGGGCCTATTTGCGTCACCTGTTTCGGATGAAGGAGATATCCGGGCTCCGATTGCTCAGCATCCACAATCTGCGCTTCCTGGTGTCTCTCATGGCCAGAGCTCGCACGGCCATCGAAGCAGGGCGATTTGAACGGTTCCATGAGGAATTCAAGATTCGGCACTCGCAAGGTTCGGTCTAGTCGTACCGGTTGTCCTAATCTGCTCTGTCGGTCCCAATCGCATCGGAGGAAACCGTGACCCAATTTGTCTTCGCTCAGGAATCCACGGGTGGAACCGGTCTCACGACCTTGATTTTTCTTGGTTTGATGATCGCGGTTTTCTACTTTTTCATCATTCGCCCGCAGCGAACACGGCAGAAATCACAGCAACAACTCGCGACTTCGCTCGAGGTGGGTCAGGAGATACGCACCATTGGCGGCATTCACGGGCAGATACTCGAGGTCGACGATGAGTCGGTTGTGATCAAGGTCGAGGAGGGCCGCCTCCGCATCGCCCGACGCGCCGTCGGATCCCGAGTCGAGCCAGGTGGAGAAGAAGTCTGAAATCACCCGGTGCGGTGAGGGTGGCCCGACGGGGTCAGTCGAAGATACTCTTCTGACGGGTCTGCTTCGGTTTGGAACGAGACTGTTTACTCGCCTTCTGAGGCTCGGGCTCAGGTGCCGGGTACCGCTCGTTGAGCACAATCGATATTGGTGTCGCGGTGAACACCGATGAGTAGGTTCCGACCAATAGCCCGATGAGCAGGGCCAGGGCAAAGTCTGCCAGAGTGTCGCCGCCGAGGGCGTAGAGCGCCACCAGGATCATCATTGCGCCGAGGCCGGTATTAATGGTCCGGGGAACCGTCAGTAGGCAAGCATCGTTGGCGATGGTCGCGTAGGACTCCCCGGGGCGCTCCCTGACCTCTTCTCGAATCCTGTCAAAGATCACCACCGAGTCGTTGATCGAGTATCCGATCACTGTAAGGATCGCGGCCAGGAAGACCCCATCGAAAGTGCGACCCAGCCAGGCGAACACCCCGACCACGATCGCGACGTCGTGGAACATCGACAGCATCCCTGACACGCCGACTGTCCAACGGAAGCGGAATCCCAGATAGATCATCTGGAGGAGGAGGGCGACCCCAAGCGCGATCAAAGCCCGGTTTCGGATCTCCTCCCCGAGGGTCGGGCCGACGAACTGATCCCGAACCAGAGCGACCTCGCCGCCTTGAGCCGCGACCGCCTCTTCGACAGTATCCGCCCCTGTGGCGTTGAGTTCCGGGGTCCGGACCACGATGTTTCCTTCACCTGTTTCCTGGATCAATACACCGGTGAGGCCCTCATCGGTCAGATTGGACCGCAGCTGTTCGAGGTCGACATTCTCGGTAACCGAGAATTCCAGCAAGCTGCCACCGAGGAATTCCAGCCCGAAGTTGACCCCGTTAACGATGGGTCCAGCGACTGCGATGACGGCCGCCACCGCTGATATCAACAACCAACGACGTGGTTTGGCGAACAAATTGATTCCTGAGTTCGTCAGCCAGTTGTGAAGGCGCTCTCCGGTGCTCATTCCCATCAAGGCCGGGCGGTTCTGGAGGGCGGAAACATTCGTTAAGGCCTCCAGAATCACCCTGGTCACAATGAGTGCAGAGAACATAGAAACCACGACACCAATCATGACAGTGACACCGAACCCCCTCACCGCTCCTGTGGCAAAGAAGAAGAGGAGCATCGCGGCCAACAACGTGGTGACGTTGGCGTCTGCAATCGCGGACCAGGCGCGCTGGAACCCCGCCACGATTGACCCGCCCAACTCGGGCGTCACTCTGTACTCCTCTTTGGCGCGTTCATAGACGAGGACATTCGCATCTACGGCCATCCCGATGGCGAGCACAAATCCGGCGATTCCTGGAAGAGTGAGCGTCGCCCCGATCAAGATCAACACCGCGTATGAGATCAGACCGTAGGTGAGGAGGGAGATACCCGCCGCCATGCCCATCATCCGGTAATAGATCAACATGTAGAGAATGGTGAGACTGGCACCGATCAGTCCCGCCTCCAGGCTGGCGTCGATCGCGGCCTGTCCCAGCGACGGGCCGATAGTGCCCCGTTCGATCACGACAACAGGGACAGGGAGGGCGCCTGCCCGGATCAGCAGTGCGAGTTCAGACGCTTCCTCCTCGTCGAAGTTTCCGGTCACCTGGGTGGCGCCGCCGGTGATGCCGACCCCACAAGGGACCGAGGTCGAGACCCCCGGACTGGAAAGCACTTGGGAGTCGAGCACAATGGCGATACGGCGCATCGGGTCCCCAGGATCAAAGCAAGCCGACTCGGCGGTCAGTTGTGCCCATGCCTGGTCGCCTTCAGGGTAGAACTGGATCGATACGACCCACTGAGCACTTCCCTGACTGTCGAATGTGGCGGCTGCGATCTCGACTTGATCACCGATGACTGCCGCAGGACCGAGAACCAGGTCCTCGCCGATGTCACCGGGCAAGACTATTGCCCCTTCAGGAAGATCGTCAGGTGGGGTCTGGCCGGGCACAATTGCATCGAGGACGGGGTGAAATGTCAGTTGCGCGGTGCGCCCAATCGTGGCCAACGCGTTATCCGGGTTATCCACGCCGGGTAGCTCGATAATGATGCGACGGTCGCCCGAAATTTGGAGGGTCGGCTCGGAAACCCCGAACTCATCGACACGTCGCCGAAGAACCTCGAGGGTACGGTTGGTGACATCTTCGTCGACGGTGACCTCGGGAGTGTCCTGGGCCTCGAGGACAATCTGAGTGCCACCCCTCAGGTCGAGGCCGAGCTGGATCGGCATCGTAGCGACGACGTACAACGCGGCACCAATGGAAATAACGGTCCAGAAAAGGCGCCAGCGGGACACTTTGAGCATGTGGCTCCCTTCAGAGCTCCCGTGGGGACCACGTCATACTATCGGCTCCATGTAGTCACGCCACTTCTATCGCCGGGTGGATAGGCGCGCCCGCCGACAACGTCGGCACGCGTCCCGGGCAGACTTAGACTGTGCTGGTGGAAAAGTTCAGTTCCCTCATACGAGACATTCCCGATTTCCCGGAACCGGGCGTAGTTTTCAAGGACATCACGCCCCTCCTGGCGAATGCCGACGCATTCACAGAGCTCATCGACGAGTTGAGCAAACCCTTCATGGATAAGGGTATTGGCAAGGTCGCTGGTATCGAGGCGCGTGGGTTCACCCTCGCGACGCCCGTCGCCGAAAGGCTAAGGGCAGGATTTATACCGATCCGCAAACCGGGCAAGCTGCCTTATGAAACCGTACGCGAGGAGTACGCACTCGAGTATGGGACCGATGTGTTGGAGATCCATACCGACGCCGTTCAAGCCGGTGAGAAAGTCTTGATCGTTGATGACGTGGTAGCGACCGGGGGTACCGCTGCCGCCGCGGTTCGGTTGTTGCGACGTCTCGGCGCCGACGTGGTCGGGTTGTCCGTCTTTATCGAATTGGCCTTCTTGAACGGTGCTGACCAGCTAGCCGGAGTTCCCCTGCATGCCCTCGTTCGCTACGACTGAAGACGAAGCGAACGTCGTCC
>DATDCF010000124.1:0-15922 GCA_036524475.1 Acidimicrobiia bacterium | reverse complement strand
ATTTCTTCGAAAGTCAACCAGTGGACACTCCTCGTTGGAACCCTCCCAATCGTCTTCATGATTTTCGCCGGCGAAATACATGGCCTGCCACTCGACCAGGTCCAGCGTGATGAACTCTGGGTGACAGCGACCCAGTCGGTCTTTGCAGTGGCGATAATCGCCAGTCGATCGGTCAGCCGACGGGAGGCATGGGTCATGCTGGCTCTGTTCGGAGTGCAATTCGCCGAATCCTGGCTCGCCGCCACCGGCGTGATATCTGAGGGCATTTCTGCGGCGGCACGGATCGGAGTGGGGGTCATGTTCTTGCTCGCCGCCGTCGTCGTCCTCAAGGGCCACTTCAACCTCTTCGGCCGAGTGCTGCGCGACGGCTTCAGAGCTTCGTGGTCAGAACTCGAAGAAGAGTCTCACACGGTCTGATTCTCGACTGGCTCCTGACCGGGCGAACGAAACGATCTGCCCAGCCACCACACCGCGCTCAAAGCTATCCCGAGGAAAAACAACAGCGCAACTCCGAGAACGCGGACGATCCAGACCTGGCCGGAGAGCCGGTCCGACGCTTCTTCGAGGAGGATCTGAGCATCCCCCGAGGTCGACTGGTAGTCAGCAATCAATCGACGCGACTCCTCGAGTTGCACAGTAAGGCCGGCCAGGGAATCACCGGTTGAACCAATCTCTTCGTTGAGACGATTCAGCGAAACCGTCAGCGAATACAAGTCATCGGCATTGTCTGAAAGAGTGGCTCCCAACTCGCCAAGTTCGGTGTTCACATCTTCAAGTGCCTCGTCCAGTG
Source organism: Acidimicrobiia bacterium (assembly GCA_036524475.1). Classification (GTDB taxonomy): domain Bacteria; phylum Actinomycetota; class Acidimicrobiia; order Spongiisociales; family ZC4RG35; genus MA-ANB-1. The sequence continues at coordinate 15,132 of DATDCF010000124.1, read as the reverse complement.
GGACCTCCGGGTTGTAGTCGACACCCACGAACGACAGGGCACCGAGGATCCCGTCAACGACGTTTGCAGTGTCGATCAACCCCTCCATGGCGGTCTGAATTGCGGCCACCTGGTCGGGAATGTCCTCACTCAGCAACGTCGCGGTGGACAGCACGACGGCGCTGATCTCGTCGAGTGAGGCCTGGGTCTGCTCGAAAACACCGTCGACCCCCACGAGAGTTTCCTCGAAGATGATCAACGATTCGTCGATCACCTCGACGGTTTGGTCGACCGCATCGAGAGCTCGGGCACTTACGGCGAGGCTATCTTCAAGCGCAGCAAACCACGGTCCGACGGCCAGAGCGAAAACGACAGCGGCCAGGCCAGCCACCACCATGCCAAGGGCACCCGCCACCTCCCACGACTTTGCCAGCCAGGGCTGAGGCTGCTTATCCAAATTCACGGTCGCTCACAGGGAAGGGTTTACTTCGCGTGCCGGTTCGACTATCTGTCGACAGAACACCCCGACATTCGACATTGGGACACCAGGCAGGTTGATCACAAAAGGAGACTAAATGGGCCAGCAGTATTTCACCCCGGGACTCTTCAATTTTCTGCGCGAGCTCGCAACCAACAACAACAAGAAGTGGTGGGACGACAACAACGTTCGTTACATCGAGATGGTCCGTGAACCGTCACTCCGCTTCATCGCAGACTTTGGCGACGTACTCGACTCGTTTGCCCCTCACTTCAAAGCAGACGCCCGGAAGCAAGGCGGCTCGCTGATAAGGCCGTATCGAGACATCCGGTTCTCGAAGGACAAAACCCCCTACAAGACCAACGTTGGAATCCAGTTCAGACATGAGTCGGGTAAGGATGTCCATGCCCCGGGGTTTTATCTCCACCTCGAACCATCGGGGAACTTCGCCGGGGTCGGACTATGGAGTCCTGACACCAGGACCGCCCACAGGATCCGCCAGAAGATCAACGACGAACCGCATGCGTGGAAGAAGGCTGCCCACTCGAAATCATTCTCCGACACCTGGTCCCTGAGCCATCCCGAGGAGTCGCTGCAGCGTGTGCCCAAGCTCTACCAAGAGGACCACCCTTTTGCCGACGATATCCGGCTCAAGTCCTTCATGGCGGGAACTCAGTTGACGCAACGGCTGGTGACATCCGGTTCCTTCCTCGACGACTTTGCGGGCCATCTGAAGAAAACGGTCGTCTTCAACCGGTTTCTCTGCGAGGCAGTCGGTCTCCCCTACTGATCGCATGGACGGGGGCAAGCGGAACGCCTAGATTGAGAGAAAAGCCTGGGGTGGATGCCATGTCCCAACACAACGGAGCCATATCGCTGGGCGCCGACCCGATTGTGGTCGTCGTCGGCGTCAACGCCGACCGGATTCGACTCGACTCCAATGGCAGTGAAATCGGCGACTGGGCTCGAGACGAGTGCGAGATCGTCGTTGATCCCGCCGGGCGCTACCTCATACGGGCTGAAAACGAAGAACTTCCTTTCATACCCGACGACCCGGTGACATTCGCCGAAGCATTGACCGGGACTCCGGCGACAACCTCATCAGACCCCCAGTCCGGAACCTCACGAATAATGGTCGACGAACGGGCCCCGAAACCGTTGACAGTCATTGGCTTCTACATACTCGCCGCGATCACCATGGCACTAGGGCTGTGGGCGGTGTGGAGTGTGATCGCCTGACCGCGAGCCATCACTCCAGAGAAGCGTCCAACCACTCGTCGACCCGATCGAGCAAATACTCCGATACGTCGCGCGATCGATCGAGGACCTCACAGAGCTGTTCTCGTCCGATCATGATGTCGACGAGACTCACCGTGGACTTACCGACAAGGTGGAGACGTCGCTCCGGTGCTTCGGCCAGAGCCGCAAACGAATCGATGGCGGAGACCTCGATGACGAGATCCAACCCACCGAGCCCCGCCAGGTCTGTGGCGAGCACCAATAGGTCGGGGGGTTGGTTCACCGGCGGAACTGCCCAATTGAAATAGAGATCGAGATTGAACTCGCCTTCGGGCTCCTCATAGTCATCGTCCATCGACTCGACCTCGTCGATGAGCCCTATCAAAACCTTGGGATCTACGTCCAGCGCCAGATGAAGATCTATCGGCCCACCACAGCCAGCCTCGGGGTGGAGATCGACCTCCCAGGACTGCCGGAGCGAGTAGGTCTCCAGGATGTGTCGCTCGTCATGAACATGGAAACCGTGCTCGGTTGCGTGCTCCTTGAGGTCAGCGATAAAGCCGGCGATGTCAATAGCCATTACAAACGAGGATATTGCAACGCGGTGCCAATTGTCACCAGTCCCTTCAATCGCGGCCCTTGCGACCGACAATGAGGCCGATCAGAAAAGTGGCCAATGCGGTCATGGATATGGCCACCGGGGCATGGCCTGGCACAACCTCAGCCTCATTCTCAGGTTTGAACAACAGCTGGCTCTGATCGCGGTCGCCTGACAACCAGTAGCTACGAGACACTTCGGCTCCAAAAAGGAAAACCGATGACAGCAAATAGGCAAGGAAGATGAGGACCACAATCGAACTCGATATGCCGAGGGCAGTGGGTTGGTCGAACTGGCGGAAATAGATCCCCGTGCCGAGCCCGGCGATGGTGAATCCGGCAGCGGTAAATCCGCCACCCACCCAGGCGGCGCGCCACGGAATCTTGTGGATGGTGAGGGTCTGGAACACCAGTGCGAATATCAGCGCCATCAAACCGATCGAGAGGACGACACTGAAAATAGAGATGAATGAGAGGTTGGTCCCGAGCCGGGACGAGATCGCTTCGCCTGCTATCTGAACGGCCGCGTTCAATGCAAACACCACCACCAACATGATTCCGATCCCAACGGTCCAGAGGACCCCCACCGACCGTTGAATGGCTAAAACAAACAGCCTCTTCTCGTCAGGGATCGGGATCTCGAAGATGTCGTTGAGCGCACGCTGCAACTCTATGAAGAGAGTCGAACTCGACCAGAGCAACACCAGGAAACCAATCAGAGCCGCGGTGTCAGCGGCATCCAGAGCCGACTCGAGGAGCTCGTCGACGATCATGGCGACGTCCGCGCCGGCGAGGTCGGTAATGGCCCTCGAGATCGCAGCCTGAGCCTCCTCATTGCCGCCGAGTACCAAAGTGGCGATGGATACGGCGACAACCAACATCGGAGTCAGGGCGAACACCGTTCGGTAGGAGATCGCGGCCGCCATCCGACTTGCAAGATCGCGTCCGTACTCCTTCAACGCGTGTTTCAGCACGTCAAAAACGGTGCGAGCCCTTTCACCTATCGATCGATCCACGATTACTTCAGCCTATCGGCGCATACACTGCTACCCGTGAGCCATCCATTTCCCCCGACCGTGCCCACCATGGAGGCAAAAGTCTCCGAGTCATGGCCGAAGGGCGATTTCGTCTACGAGCCCAAGTGGGATGGATTCAGATCTCTCTCATGGTCGGATCCGGAGATACGAATCGATTCCCGGAATGAACGCCCGCTACTCCGCTACTTCCCCGAGTTGCATGGTGCGCTGGACCAGCTTCCACCGGGGACTGTGGTCGATGGGGAGATAGTCGTGGTGATCGACGGCGCGACCGACTTCGACACTCTCCAGCAGAGAATCCATCCGGCCGAGTCACGGATCAACAAACTGTCCGCGGCGACACCGGCTGAGATCGTTGCGTTCGACCTACTCGCCTATCAGGGTGCAGATCTGAGGGAGCTGCCATTCAGTGAACGTCGGGAAAAGCTGGTCGAGCTCTACGGCTCTCTCGGGGACCCGTGGCACCTTACGCCACAGACGGCTGATGAATCTGTCGCCAGACAATGGTTCGACGAATTCGAGTCGGCCGGTTGTGATGGGATCATTGCCAAGAAGGTCGACCTCCTCTACCAACACGGCAAGAGGGCAATGATCAAGATCAAACACCGACGCACGGTAGATGTGGTCGTCGGCGGGTTTCGAGAACACAAAGAAGGCGGGAAAATCGGGTCCCTTTTGCTCGGTGTTTACAACACCGAGGGCGAGCTTCACTTCATCGGCCACTGCTCGGGATTCCCCGACGTCGACCGGGTCGAGATATTTGAACGATTCAATGAGTTGGTCTCGGCGGAGAGCTTCGGCGAAGAAGCCCGGATGCCCGGGGGCCAGAGTCGATGGTCAGGGGGAAAGGATCTCTCCTGGACGCCTGTAAGGCCAGGCGTCGTCATCGAAGTCAGCTACGACCAGCTGGAAGGTGATCGGTTCCGCCACGCCACCAGGTTTCATCGCTGGCGTCCGGACAAGTCTCCCGAAGAGTGCACGACCGAACAACTGGAGCTCCCCGAAGGACCGGACTTCGCAGAGGTCGTAGACGTTTAAGTGCGAAGTAGGGGTTAGTTGGGGGGAACCCCTAATTGCGTAAACACCGCGCATAGCCCACAATTGGGTCCGATGCCAGAGTCCGTAGTCGAAGTCCGCAACCTAACCCACGACTACGGCGAAGTCGTCGCCCTCAACCAACTCGACCTCGAGATACCGCCTGGCATCACCGGGCTGGTCGGCGCCAACGGGGCCGGGAAAACAACCATGCTCCGCATTCTCCTCGGCTTGCTCCATCCAACCCGGGGCAGCGCCGTAGTTCTCGGGAGTGACAGCGAGAAGGAACCGCTCAAGGTGCGCAGCCGGGTGGGCTATATGCCCGAAGGAAATTGCATCGCCGAGGACCTCACTGCAGCAGAATTTGTGGCCTACACAGCAGAGCTCGCCGGCCTCCCCCGTCGCGAGGCAAAACGCCGGGCATCGGAAACCCTGTTCCTCGTGGGCCTCGCCGAAGAGCGATTTCGCTTCCTGGGAGACTTCTCGACAGGAATGAAACAGCGGGTCAAATTGGCGCAAGCGCTGGTACACGACCCCGACCTGGTGTTGTTGGACGAGCCTGCATCCGGACTCGATCCGAAAGGCCGCGAGCAGATGCTCGCCCTGATCCGGAGACTCGGCGACCTGGGGCTCAACATCATCATGTCCTCACATGTGCTCAGTGACATCGAGCAGACCTGCCAATGGGTGGTGATGCTCGACGGCGGCACATTGTTGCGGTCCGGACCGCTCGGGGAATTCGACCAACTGGGGACGGTCCTCGTCGAAGTCATCACAAATGCCGAAGGGGTGAGTACGAGCCTCGCCCGAAAAGGGATCGAGTCCCAGATCGATGGACCGAGGATCTTCGTGGGTCCGGGGGATTCAACTCTGGAAGCTGTGATTCTCGAGGCTATCGCTATCGAAAAGGCAGGGCTGGTCCGGATGACGCGATCCTCGGCGTCTCTCGAGGACCTCTTCCTGGCGGGCAGCAGCGATGACTGATCAAGTCATCTTCGATAGGGGTTACCGAAAATACGAAGGACCCCGTGCCGGGCCGTCAGGAGCGAGACGGGCGGTGTACCGCGATGGGGTGCGCCGGGTTCTCGGGTTGGGCAGGAAGGCCCGGCGAAAGATCTTCCCGTGGTCTCTCATTGCAGTGGCGATGGCGGCGGCGGCCATAATCGTCGGCACTCACTGGGTGATCGGGAATATCGAGGAGAGCCTGCGTGAAGGGGTCCCCACCTACGGCGGGCTCTTCGACCTCTACTCAGGAATCTCGCTGCTGTTCATTGCTTTCGCCGGGCCTCTCCTGCTCATCCCGGATCGCACCGACGGGGTGTTGTCGGTCTACTTTTCCCGCCCGCTGACTGTGGAGGGCTACCTGGGAGCCAAATTGGGAGCGTTTGTCACTGTGGTGGGTGCGATCTACGTCGTCCCCCAGATCCTCCTCCACCTCGGTTTGGCCCTCATCTCCGACGATGGATTCCTTCCCTACATGCGAGACAATCTCGATGTCCTGTGGAAGGTGCCGCTCCTCACGCTGGCATTTGTCGCACTCCACGGGGCGGTGATTTCCATTCTCTCTGCTTACATCAATCGCACCGGCATTGCCGCGGCCTCGTTCCTCGGGGTCCTCCTTGCAGGTGGTGCCATCGCCGGGCAGGTGTCCCAGGCCAATTTCCCCGGGTCGGAGTATGTATCGCTGCTAGCGCTCGACCATCATCCGCGCATCATCCGTGATGCCCTTCTCGGCGACACGGTGGAGTATCCGGCGGAGCTTGCCGGATTCGGGCCATGGACCTCGTTCATCGTCATCCTGGCCCTGTCGATCATTGCTGTGTTCGTCGTTCGGCGGCGCTATCGGAAAATCGCATGACCACAACAGTCGAGATCAATGCCCTTTCGAAGTGGTTCGGCAACAAGGTTGCGGTTTCGGAGGTGACCCTCCAGTTCTCGCCCGGTGTGACCGGTCTCCTAGGCCCGAACGGTGCCGGGAAAACCACTCTGATGCGGGTCATGGCGGGGCTTCAGATGCCCTCCCAGGGCTCAGTGTCCATTCTCGGCGAGGACCCACGGGCTAATTCCGCGATCTATTCGCGAATCGCCATGGTCCCGGAGGATGAAGCCGTCTACGGGCATCTGACTGCGACAGAGTTCGTCGCCCTCGCCGCCCGACTCTCCAATCTCGATGACGTGTCGGGTCGGGTCAAGGCGTCGCTCGACGCCGTTGAAATGAGCGAAGCGGCCGATCGCAAGATGGAGGGTTTTTCCAAGGGGATGAGACAGCGGACCAAGGTCGCAGCGGCACTTGTCTCAGATCCCGAAGTTCTGCTCCTCGATGAGCCGCTCAACGGCGCCGACCCGGTGCAGAGGGCAAGGCTGATCGGGTTGTTCCGTCGCCTCGGTGACGAGGGTAAAACCGTCATCGTGTCATCACACGTCCTCGCCGAAGTGGAACGGATGACGGACCAGGTGATTGCCATGGTCGACGGGCGACTCGCCGCTGTCGGCCACATTTCCGAGATACGTGCGGCGATGAGCGACAAGCCGAGACAGATCCACATCGAAGCCGATGAAGGCAGGCGGTTGAGTGCCCGGTTGATCGGAATGGAGGAAGTTCGCGGTGTCCAACTCGACGGATCGCGGGTGACCCTCCAGGTCACCGACGCCGCTCGCTTCGCCATCCTCCTCCCCGACGTCATCGCCGCTGGTGAGTTCGGAGTCACGCGAGTCGAACCCACTGATGAGTCGCTGGAGTCGGTGTTCCGGTACCTGGTGGAGGGTTCGTGAGCGCACTTTTCGCCCATCTCTACCGGCGGGTGATGCGACGGGGCCGGGTGGTCGGACTGACGGCCCTGTCAGCGGTGCCGGCACTGGTCTATCCCCTGGTCGTTTCGAGTGCCGATAGCGTGGTGGCGACCGACTACGCGGCCATCGTCACATCGACCGGTTATACGTTCGCAATCGCGGCACTGATCATGGCCGGAGCAACACTCCGCGAAGAACGGGACAGCGGAACCCTTGCCTACATCTACATGCGTCCGTACTCGAGATTGCGTTTCGCAATGGCCGCAATTGCGGCCGGGACCGCCGCATCGATCACCCTCGCCGTCATTGCATGGGGGTTAACGGTCCTGACCGGGTTGCTGGTCGGGGCGGGGCTCGACATCACCGGGTCAGGCATCATCCTGTTCGTTTCGGCAGCGATCGGGTACTCCGCGATATTCGTACCGATCGGGTATCTCTTCTCTCGATCGATGTTGATCGGTCTCGCATACGTGCTTGTGGTCGAGACCATCGTCTCATTTGTCATTCCCGGAATAGCCCAGATCTCGATTTGGAGAATCTCGATGTCGATCTATGGGAGCTTCGCCGAGTTCGGCCAGGAGGCTCTCGACGGGCTCGGGCCGATCGCTATCGGCGCCGGCGGTGGCATCGTCAAGCTCGGGGTTGTCCTCGTCCTCGGGGTTTCTCTGCTCACCTGGGCGCTCAAGAAGCGGGACGCCCTCTAAGTCGAGATCTTTCCGGACTAGTACTCGTCGTCGGGACGTCGTTGTTTCGATGGCTGTACCCGCGGTGGTTCGCCAGGCATCTTCGGATAGTTCGGGGGCCAGGGTGCCTCCCCGATGCCGTTCTCCTCGTCTCGAACGACCCACTCCATCAGGGTGTCGATGCGGCATACGGACTCATCGATCCCGTCAGATAGATCGCCGACACTGGAATAGCGATCGCCGGCAAAGGTCTTCATCGGGAAATCTTCGATCTCGACATCGGGCAGTTCGCCCCAGGTCACCGGTGCTGACACATACCCGGTAGGGCGCACACCGTAGGCCGATGACACCGACTTGTCGCGGGCATTCTGGTTGTAGTCGATGAAAACACCGTGACGTTCTTCCTTCCACCACTTCGTGGTCACCAGGCCCTCCATTCGCCGCTCCAGTTCCCGGGCGAATGCGAGCACCGCTCGACGGGTTTGAAAGAAGTCCCAGATCGGCTCGATCCGGATGTACACGTGGACACCGCGGCTCCCGCTCGTCTTGGGCCAGCCGACCAGTCCCAGCTCGTCGATCAACGCCCTTGCGCCCATCGCCGCCTGCTTGACCTGGGCGAATGTCACGCCGGGGGTGGGATCGAAGTCGAACCGCAGTTCATCGGGATGGTCGGTGTCTGAGTCACGGACCGGCCACGGGTGGAAATCGAGACAACCCAACTGGGCGAGGCGAATCACATCGGCAGCGGTCCGGGGCACGTTCATCCGCCCCGGCCGTTGCGATGGAAACCTGATCTGGACGGTATCGAACGGGGCGTTCTTGTCAGCTCGCTTGTGATAGATCGGTGGCTGGTCGATGCCCTTCAAATACCGTTTCAACATCGTCGGGCGATCTCGAATCCCGCGGGCAGCCCCCTCGCCGACCGAAACAAAGTGGTTGACGATGTCCAGCTTCGTCCAGCCCCGCTCGGGGAATACGATACGGTCAGGACTGGAAATGCGAATCTCCTCGTCGCCCACGGTCACCATCGTGTGATCGGCCATGCTTATCTATCACCTGAAGTCGGATTCATGCCTGAACAAACAGTAGAGAACATACCGGTCGACATCGTAGAAACGATCAGATCGTCAATTATCGGCAGGGATGTGGCGGTTGAGACGCCGTTTGGTCCCAAGAGGCTCACCTATGCCGACTACACGGCGTCGGGCCGATCTCTGTCGTTCATCGAGGATTACATCCGAAACCAGGTCCTTCCGATGTACGCCAACACCCACACAGAAACATCGGGAACCGGATTGCAGACGACCCGTTTTCGCGAGGACGCGAGGGCGATCATCCGTGAGTGCGTTGGGGGCGTCCCGGAAGAACACGCGGTCATCTTCGCCGGGAGTGGGGCCACAGGGGCTGTGGATCGCCTGATCGGCATGCTCGGCCTTCGCATCCCGGCCGGGATGGACACCATGTACGACCTCGATCGGCATATCCCGGCTGATCAGCGCCCCGTGGTTTTTGTGGGGCCGTTCGAACACCATTCCAACGAGCTGCCATGGCGGGAAACCATCGCCGACGTGGTCGAGATCAGAGAAGATGCCGATGGCCACGTCGACTTGGGCGATTTGGAGGAACGCCTCATCGAATTCCGTGACCGCCCGCTCAAGATAGGTTCGTTCTCAGCGGCATCCAACGTGACCGGGATCATCTCCGATACCAGCGCGATATCGGCGCTCCTCCATCGATACGATGCTGTTTCCTTCTGGGATTTTGCAGCTTCCGCTCCCTACGTCGGTATCGAGATGAGACGCAAAGACCCATCTGGCGACTACAAGGACGCCATTTTCATCTCGCCGCACAAGCTCGTCGGTGGGCCGGGAACCCCGGGAGTATTGGTGGTACGCAAGGATCTCGTCCACAACACGGTCCCTGCGGTTCCGGGGGGTGGGACGGTTCAATATGTCTCGTCGGAGCGGCACACCTACATATCGGACCCGGAGCATCGTGAAGAGGGGGGCACTCCCGCCATCATCGAATCGATCCGCGCCGGGCTCGTGTTCAAGCTCAAAGAAGAAGTTGGGGCTGAGCGCATCCGCGAACTGGAACACGATTACATCCGACGTGCCATCTCGGCGTGGTCGCACAATCCCAACGTCAGGATTCTCGGAAACCCCGATGCCGAGCGTCTCTCGATTGTGAGCTTCGTCATCGAGCATGGTGAACGCATCCTCCACCACAACTATGTAGTGGCCCTGCTCAACGATGTATTCGGCATCCAGGCCCGCGGGGGATGTTCTTGTGCCGGACCATACGGTCACCGTCTTCTCGGAATCGACGCCGAAACCACCCAACGATTCGAGGTGCTTGTCGCAGATGGTTGTGAGGTGATCAAACCAGGTTGGGTGCGACTCAACTTCAACTACTTCATCTCCGAGGAAGAGTTCCAGTATCTCGTCGAGGCGGTCGACATGGTGGCGACCAACGGATGGAAGCTCCTCCCGCTCTACGAGTTCGACTCCGCCACTGCCGTGTGGCGACACAGGGATGGGCTGCCCAGGCCGCCGGCCTCACTACGCAATGTCGTATTTGGCGAGGATTCGGCTGTGCCTGACGTGATGCCGGCGACGGCTCTCGTTGACCAGATCCGGGCGGCGAAGGCCCTCCTCGAACACTGCGCCGAAGGTTCGTCCCGCGATACGGATCTCCCCGAAGAGGCGGAGCAATTACGGTGGTTTCCCAAACCAGCTGAGGTGAACGCATGACCGAGCCCCTCGAAAACCCGAGCTACGAGGAAGTGCAGCAATGGCACCGCACCTTCGCCCCCCGGGCGTTCAATTACACATGGAACCTGCTCGATCAGGATGAGCTGACACGAGAACAGGAGGAGGACATGATCGCGTCGGCCCTGGCACAGCGTTTCCATTGGTACCAGGTGGGGTCGATGCGCAACCATGCCATCGGCGACTGGCAGGTCTCACGCGTCTTCGCAGTGCTCGGCTACGCAGACCTCGCCCGGAGATTCGGTGAGCGATCGCTTGCCCTGGCCATCGACAACGATTTAGGCCCATTCGTGACCGGCTTCGCCCACGAGGCGATCGCCAGAGCTGCAGCCGACGTCGACGATCTCGCCACTTTCGAGGAACACCTCTCTCTGGCCAGAAATTCTCTCGATCAGGTCGAAGATGCAGAGGAACGCGAGGCGCTGGCGGCGGATTTGGATCAATTCGACAGCGGCCGCTGACTCGTGTGCGGCATGTGACTCACATCGAAGGATGTGGAATTGTCAGGTGCCCTTCCGGAAGTCATGGGAGTCACGAGGATCGTTGTGTCCCCGGTTGGTGGTCTGGATTATTGGTAGAAGGGCAAGCGCCTGAGAAGCTTCAGTGCGGGACCGAGCAGCTTCTGATAACGGTCGTAGCTGAGTCCTGGTGGCGGTGCGAAAGCCGGGACCAAACGCTGGACGGCCACAGTTTGTGATTCGGTGTATTTCAACAGGCCGCCTGGACCGTGACGCCTCGAGAGGCCGGATTGTTTCATCCCGCCCATCGGAGCTCCGTAACTCGACCACGCAGCTGCATACCCATCGTTCACGCCAACCGTACCTGCCTGAATTCGGCTTGCTATTTCGATACCCCGGGCCGTATCGCGGGTCCACACGCTGGCGTTGAGCCCAAAATCGGAATCGTTGGCCATGCGAATCGCGGTTTCGGAGTCAGGGACGCCATATATGCTGACGACAGGCCCGAAGGTTTCGCTGCGGCACAGGATCATCGTCTCGTCGACCCCGGTCAGCACTGTCGGTTCATAGAACCACGGCCCCACATCTGGCCGCGATTTGCCACCGATCAAAAGTGTGGCGCCCTTCTCCAGGGCATCATCAACATGGCTGGCAACATTGTTGAGATGCTCCTCGCTGATCATCGAGCTCACCGGTCCTGCGTAGGCGAAAGAGCTCGTGATATCCAGCTGTCGGGTCGCTTCGACGAACCTGTTGGTGAATTCATCCAAGATCGAGTCTTCGACATAGACCCGTTCGGCAGCGATACACAGCTGACCGCCGTTTGCGAACGCCGACCGAACAATTCCTGGAATTGCGATGTCGAGGTTGGCATCGGCCAGGACCAGCATTGCGTTCTTTCCCCCCAACTCCATCGATGAGCCAATCAGCCGCTCCGCCGCTTGCCGGGCGACAATCCGGCCAACGGCTGTCGACCCGGTGAACATCACGAAATCTACGTTGTCAATGAGGGGCACCCCGACCGTCTCGCCGTCCCCTGTGACAACCTGGACCAGACCGGTCGGAAGCCCGGCCTCTTCGAGAAGGCTGACAGCCCACAAAGTCGAGTACGGCGTCTTCTCGTCCGGTTTGATGACAGCGCCATTGCCGGCCATCAGAGCAGCGATAGCGTCGGAGATACCAAGGGTGAAAGGGAAATTCCACGGGGCGATGAAACCGACCACACCGTGGGGATGCGCGTATTCGTATGCCGTGGTCAATCCCGGAAGCGACACTGCCCTCCGTTTTCGCCTCAGGAGGTTCGGCCCTATGTTGGCGTTGTAGCGGGTCGTCGCAATGACGTCGTAGACCTCTTCAAAGGCCGCGATCCGTGCCTTCCCTGCCTCGAGCTGAATCAAATCGAGAGCCTCGTCAGCGCGATCAACCAGGAGGTCGTGGAATCGGACCAGGATCCTGGCGCGGGTCGCAGGAGAGGTGGCACCCCAGCCAATCTGCGCCTCTCTGGCAGCGGCCACTGCCGCCACAACATCTGCCGCGTTGGATTGAGGGATGGAACCTATCCGGTCACCCGTGAACGGCGCGACAACCGCGATCGAATCCCTGTCCCCGGTCACCATGGCGCGCCGCTCCAGATCTCGTAGGAGGAGGGAATGAACCGAGGGGGCGAGTTGTCCAACGACCGGCGAATCAAGCATGCCCGGAGTGTACCGACGCACCTGCTGTTGAGGCACGTGCCCCGTGACTCCGGGCCCTTTGACGGTCGTGCAGAGTTTCAAACAAAAGAGGAACGGGTAGTTCTCCCACTCATGGATTTCACTTCCGTCACTCTGACACGCCCGGAGCCGCTCGTCGCGCTCGCGGTACACAACGGCCATCAGCTCCGACCGGCTGTCGCATCACGAATGGTTCTCGACAGCGAAACCCGGCGGCGCGAGGAAGATTCCCATACAGACTATTTTGCGAGAAGGATCCCAAACAACGTCGTCGTCAATCGGTCGCGATTCGAAGTCGACCTGAACCGCCCCCGCGATGAAGCAATCTACTGCGTGCCGGACGATGCATGGGGACTCGACATGTACGTCGAACCCCTTCCAGCTGAGGTCGTCTCAGTATCTCTGCGCGAGTACGACCAATTCTACGACCGCCTTCGCACCGTGTTAGACACAATGGTGCAACAGCACGGTGGGTTCGTCCTGTACGACATCCATTCGTACAACCATCGAAGGAGCGGTCCCGAAAGCGAACCTGAGCCCGAAGTCGCAAATCCAACCGTGAATCTGGGCACGGCTTCGCTCCCCCGGAAATGGCGAGACGTCGCCGACACCTTCCTCGATCACTTGGGAAGTGCGTCGCTGCGAGGCGAGAAGCTGGACGTGCGGGAGAATGTGAAATTCGAAGGTCGCCAGGTGGCAGCGTGGACGCATGAAAACTACGGGGAGTATGGGTGCGCCCTCGCCATCGAATTCAAGAAAGTCTTCATGGACGAGTGGACCGACCACGTCGACCGGGCGACCCAGGCCTACCTCGCCGATTCCCTGGTGGGAACCATCGCCCCGGTTCTCAAAAGCTGGGAGCGATCATGCCAGTAACGGAGAACGACCTGGCCCTGGATCGGGAATTGGCCCAGATCTGCGGGTTGCTCCCACTTTTGCGGTTGGTGACCCCAACGAACGTGACGCAGGCGAGGGATCAATTCTTCTCGGGGATCGACGAACCCGACTTCGAGTATCGAGAGCTGCCAGAACTGAGTGACCTCAGGAGCCGAATCGACGCCATCAATTCCCAGCAAGCCGACGACCCTGTGATCGCTTCATTGGTCGAGGGTCTCCTCGAGAGTTTGAAATTGCGACTTCGGATTCTGGCCAATCGCGGCACGGATTCGTTCTTCCTAGATTCGGTTGAGCTTTTTGGCAACGTCGAAGACACCATTCTCGCGCTCGCTCAATCGATTCTTACGAGTCAGCAGGTCTCCTCGCCCCGGCACGAGACGGTATCGGCTCTTGAGTTTGCCGAAGCAGCCAGGAGTGAAATCGACCTCTACCGGAGGTCTTACCCTGAGATGCGGGCCGAGGTTCGGGTGAGCGAGACGACTCCCGGAGTTATGGTCGAAGGCGGAAACCTGTACGTCGGAACTGAGACCAGGATCGCCCGGAGCAGGGTGGTGCAACTCCTGCAGCATGAGGTAGGGACTCACGTCGTTACCTTTGAGAACGGACTGTTCCAACCGCTACACATCCTCTCGCTCGGCCTGGCCAATTACGACGAACTGCAGGAGGCCCTGGGAGTCGTTGCCGAATACCTAGCAGGCGGTCTGCAATTCGGACGATTGCGAATACTCGCCTATCGGGTCGTGGCCGCCCGCATGCGCAGCGACGGGGCGTCCTTTCGGGAAACGTTCGACGCCCTCGCCACGTATGGCTGTGCCGGGGGAACCGCTTTCATCACGACGATGAGGGCGTACCGGGCTGGTGGAATGACCAAGGATGCAATCTATCTGCGGGGATTGGTCCGCTTGCTCGATTACATCTCCGCAGGGGGCGACTTCGAGCGGCTATATATCGGGAAGATCTCGTTCGAGGCCGTACCTCTGATCCAGGAACTATGTGAACGCGGCATCCTTACCGAGCCACCACTCAGACCGAGATTCCTCGACTTCAAGGGGGCCAGCGACCGTCTAAAGAAGTTACAAAACGGACTTACCGTCCTCGAATTAGGAGCGAGCAACTGATGAGAATCGGATTCGTTGTAAATGACGTCGCTACCGAAGAAGCGGAATTCAGCACTACACGGCTGGCCATGGCTGCACGGAATCGTGAGCATGAAGTCTGGCTCATGGGAGTCGGTGACCTCGCGCAGAATTCGGCAGGAGAGGTCGTCGCTCACGCCCGCGGTCCGGAGAACAAGAGCTATCGCTCGCTGAAGACGTTTCTCGGAGCAATTCAACAACCAGAGGATGGGTTCGAGAAGATCACGGTGGATGACCTCGATGTCCTGATGCTGCGCAACGACCCATCGACCGATGCGCTCGAACGCCCGTGGGCACAAACTTCGGGAGTTCTATTCGGA
>DATDCF010000123.1:0-3621 GCA_036524475.1 Acidimicrobiia bacterium | reverse complement strand
CAATACTTCGACAACCTCAGGCTTCCCGTCGCCCGAAAAACGTTGGAACTCCCAAAGTTGACTTCGTTGCTGAACGAAACGAACCCCAAGATGCGTCTCGAGTGGCCACTCAGGCTCAGAATTTAGATTCAAAGACTTCAGGCTGATCGCCGGCACCTTCGCCGGGAACGTCGCGCTCTCGATCAATCGTTCGTAAACAGGGCTGGAGTCACTCAAAGGTGAGCGATATCTCACCAGACTCTCATCGAAGAAATCCCTTGCTGCGGTCTCATCCCAAGGGAGGTCCAGCGAAGCCGCAAGGTCTTTCACCTGCTTGATGAGCCCGTCACCGTCACCGGGGAAATGGATTAAAGGAAGCGGCACCTGTTCGGCGATTTCAGCAAGCCGACGTAGGTAGGTGTCAACGATCGCTTCGGCTCGATCCTGCCGGATACGGTCTCGCTTCTCGATGGAGAGCACTGTGTCTACCGGGGGTCGGACCACTGCGACCAGCCGGACACGGTCGATGCCGAGGTGACTCCACGCAGGGAGCAGGAACATCGAGCGCGGGTCCTTCATCGCCCAAACCTCGGGCAATGACCTGTGAATCTCTACTTGCTCGGATAGGGCAGATAGATCCATGAGGTCGGGGCGGAAGGTGGAGGGCGGACAGGTCCAATCGCGATCGAGTTGAGCCAACACGTTCCTGTGGGCATCCACGACACCGATCGCCTCGTAGTAACCCAATGGATTGTCTTCCGTAGCTGGCATCAACTCACCCATTGACACGCCGCATGCGTGATAGAGCAAGCCCGCCACGACCGAGGTCCCAGACCGATGGCAGCCCAACACGAAGATAGGGTCGCTCATCGGTCGTGACTACCTGGCTGACCCTGGAAATCGACTGCGCTCAAGATTGGCCCTGACGTCTTCCATCGCGGGGCAATCCGACGGTGGTCTGAGAGGGCTGCGACATGCAGTTGGAGATCGAGCGGCACGCGGTTGCCCCCTGTTACCCCAAAACGCGATTGAAGTACCAGGGGACGGGAGGCCTTTCCCACCCAAGCATCAAAAACCGAACCGACGTCGATCGCAATACATCCCGACTCTTTGAGCCAGTTGCAGTAGACCTTGCCCGGAATCCCTGCTCCCACCAGGACCACTGTTCCCTCGGGAAACGAGAGATCTTCCCTGATGGTGTGATAACGGTCCGGTACATGCCGACCGGCGTCGGACTCCGGTGCCTCGATGAACTTGTCGGGCACGGTGACGGTGGTCGTTTCTACATCAAAGCGGTGGGTCACCATGTACTCGAGCTCAGGTCTAGCCGTTACCAATCCGACACTCGTGACAGTTTTCAAGATCCCTTCGAGCGCTCCGGTGGTCAGGAGATCCCAGTGGATCCATGCGCTGCAGAATTGCTGCCAACTCGACCATTCTGTGTGGCTCAACACCTGATGGAGCAGGGCGAGCCTTCGTGCACCGGAGGAGCTCAGGCTCCTCTTCTCGTCATCTCTTATCCGGAATGATGAAACCACGAAGTCTCTGACCTCACTCCCAGGCCGGCCAAGCAGGTCAGATGGCATGTCCACGCTGAGAATGTCGTCTCGGACGCCCACAAGGTCAGCATTTGTGATTGCTTGCTGCAGGTCCTGGTTCACCTCAGCAATGGAGCCAAGTGAGACTCCCTGGGAACCCCAATGCCCGTGCAAATACGCCAGATCCTCGAGCGATAGGAGGTCACCGTAGGAGAGAACCACAGCCTCTCCGTCACCTAGCCGAACGAGGCTGAAGGGTTCCCCCTTTGTTACAGCTGACCCGACGATGTCGATGGCTTCGGAGCGGTCGAGCACGGGAAAGTCGCAGGTTGGAAAAACGGGCATGGACTGATCGGATCCTCACCAGTGCTGTGGCTGTCAGCTACAAGCGCTACGGCTCCACCAAGATGACAGACACTAGCCGCGGCCCAACCTCTTTCTACAACCGTGCCGATCTACGTTTTCGCAGTCGAGGCCATCACCGTCAACGCGACCCACTTGCATCCTGCAGCTCGACGCGCTGCAAGGAGTTCCCGTACGACGTGTATCAACCGGTGTCATTAGAGCCAAGCGTCGTGGTCCACGAATACGATCTGAGGTCATGCATCTCGGCATCCCGCAAGCATCGATCGGGTGGCCCATCGGTGAGAACTCAGACCACGCACCGGCCATCGGAGTCTGTGCTTCAAACGTAGCGATGACGGATGAGTCTGCTCCGTGTCCTCCTCAGAGATGATCTCGCGGTGATCGTTCGATGAGCAACTCCGGACGTTCCGCCTCGTCGGCGCCGCCCAACGTGCTCTTCGTGACCGGCAACGGACACGGATTGGGTCATCTGACAAGGATGCTGGCTGTGGCCAAGCGCTCTGCTGGCCGATTTCGCCCTGTCTTTCTTACTTCGTCGCAGGCCTATCCGCTCGTTAGAGACTTCGGTTACGGCGTCGAGTATCTGCCGTCATATCTGAGGTTAGGGATGACCAGGGTGGAGTGGGAGCCAATCTTCGGCTCGCGTCTGTCTGCCTTGGTCACAAATATCGAGCCGGCAGCGGTGATCATCGATCACATAAATCCGCCTACAAGTATTCAAAAGGTGCGAGCGGATTGTCCGACCGTTGACTTCATGTGGTCGCGTCGCGGCATGTGGCGAGCAAATCGCAATCTGGCAGCAATTCGACTGGCTGCCGGGTTTGATGTCGTGGTTGAGCCTAGAGACCTGGCAGGCCCTATCGACGTTGGATTAACGTCAAAATTCCACATCGGTGTCAACTATGTGCCTCCGGTAGTGCTTGTCGACGATACCGAGCAGGTGGACCGCAACGTGGCACGCCAGGCGCTCGGTATTCCCGCCAACGGAAGGGCAATTCTGGTCCAGCTCAGTGACTCGGATCCTAAAACATTGCCGACGCTAATAGGAGACGTCCGTGATGTCATCACATCCATTGCTGGTGGCGAGGAAATCCATCTGTTCGCACCGTTGCACCCACTCCACAGCGAGTGGAAGTCACCCGTCGACGGCGTGATCATGCAGGCCGTCTACCCGATGGCGAGGTTCCTCAGAGCGTTTGACGGCGTGGTATCGACCGCCGGGTACAACTCGTTCCATGAAACTGTGGCCAGTGGGTTGCCTGCTGTAGTAGTCAGTCGAGATGCTGATCGGTTGGATGACCAAGCAAGGCGGGCAGAGTTTGTCGAGTTGTGTGGGCGAGGATTTTTCGCTCCATCGGTCAAGGATCCCAGATTCCGCAGTGCAGCTGAGCGCATGCT
Organism: Acidimicrobiia bacterium; assembly: GCA_036524475.1. Classification (GTDB taxonomy): domain Bacteria; phylum Actinomycetota; class Acidimicrobiia; order Spongiisociales; family ZC4RG35; genus MA-ANB-1. The sequence goes on along the minus strand of DATDCF010000123.1, from coordinate 340 downwards.
GGCCGACGGAGAAGACATCATCGCGTCGTCCGTCACGCAGGAACTTGGCGAATTCGATGGAGCGGCTCATTTCGCCGACTTGATCGCCACTCGTGTCGAACGCAGGAGCCGCCAGGCCCTCATCACAAATCATGAAGCCAGCTTCGAGCCCGCGGCGGCAGACGCCCTGGGCCGGATCCGTTCAGGTAGAAATCCCGCCGACAGCCACGAGGGCGAGAGGATTGTATTGGTTGCCTTAGGCTTCGACCGAGCCGCCTTGGACGAACTTGCGCAACGCGTTATCGACATGCAGGAAGCGAGCGATGTAATTCCGATCTTCCTAATCGACGATGTCGACAGT
>DATDCF010000122.1:0-6251 GCA_036524475.1 Acidimicrobiia bacterium | reverse complement strand
CAGCACGTCGTAGTACTTGAACAGGCCGTCGTCACGATAGAAGAGAATTTCGTCCTGGCCATCCCCGTCCAGATCCAACGGGGCGATGGTCGACCAGTCGGTCGTATAACCGGTCCCTGACATGATCGGAGCACCGATCGTCCCATCGGGCAACAAGTCGTAGTACTTGAACAAACCGTCGGTCCTGTAGAAGAAGATCTCATCCTGGCCATCTCCGTCGAGATCGATGGCAGCGATCGTGGACCACCCCGGGGTGTAGCCGGTGCCAGATTTGATTGGAGCGCCGATCACGCCGCCCGGCAATATGTTGTAGTACTTGAACAGGCCATCGTCGCGGTAGAAGAAGATCTCATCCTGGCCATCTCCCTCCAGATCGATGTCAGCGATTGTGGACCACCCTGAGGTGTAGCCGGTGCCGGAGTTGATCGGCGCTCCGATCAATCCGCCAGGTAGGAGATCGTAGTATTTGAACAGGCCGTCAGCCCTGTAAAAGAGGATCTCGTCTGCCGCCGTAGGGTCGACAAGGCGCGCTGCGAGCAGGCTCGGGTACGGGTCGAAGGCAACCCCTGACGGGTCTCTGAGTTCGAAGTGAAGATGAGATGGTGCTGCCTCGGCGTTACCACTGTCACCGACGTACCCGATTATCTGACCGGCGCTTACTGCCACTCCCGTGGTGACTCCTGGTGCGAATCCCCAACCGAGCCCGTCGTCGGTGCCGGGCGTGTCGTTGTTGAGGTGGATGTACCAACTGCTGTAGCCGTCGCTGTGAAGAAGTTGCATGGCACAGCAGTCTCCGCCCTGCTCGTCGTGCACCCAACCCACTACTCCGTCGGCCGCTGCCACTACCGGCGTCATTTTTTCCGCGAGTATGTCGACTCCCTCGTGGGTCTGGCCTCCCGGCCTGGGGTCGCCGAACGTATCTGAGTAGGAATTTTCCCCGGCCACCGGAAAGAGGATCTCGTATGGGTCCGATGCCGAGGCAACACCGTTTCCGAGCGCTGCGAATCCCAGAACGAGAGAAATGAAGACGCGCCACCCCATTCCTGTGGTGGGTTCGTAGGTCTCAGGAACAGAGGCTGGCCCCGGTCGGCGCCTCAAGATGCTGTGTTGGATAGATGGAAGTCTCGCACCATATCGGGCGGTACCCCTCATCCGAAGTCGTCAAACCTCGTGGGCGCCGGCACTCTTTCCGGGGGACCGTGGCAGGTTTCGGGCCTCAAGCAGGCCGCTCAAGCCTGCAACAGCGAAGACTGATGTCGTCATCAGCAAGCGGGTGTTGTCGACTAGAAGCCACCCCATTGCTAGCGCCATTGTCAGCGGGGGAACGATGAATATCAGACCCATTGTGTAACGCCTCTTCTTCAGAGTCAGGACCATGAGCCCGATCCATGTGACCGGTAACAAATATGCGAAGAGCGATTGCACCCCCGGACTTGGATACGTCGGGAAAATCGCAGAGGTCACGACCGCCTGTGGCAACACCCCATCGTTGTATTCGTCTGCGAAGGCCTGTGTCCCCCTAGCGATCGCCAGTGAGTTCCGATTGATCGACTCATCGATCGACCTCGCGTCTGAGCCCAGGACACTTTCGGCGTACACGTCGAGGTCGTTATGCCTCCCCCCACGAAGCGAACCCAGGATAGAAAACACTCGCTCGCGCGTTCGACTGGTCCCGGACAGCACCAGAAGGTCGACAATCGCGGCATCGATTTCCGCGTCCTGATCTTCGTAGAGTGGATTTGCATCGGTGACACGAGCGAGAAATGGGTGAGGGGTTCCCCCGTCGAAGTACGACGCCAATATCGCCTTGTCCTGATTCTCAGGATGCAGTCCGAATGTGAGACGCCAGGCACCCCAATACTCCGCCCGCACTCCATTGGTGGTAGGCGAGAACACTTTGAATTCGCGGGAGTTCTCGATGGCTGCGGCCAGCGCAAACATCGACGCGACAGCGACAAATCCTGAGGTAACCACAAGGATTTTCTTCGAGGCCGAGGTTCGCTTCACCACTGCCTGCCAGGCAATTGCCACCGGAATAAGACCGAAAACTGCAAGCGGAAATCGGATCATTATCAGGACGACCACGACGGCCGTAAGTGCGACAAAGATGGCAATCTGGGGGATTTCAAGTCGCTCAGGTCGTCGGAAAATCGTCGCCCCATCATCGAGCAGGAAATAGTGGCTCACCAAACATGCCAGGAGCAGGCTCAACGGGACCGTGAGGCCCTCTGTGAGGACAAAGTCCGGATATACCACGAACTCCGGAGTCAAAATCAACAACATGACGGGGAGAGATTTCCATCGCCAGAGGACCAATGAATAGACGATCGCGCCGACGAGGAGAAGTCGCTGAACCAGCACCGAAAACAGCAACGGCTCAGCGCCGAGGATGCCGGCAACGACACGATCGAGCCACAGCACTACTGGATATCCGACCTGGCGATACCCGCCCTCGACCACACCACCTGACATCAGATCCCGGGATTGGTCGAGGTATGTCAGGCTGTCGTTAGTGACGACAGGGAGGAGGTTGACCGCAAAAATGCTGATCGCCACCAGCGCCACCCCAGCGGCGGCGGCAAACCACACCAAGCGGTTGGCAGCCACCTTGGACGACTCCGCTGCGGTCCCGGAAGTCACCTGGTAGCGCCGATCGAAACCGGAACCGCCTCCCGACTCTCCCTTGCGTGATAGCTGGAACGGACCAGTGGGCCCGATTCGACGTGAGGGACACCCATACCCTCACCGTACGACTTGTATTCGGCAAACTCAGCAGGGTGGACATAGCGGTGGATGGGTCGGTGACGTGCTGTTGGTCGAAGGTACTGGCCGATGGTGATGATGTCGATGCCGACCGCTCTCATGTCAGCGAGAGTCCCGAGAACCTCTTCCCGGCTTTCCCCCATCCCGACGATCAACCCCGACTTGATGAGGCCCGCTGGATTCATCTGCTTAGCCCGCCAGAGCAGGGCCAACGAACGGCCGTAGTTCGCTGAGGTGCGGATGTCTCGTTGCAGGCGGATCACCGTCTCGGTGTTGTGGTTCAAGACCTCGGGCACGGCATCCATCACCGTCTGGAGCGCTTCCCTATCGCCTTTGAAATCGGGAATGAGCACTTCGATCTCGGTGCCCAGCGATTGTCTCCGCGACTCGGTGATAGTGTGGGCGAAGATGCCCGAGCCACCGTCGTCGAGGTCGTCACGATTGACCGACGTGATCACCGCGTGCTTGAGATTCATCTTCTTGATCGCCTCGGCCGCACGGAACGGCTCAAAAATGTCGAACTCAGTCGGCTTGCCGGTATCGACATTGCAGAACGAACATGCCCTGGTGCACTTGTCTCCGAGAATCATCAGCGTCGCGGTCCCCATACCCCAGCATTCGTAGATGTTGGGACAGTTGGCCTCCTCGCAAACCGTGTTCAACTCCAGGCCACGCATCAATTTCTTCATCTCGAGATAATCTCCGTCGAGTTTGGCAGTGACCTTCATCCATGGCGGTCTGGCCGGCTCACCGGGAAGACGTCCATTCAACAGAACTGGCTCCTGACTTCTCATTTCCGGGGAAAAGGTGCCGTTGGCGAGCATCCGATCGACTTCGTACTCGCGGGACATCCCCTGCCCGCGGGCGAAGGCTGCGTGCTGAATCTCGGGTTCTGAGTATCCGAAGACGTCGGCAAAGTGTGACTCGACTATCGGGACGACCTCTTCCAGGACCACCTTCCGACCGACCAGTTCTGAGATGGTGGTGACCGGGCGGTCCTCGATGCCACATGGATTCATCATCGAGAAGAAGTCCAGATCGGGGTGGAGGTTGAGAGCGAAGCCGTGCATGGTCACCTTGCGCGAGACACGCACACCAATGGCCGCAACTTTGCCCTTTTCCGTCCAGACTCCGGTGAATCCTCCCTCGCGCCAACCTTCGATACCGAGCTCAGCCACGGTTCGGATCAGAACTTCTTCGAGCTTCCGCACATACGGAACGATCTGTTTGGGATCAGAGAGTTCGACTATCGGGTATCCAACAAGTTGTCCCGGGCCATGGAACGTGATGTCCCCTCCACGATCGATATTGAATAGCTCTGCGCCTTTGGCCTCGACGACCCTCTGGTCTACCAGGAGATTTCCAACGTCGCCGTTTCTGCCGATAGTGAACACCGGGGGGTGCTCGAGCAGGAACAGGTAGTCGGAGGCCGACCTTCCGGTGACCCGGCCCTCATGGAACGCGCGTTGCAGATCCCACGCCTCACCGAAGGGGAGCCTGCCCAACCATCGAACCCTCAGCCGGGGCGTCAAGCGAGCTCCTGCTCCCAATCCCAGGTCTCTAGATTCTCTTTGATTCGCTTCAGGAAGAGAACAGCGGTGGAGCCGTCGAACGCTCGATGATCCCAGGTCAGCCCGAGATAACCGATATGCCGGATGGCGATCATGTCCTGGCCGTCAGAGGTCGTGATAACCGTCGGACGCTTCGTAACGGTGTCGGTCGAGAGAATTGCCACATTAGGGATGTTGATGATCGGCGCCGACATGAACGATCCGAAGGGGCCCGGGTTGGTAATGGTAAAAGTGGACCCGGTCACATCGTCGAGGTCGAGCCCCTTGCCACGCGCTTTCTCGGCGAGATCCTTGACGGAACGGGCCAATCCAACGAGTCTGAGTCCGTCTGCGTTTCTCACGCTCCCGACAACAAGCCCGCCCTCATTCAGATCGATGGCGATCCCGAGATTCACGGCCTTGTGGAACACCGCCTTCTTCTCTTCGAGGTAAAACGAGCTGTTGACGACCGGATAAGCCTTCAACGCATCGATAACCGCTCTCGAGATGAACGGGAGGTAGGTCAGGGAGAAGCCCTCGCTCGACTTGAACGCAGCTTTGTGGGCCTGTCGAACCCGTTCCACCTTTTCGAAGTCGACCTCGACCGACGTCCACACATGCGCAGCGGTCTGCTTCGACTTGATCATGTTCTCGCCGATCCGCACCCGGAGTCGATCGAGCTCCACCTCCTCAGATCCCGACCCTGTCTCGGGCAGCGGAGCGGCAACAGCCGGAACCTTGGTTTCCTCCAGCGATTGAGGTTCGAAAACTGGCGGAGCCGGGGTTGGGGCGGGCTCCACCTCTTCCTTAGCTGAAGCTGGGGCAGCGGGAACCGCCGCGGCCGCTGGTGATTCGATGAAGGCTTCGACGTCTCTCCTCGTTACCCGGCCGCCCTGGCCGGTGCCTTTGATCGCGGAGAGATCGACGTCGTTTTCGCGAATCAGCTTGCGAACTACCGGCGATAGCAATTGCGGCTGCCTCTCCGTCTCATCGGGCTCGGCGAAAAAGGCGTCAATTTCCGCGGCGGTCGGCTTCTTCTCTCCGTTGCCGGTCGCCGATTCGGATGCGGCTGCCACCTCATCGGGTTGAGCTACAATCTCGGGTTCATCGGCGTCCGTCGTAGTTGCGGCTCCGGACTTGTCACTGGAATCCACGGCCGAGACGAGCACGTGTTGCGCCTCTGCGGCATCGCCAGCGGACGGTTCCTCACCGGCCTCGCCAATCACAACCAGCGGTGTGCCCACAGTGACGGTGTCACCCTCCTCGACCAGAATCTCGAGGATGGTTCCTCCGGCTGGAGAAGGCACCTCGGTGTCGACCTTGTCGGTCGAAATCTCAACGAGGACTTCATCCTCGGCGATAGTGTCTCCAACACTCTTCGACCATTTCAGAATGGTCCCTTCGGTGACCGTCTCCCCGAGCTGGGGCATTGCAACTGTTGTCGACAAAGTTCTCTCTCCTCTAGTGAAGGCCGCGTCCCGACGCAGCCATCAGGGTTTCTCCGACTGCCTCCGACAGTGTCGGATGCGAGTGGATGAATGCTGCTGCTTCTGACGGTAGAGCTTCCCAGCCTACCGAGTACATCAATTCGTGGATCAATTCGCCTGCCTGAGGGCCGACCACCGAGGCACCGATTATCGGTCCATTTTTCCGGGAGACGATCTTGACGAAGCCCTGGTTCTGGCCGATGATGATGGCCCGGCCGACTCCGTTGAACGAGTGGCTGGTGACATCGACTTCGATTCCACCGGCTCCGGCATCGGCTTCGGTCATTCCGACTTCGGCGACCTCCGGATGGGTATAGGTGACCCGCGGAATCGCCTGGTAATTGACCGCAGCCGTATTGCCGCTTGCGATGTGAGTTACGGCCGCGATGGCTTCGGCGTAGCCAACATGCGCCAGTTGCGGTGTGCCGGCGACAATGTCCCCGACGGCGTA
>DATDCF010000121.1:0-3495 GCA_036524475.1 Acidimicrobiia bacterium | reverse complement strand
CTTACGGTTCCCCTGGTAAACGACGAGGAAACGACGGTGGTGGAACGTGTAGCCGTTGCGGCGGACTTCGGCAACGGTGTCAGCAACCTCGCAGGTGCGGTCCGCGACTGGGTTTTTATCAACCCGGACCTGGAAATCCGCATGCACCGGCGACCGGAAGGCGAATGGGTTTACCTCGACTCGCAGACCCACATCAATCCCATGGGGACCGGCATGGCGACCAGCTCCTTGGGAGATGAGGAGGGTTGGCTCGGTGTGGCGGCCCAGTCTCTCTTCGTCGATCCGATCCGGGAAATTTAAAGATCGGCGAGCTATTCAGTAGGTGCGGTTTGCCAGCCGGGCGCAGACCAATCCGATGACGCCGAACATGACCGCCATACCGCCATAGAAGAAGAGCGCGCCACTTCCGAAGATCTCACCGAGCTGCTCTTTGGCAAATGAAGCAGCGGAGATCCCGGCCAGGACAGCCAAACCAGCGAGGACATAGAAGATGTATGAGGCGATTTTCATCCGGCGATGGTAGAGCCTGGGGCGGCCGATGCGTCAACTAAGCGATATAGGGCCGGAGCATGCCGGGTTTCTCAGAGCCTTACAACTCGTCCCTATGGTTGTCGTATGGCCGACCAAGCTCGCGGGACAATTACCGGCATCATCGCCGCGATCGCCGTAGGGGCATTCGTTGCCTGGGCGGGCAGCGATGGAAGCGCAATGGTCGGTTCGGTGGCGGTCTTCGCCTTGTGCGGGTTTCTCGCCTACCTGATCAACTGGCTGGTTTTCATCCCGTCCAATGCAGCGAAGACAGAGAAATATTTCGATCTCACGGGGAGCCTTACCTATGTGGCGATAACCCTTGTCGCGGTCATGCTGAGTGGTGATCTCGATGCTCGAGCACTTATTGCCGCCGGCATGGTGATCGTATGGGCGGTTCGCCTCGGCACATTCCTTTTTCAGCGAATCCGCGAATCCGGTAAAGATGTCCGATTCGATGTGCTCAAGGCCAGCGCGCTCCGCTTCCTGATGACCTGGACACTTCAGGGGGCCTGGATCCTGCTCACGGCAGCGGCAGCCCTGGCGATTATCACCTCGCTCGATCGAAAGGAGCTGGATTGGTGGGCACTTCTGGGCATTGTCCTATGGCTGGCCGGGTTCGCCATCGAGGTGGCGGCCGACCGGCAGAAGTCAGCCTTTCGAAACGACCCCGCCAACAAAGGACGGTTTATCTCCTCCGGGCTATGGGCGTGGTCGCGCCATCCGAACTATTTCGGTGAGATCTCACTCTGGACCGGGGTCGCAATCATGGCCGTCCCGATACTGTCCGGCTGGCGATGGGTGGTCTTGATCTCCCCCATCTTCGTAACCCTCCTCCTTACCCGGATCAGCGGAGTCCCGATTCTGGAAAGAAGGGCAGACGACCGCTGGGGTGAAGAGGCAGCATATCGGGAGTACCGGGACTCGACGCCAGTGCTGGTACCGAGACCCCCCGCCAACTGAGGTTTTGGCATGGGGGCATGGACCGGGGCTGTGGAACCTCAGCGGCAACATCCGACTCCCGGTTCACTTCGACGATGTGGCCGCTCTACTCTCCTGAACAGGTATCCGAAGGAGAGCTTTGAGCAATCAGCAACTGGCGCAGTTGGCCGATGAGTATTACGAGTGGACGCTGAAGACCAAGCCGCTGTCGGCAAGCATGCGGGGAATCCACGACTACGACACAGAGTTCGGAGAGTTCTCTCTCGAAGCCGAAGACCGTGAGATTGCAGAACTACGCGACTTGGGCCGGCGGGCGTCGGCCATCGCTTCCGATGATTTGGTCAACTCGGATCGGATCACACGCGACGTCCTGATATTCGAGACGACGACCGCCGCCGATAGCGCCGAAGCCCGCATGGCCGAGTTCTACGTGAGTCACACGGTGGGTTTCCAGGCGATGCTCCCTGTCGGAGTCCGTCAGATGCCTATTGAGACGCGTGAGCACGGGGACGCTTTTCTCGAGCGATTCACCAAAGCTCCACGAGCATTTGGGGAGATGAAGGGGCGTCTATCCGAAGGTGTGGCCAAAGGAAGGACGCCGATGGCGTCCACCGCGGAGAAGACTGTCGCCCAGATCGACACCTTCCTTGCTCTCCCGCTGGAACAGGGTCTTCTTTCCGCGGCGAGGTGTCCGGCAGGAGTCGACAAGAGTGAATGGCTGTCCCGGCTTGCCGAATGTGAGCGCGAATATTTGAGGCCGGCATTACAGGGATTTCGCGACACCATCGCCTATGAGGTCGTTCCTGCCGGACGTAGCGAGGACCAGCCCGGTCTGAGCTGGCTACCCGACGGCGAGGACAGCTATGCCCGATTGGTCCGCGAGCACACGTCATTACCCCTTTCGCCCGACGAAATCCATCAAATTGGACTTGACCAGGTCGTGAAGCTCGATGCGGAATACCGCCAGCTCGGAGCGGATGTGTTGGGGACGCCCGATCTCGAAGAAATCTACTCCCGCTTACGCCACGATCCCGACCTCCACTTCAACTCAGGACCCGAAATCGTAGATCGCTGCGAAACAGCTATGGCGAGAGCGAAGGCTGAAATGGGTAAGTGGTTCGGGAGACTTCCCCAGGCAGACTGCATTGTCGCGGAAACCCCATCGGGCCCGACAGCTTTCTATTTCCCGCCTGCCGTCGACGCCTCCCAGCCCGGGACTTTCTACATCAACACAGCGGACCCGACCCGGTGGGGGCGTTTTGAGATCGAGGCGATTGCTTATCACGAAGGGATACCGGGGCATCATCTACAACTCGCCATCGCCCAGGAGCTCGAAGACATCCCTGAGTTCCGCAAACACGCTCTGATCACCGTATATGCCGAAGGATGGGGTCTGTACACAGAACGCCTCGCCGATGAGATGGGGATCTACAGCGGGCCGATGGAAAAGATCGGGATGTTGTCAGCCGACTCGATGCGGGCCGGGCGTCTCGTGGTCGATACCGGGATCCACGCCATGGGGTGGAGCCGCCAACAGGCCATCGACCATTTCCTCAACAACTCGCCGATGTCCTTGGGGACAATCGAGGAGGAGGTCGATCGCTACATCGGAATGCCCGGCCAGGCGCTTGCATACATGATCGGGCGTCTCGAAATCATGCGCATGCGAGCCGAAGCCGAGGCAGCGCTTGGCGAAAGGTTCGACATCAAAGGATTCCATGACACAGTCTTGAGCAATGGCCTCGTCCCGATGCCCACCCTCGACCGCATGGTGAGAGACTGGGTCGCAGGCGTTGCGTAGAAGAGACCTTGTTCAGCGAGCCTTGCCCTCGCTTAGCAATGCGACAGACTTGGCGACCCGCCTAGCACGAGTGTCCTCGGTTTTCGCTCCTTCGACCTGCTCCGCGTGCCATCTCTGATTGCTGTAGGACATCGATTCCCAGAAGGCTTTTGCATTTGGGTTCTGAGTTAACGCTTCGGCAAGGTCGGGTGGGACCTCGATGGTGCGAGGGGCAGTGTCGAGTT
>DATDCF010000120.1:0-14431 GCA_036524475.1 Acidimicrobiia bacterium | reverse complement strand
CACCGCATCCGCCAGTCCAACCGACGGTGCTGTAGCGCAGCCGAAAGCACCCCGCATCCGGGATTGACTGTCGTACGCAACGATTGCTGTCGGCCGCGTCGGCCATGATTCGGCAGCATCCTCACCTATCTGCGAGGCGATCCATTCGGCAAGGCCTCTGGCCTGGTATCGGGCGGGAGAGCCCATGAACAGGGTGAGGCCAGGTTGACGAATCCCGGGAGTGATTCCGTATTTGACCCAGCTTCCCATCTTGGGAGACCCGCCTCGCTGATACAGGTGCCGTCGAATTCGGTCGGCCACCGCCTCACGATCATCGCCGGGTCGAACCAGGCTGTCGAGGGTGAGGGCGTTGTTTCGCACCAGGGCCGATGCAAACGATCCCGATGAGGTTCCAATGACGACATCGGCATCATCGGGGTCCCATCCGGTCGCGAGACGGAGCGACATCAATGTCGCGAGTTCGTATGCCGCACCGGTGATTCCCCCACCGCCGAGCACCAGTCCTACCTTGGTCACCCTGACACAATAGGTGTTCGAACCCCGTTTGTTACCGTTATCTTTGTGGATGCGAAGCCCGACACAGTCCTGCGCGCTGCGGCGCATTGGGAACAACGCACGAGCGATCCGCTGCTGAGCGAATTCACCCGGTTGACGATCTCGGGTCCTGGATCAGCAGCTTGGTTTGGCCACGGGGGCGACGGAGTCGTAACACTGGTGCCATCGACCGTATCGGGGTCCGGTCTCGTCGAGGTGGCGGCGCAGTCACCCGATATTTATCCGGAAGTGTGGACAGAACTTCGTGATGAAGTGCTGTCGGTTGTTGCCCGGATGGGTCTTTCACGGCTGGAGATAATCGACCGTCACAGTTCCCTAGACCCTCAGGGTGCCCGCGTGCTAGGTGGCGTTCGAAGGATGAAAACAAGCAAATTGGACACTCCGTCTGGAGGACCGACTTCGCCTTTTGAAGAAAGCGACTTCGACGAGGTTCTGGCCGTGACGCGCACAGTTTTCGCCGGGCATTCCGAGAACGGGAATTGGACGGCCGACGACCTCACACGACGCCTCGCTGAACCCTGGTCCGAAGCCGACGGCTTGCGACTGCTACGTGAGGGTCCCCGACTGGTAGGGCTCTGTTGGTGCAAGATCCATCAGGATGGCGTCGGTGAGATCTATCTACTTGCCGTTCGACCGGAATATGGGGGCAAAGGCCACGGTAGGGAGCTGGTCCTTGCCGGAATCGACTATTTGAAGGGTTCGGGCTGTTCGGAATTCATCGTGTACACGGCGGCTGACAACGAACCGGCGTTGAAGCTCTACCAATCGGTCGGATTTGTCACCGATCGAATCGAGCGCAGGCTTGAGATCCAGCTGGGTCAGCCGAAGTGCTGACCGCACCCCGAGCAGCGGGTGTCGCTCTCGGACGTCGGGCCATAGCACCACGGACAGGGGAGATCTTGCTCCTTCTGGTCGTGAAGTGTCACAACGAGCGAGGGTTTGACCTCGAAACGTTGTTGGCCCCGTCTTCCCTTTGCCAAAACAAATAGCCCTGTGGTGGCTGTTGCCGCCATCAATGCCTCAAACAAGAACCGTCCTCCTTGCCATTACCAGACAAGGGTAAAATGCTTAGTGTCGAATTTCGCGGATTTCGCCGCCAGAAATCCGGATAGATCAGGTCCCGAGGACGGCCTCGGTGAGATCGTCGACGAGATAACTCAAATCGCCGAGCCGTCCTTCGCGCACCTCGGCTGCATCGAGCATCATCGTCGCGGCGTGATAAGCCACCCATGGCCGATAGGTGCTTTCGGCGAGCTCCGCCCCGTAACCGCTCCGAAATGCGGCCGCGGCGTCCTCACCGACCATGGCGGCGAAGCGCCACACTGAAAGTGAGAGGTCCCATTCCGGCGGGGCGAGGGTGGCCCACTCCCAGTCGACGAGTGTGATTGCTCCGGACTCGGACACCACGAACTTGTTCGGTGTCGGCCGTGTATGAGCGGTAACAGACTTCGACGCGATGGGTGGAGTCATTTTCAGGGCGGCGTCCAGAACCTGCTGTTCCAACTGGAACCGTCGGCGGAACCGTCCCAATCGGGTGATTGTCGACTGATAGTGCGACTTGACGTATTCGTCATCGATGCTCGTCACGAGGTTGGTGATGGCTGCTTCGGCGTCATGCACCCCGCGTAGGACCAGACCCGCGGCTTCAATCGCCGCCAGGTTTTTTGGCAGATTGGCGAGATTCCATTGGCCGGCGTCGTTCATCGTGATCCACGCCTGATCGCCGACAACGCCGCTATCGATAATGGCTGGCACTCCGGGGACTCCCGCTAACGCCTCCAAGGCCCTTCGCTCCCGTCGCTCTCTCGATGCCACGGGATAAACCTTCATGATGGTGGTGGCGCCGCTCTCGGCGATGACCCGGAACACCTGATTCGCGCCCGAGGCGATGTCGCGGATCGTCGCGTCCGGGTGGGAGCTTTGTACCAAATCTTTCGGATTCATATTCTCTTCCCCCTGGATGGTTGAGATATTCGATGTGACTTTGTTTTGGGTCTGGGTATCCTGCCGCACCCCAGGCTAGCGAGTAAACAGCGTGCCGATAGACCTTGTGTATCCCGACGGAAATACAACCCAGCACCCGGATGGGGCGACCGGGAACGACGTCGCGTCGTCGATCGGACCCGGACTGGCGCGGGCGGCGGTGGCTATTTCTGTCAATGACCGCCTGTTCGACCTGGACACCCCGATCCATGAGTCCGGCCCGATCCGCATCATCACTTTGAAAGATCGGGAAGGGCTTCACATCCTCCGGCACTCCTCTGCCCACGTCCTGGCACAGGCGGTGCTCGATCTCTATCCGGGTAGCACTTTCGCCATCGGGCCTGCGATCGAAGACGGCTTCTATTACGACTTCCGGGTCGACAACCCGTTTACGCCGGAGGACCTGGAACGCATCGAGGCCAGAATGAGGGAAATCGTCAAGGAAGATCAGCCTTTCAAACGCGATTCGGTGTCGGTCGATGAAGCACTGGACATCTTCGAAGAGCACCCGTTCAAACGGGAAATCATCGCAAACGTGGACCCTTCCGAAGTATCAGACGGCGAAGACGTCACCATGTACCGGAACAACGGGTTTGTCGATCTTTGCCGCGGGCCCCATCTGCCGTCGACGGGGAGGATCCCCGCGTTCAAATTGACCAGGACCTCAGGCGCCTACTGGCGTGGTGACCAAGAGCGTGACCAGTTGCAACGGATTTACGGAACGTCCTGGCCGTCTCAAAATGACTTGGACGACCATCTGCGCCGGCTCGAGGAGGCGGAGAAAAGGGACCATCGCAAGTTAGGTGCCGAACTCGGGCTGTTTAGCTTCCCCGATGAGTTGGGGTCCGGCCTCGCGGTCTGGCACCCCAAGGGTGGGCGATTCCGCAAGGCGGTCGAGGACCACAGTCGGGCGATGCACGACAAATACGGGTTCGAGTTCGTCTACAGCCCCCACCTCGCTAAAGCAGACTTATGGGAGACCTCGGGCCACCTCGGATATTACGCGGAGAATATGTACCCGGGACTCGAATTGGACAATGACCAGGAATATCGGGTCAAGCCGATGAATTGCCCCGGTCACGTCCTCATCTACAAGGATTCCGGGCACTCATATCGGGAACTCCCGATCAGGTTGTCTGAGCTCGGCGCCGTCTATCGATACGAATTATCTGGAGCGGTTCACGGACTTCTCCGTGCCCGCGGGTTCACCCAGGACGATTCGCACACGTTTTGCACCAAAGAACAACTCGCGGGTGAGTTGCAGATGCACCTCGATTTCGTCCTCAATTGGCACCGCGATTTCGGATTCACCGAACTAGAGGCCGACCTCAGCACCCGACCCGAGAAGGCGCCGGAAGGCAACGAGGATCGGTGGGAAGCTGCCGAGGACGCACTCGAAAGGGCGCTAGTGGAGCGGGGGATCCCATACGAGGTTGCTGCCGGTGAAGGCGCCTTTTACGGTCCTAAAATAGATGTCCATGCCCGTGATGCCATCGGCCGCCGCTGGCAACTCTCCACGATCCAGGTCGACTTCACCCTTCCCGACCGATTCGAATTGGAGTACATCACCGCTGACAACACACCGGAACGCCCTTACATGATCCATTGCGCCAAGGCCGGATCGCTGGAGCGGTTCATGGGGGTCGTCGTCGAGCACTATGCGGGGGCTTTGCCCGCCTGGTTGGCACCGGTGCAGGTCACTGTGGTCCCGGTCGCCGATAGACATCTCGACTATGCAGATGAGGTGGCAGCCACATTGGGAGCGGCCGGTTTGCGTGTAGAGGTAGACCGATCCGGCGACACCGTTGGCGACAAGATCCGAAAGTCGATCACACAAAAGCATCCGGCGGTGATCGTCGTCGGTGACAGCGACGTCGAGAATGACACCGTCGGGTTGCGTCTCTATGGGGAGGATGCCGATACGCGAGGTGTACCGATGGCCGAAGCCAGGTCCAAACTCGTGGAGATAGCGGAGGAGCCTGCGATATGACCGAGGGTGAGCAGCCGAAGATCGACCGATCCGGTATCTACATCGAGAGGGATCTGGCAACCGCGGTCGACATCGAGGAGGAACTCGACTCAGCGGTCCTCGGCCCGTTCAAGTTTCCCTCTCCTCTGAGGAGGCGGTCCGCAGGTTGGATCTATCTGGCCGGAGCGGCGGTTGTAACTCTGACCGTTGACCAGGGATGGATTCCCGCCCTCGGATTCTTAGCCCTGGCTGGATGGCACATCGCCTCGGCCTGGCCCCTCAATCTCGACGAGCACGACGCACTTCACATCGCCGCAGGGTCGGTCGAATTTCCCATCGGCCATGCCTCAGCCGCTGTCACTTTTCGAGGCTGGCGGTCACGACCGCGTTGGGCTGTCCTCTTGTACTCGGCGACGGAGCCGCCGGACGCCCGCGGGTTAGTGGTTGTCGATGCTGTGGATGGAGGCGTTGTCGAGGACGTCTACACCGAGGATGTCCCCAATGTGTAGCTATCGGTTTTCGAACGGGACATAGTCTCTGGTCGGCGGGCCGGTGTAGATCTGGCGGGGGCGGAAGATCTTCCCCTCGGGATCGGCAGCCAATTCCCTCCATTGCGCAATCCAGCCGGGTAGTCGGCCCATGGCAAAGAGAACCGTGAACATGTCGGTCGGGAATCCCATTGCCCGGTAGATAATTCCCGAATAGAAGTCGACGTTCGGGTAGAGCTTTCGGTCCACGAAGTAGTCGTCGTTCAGTGCCACCTCTTCGAGCGCCATCGCGGCATCGAGGAGCGGATCGTCGACACCCATGCTTTCGAGAACGTCCTCGGCGGCTTTCTTGATGATCCGGGCGCGCGGGTCGAAGTTCTTGTAGACACGATGCCCGAAGCCCATCAACCGGAAAGGGTCGTCCTTGTCCTTGGCCCGCTTGACGAAGGCGCCGATGTCACCACCCTGGTTGATAATCATTTCGAGCATCTCGACCACCGCTTGGTTCGCCCCACCATGCAACGGCCCGGAAAGGGCGTGGATGCCGGCGCTCACCGAACTGAATATGTTCGCCTGGCCCGACCCGACGAGGCGAACCGCCGAGGACGAGCAGTTTTGCCCGTGGTCGGCGTGTAGAATCAGCAACATGTTGAGTGCCTTGGATACCACCGGGTCGGGCACGTACTCCTCGGCGGGAACGGAGAACATCATCTTGAGGAAGTTGGCGGCATAGTCGTGGTCGTTGTCGGGATACACGTACGGTTGATGGACGGCGTATTTGTAAGACCAGGCCACCATCGTGGGTGTCTTGGCGATCAGCCGGCGGGCGCTGATGTCGACAGCTTCTTCATCCGAAGGGTCGAGCGCGTCGGGGTAGTACGTGGCCAGCGCCGAGGTCGCTGATGCCAGGATCTGCATTGGATGAGCTTTGTGGGGAAAGGCTTCGAATAGGTGCTTTACGTCTTCGCGTAGCAACGTGTGTCGGGTGATCGCATCGGCGTAGGCGTCGAACTCGGCCTTGGTAGGGAGGTCTCCATACTGGAGCAGATAGGCGACTTCGAGAAAACTCGACTTCTCGGCTAGCTGATCGATCGGGTATCCGCGATAGAGCAGAATCCCTTCCTCGCCATTGATGTAAGAGACTGCCGAGTCACCTTCGGCAGTGTTGGCGAAACCGCGGTCGACCGTGACCAGGCCGAGTTGCGAGCGCAGGCGGGAGATGTCGATCGCCGTTTCGTCTTGGGTACCCACCAATGTAGGGAGGTTTAGCTCCTTGTCTCCGTAACGGAGTACTGCGTCTGGCATCCTCGTCCTTTCCTGGTCGGTCCTACGGTCGTCAGCTGTGAGCGGTTCGACTCTCCGAAATCACCTTTTCGGCTTCATTGTGGGGCATCTCGGCGTAATGGTCGAACTCGACCTCAAAACTACCCCGTCCTGAAGTTAACGAACGCAGTTCGGCGGCGTATTGCTGGATTTCCGCCATCGGTACTTCAGCCTCGACGGTCCAGAGGTTGCCCTCGCCTTCCATCCCCAGGACCCGTCCCCGTTTGCTGTTGATATCGCCCATCACATCTCCGATGTGGTCGGCAGGCACGACGATCTTCATCCGCATGACAGGTTCCAACAGAATCGGGTTGAGCTTGTCCGCTGCAGCGCGGAGAGCCTGAATACCCGCCATGCGAAACGACAACTCGTCGGAGTCGACAGGGTGGTATTTTCCGTCGAAGACCTCGGCGGAAACATCGATCACCGGATATCCGGCGACGATGCCCCGGGCCAGCGCCTCCTGGATCCCCTTGTCGACTGCCGGGATAAAGCTGCGGGGGATAGAACCACCCTTTATCGAATCGACGTATTCGTAGCCGTTTCCACGGGGGAGCGGCGAGAAGCGAACCGAAGCGACACCGTACTGGCCGCGGCCCCCACTCTGCTTCTTGTGTTTGCCCTCCGCCTCGGCTGTTCGGGTGATTGTTTCCCGGTAAGCGATGGTGGGCAGGTGAGAGTCGATTTCCACGCCATAGCGGCGCAGGATCCGTTCGAGGGTCACATCGATGTGTGAATCACCGAGTCCGGCGAGAATGTTTTCGCCAGTGTCGGGGTGGCGACGGACGCTGATCGTCGGGTCTTCTTCCTCGATTCGGTGGAGGGCGGTCGACAGTTTCTCCTCGTCGTGGTGGGAATGGGGGGTGATCGCCACCTCGGCGACCGGCCGCGGATAGACCATCGGTTCGATTACTGCGTTGACACCGGGAGACCGGAGAGTGTGGCCGGCCCGGGTCTCTTCGACCTTGGCAACTGCACCGATTCCACCAGCCGGGAGATCCGAAGTATCGGCGTGTTCTTTGCCCTGCATTTTGAAGAGATTGTGAAGACGGACGGTGCCCCCGCTTCCGAGTTCCAACTGCTGGTCATTCGTGACAGTCCCGGAAAAGATTCGGAACATCGAAATCCGTCCGACAAACGGGTCGGAAACCGTCTTGAAGACATAAGCGAGAACAGGCCCGTCACTCGATGGCTCACCGAATTCTCCGTCGGCCAGCGGAGGCAACTTTCGTTCGAGGGGGTTGGGGCCGTAGTCGACGATGAACTCGAGTACGAGATCGATTCCAACCAATTTTTCGGCAGACGTCACCAGGACCGGGTCCATGGTGCCACTGACGATACCTTTGTGGACGGTGGCAACGATCTGGTCCCTGGTCGGTTCGTTCCCCTCGAAGTAGGCCTCCATTAACTCGTCGTCGGTCTCGACTACTGATTCGACGAGGGAGGTGTGTGTTGTATGAACCTGTTCGGCCACGTCCTCAGGAAGATCGATCTCCTTGCCCAGAGGAGAGTTGTCGCTGTACTCGTAGGCCCTTTCAGTGGCGATGCGGACCAGGCCGCGCAGATCCGCCTCCTCTCCGATCGGGGTTTGAATGGGTGCTATTGCCTTGCCGAAGGTGTCGCGGAGCTGACCCAGAGTTCGATCAAAAGAAGCACGTTCCCGGTCGAGTTTCGAGATGATGACGGCGCGGGGGATGCCCTCGTCTCCGGCGACGTTCCACAGCTGTTCGGTCTGGACCTCCACTCCATCGACCGCTGAGACCACGAAGAGGGCCATGTCGGCGGCACGAATCGCCGCCCTCGCGTCACCGGCGAAATCACTGGAACCCGGCGTGTCGATGATGTTGATGCGGTGACCAGCCCACTCCACGGTGGCCACGGCGAGGCCGAGTGAGATCCCTCGAGCGATTTCTTCTGGCTCATGGTCGAAAACGGTGTTGCCCTGTTCAACCGAGCCGAGTCGGTTGGTGGTTCCGCTGACAAAAAGGAGAGCTTCGGCAAGAGTTGTCTTCCCGGCCCCTCCATGTCCGACCAACACAACATTGCGAACTTTTTCGGGTAGCACAGAAACCTCCTTCTCGTGGAAGGTTCGATCCTACCCAATAGGGACAACATCGGGCCCGGGACGCGTTCTTGGACAGGCGGTCCGCCACGGAGGATCGATGTGCGGGGGCGGGCGTCGCAGTCCTGCTAATTTCATCTCTTCATGATCGATATGCGGGTCCGCCCCCGGATCACAAAATTTCTGGTCCCGATGGGGCGCGGGCTCGCCTCAGCCGGAGTCACCCCGGCGATGATGACCGTCTTTGGTCTCCTGGTAACCGTTACCGGGGCGATATTCATCGCAAACAGCTTTTTCCGCACCGGTGCGGTGATCATCTTGCTCGGCTCGGCGCTGGATGGTCTGGACGGATCGATAGCCCGTGCCAGTGGAACGGTGTCGGACCGCGGGGCTTTTCTCGACTCGGCGTTTGATCGTCTTGGCGAAATTGCAGCTTTTGCCGGGCTCGGCGTGGCCATGGCCGGGTCGCCGCGTGCATTGCTGCTCATCATCCTCGCCATCGGCGGGGCGATGCTCGTCCCATACATGCGGGCCAGGGCAGAAGCCCAGGGTCTCGATGGGAGGGGTGGGCTGATGGGTCGGGCGGAGAGGATTCTCCTGTTCTGTCTCGGACTCATACTCGGATTCATCGAACCGATGTTGTGGATTTTTGTTGTCACCGTTTGGTTCACGGCGGGCTACCGCTTTGCAACCACGTACCGCGACATCCAGTGAAGCAATATCTGGCCTACCTCGCCCTCCGTCTCGGGGTCGGGGCGGTCGGTCTGCTTCCTGCGTCGTGGGCCCGGTCGTTGGGGTGTTTTGGTGGCCAAATCTGGCATCGTTTTGCTTCCGGCCGGCGCATCATGGCGGAACGGCACATGGCCCGGGTTCTCGGTTCCGATGCCGATGCCGTTGCCGCGGGCAAGGAAGTGATGGTGTCTTACGGCCGCTACTGGGCGGAGGCGTTGTGGGCCCGGGCGCGGAGGGTGCCGGGAATGATGGAGCGCACTACGGTGATCGGACTCGATTACCTCACGGCAGCGCGGGACGCAGGCAACGGCGCGATCTTCGCGCTGCCCCATCTGGGGAATTGGGAGGCCGCGGCTCCCATTGCCGTCAACGAGCATATGCCCGTTGTGGCCGTGGCCGAGAATCTGGTGAACACCCGTATCACCGACTGGTTCACCAGCATGCGCGGCGAATTCGGGATCGAGATAGTTCTCGCCACCGGGAGCACCGAGGTGATGCGGAGCCTCGAACGGGCGATTGGCGAGAACAAGGCGATTGCTCTGTTGTCAGATCGAGATCTCAAGGGCCGCGGGGTCGAGGTCGAGTTTTTCGGTGAGGTCACCACCATGCCGCCGGGACCGGCGACACTCGCGATCCGGACCGGAGCGCCTTTGCACCCGATCGGCTGCTATTTCGACGGCCCTGGATATCGGATCGTCGTCCACGAACAGATACCCGTTCCCGACGGCGACTCCCGGATCGAAATAGTGCAGGCCATGACCCAAACCCTGGCGAGAAAACTCGAACAGATCATCAACGAAGCGCCCGAGCAGTGGCATCTGGTTCAACCCAACTGGCCATCCGATCGGGAGGTCGGATGAAAGTCGGGATTGTCTGCCCGTACGATCTGGCCGAGCCGGGCGGCGTGCAACAGATAACCACCGAACTGGCGCGGCACCTCCAAATGAATGGTGATGATGCAGTCCTGATCGGCGTCGGGAAGTACCGCCGCCATGGTGGTCCCGGACGAGACGAATCCACGGTGGCGGTTGGCAGAGGATTCAAAGTCCGGGCCAATAGATCCAGCGTTCCGTTGACACTTTCGCCGATGTCGTTCACCCGAATGAAAAAGGCCCTCGACTCAGTTGACGTCGTGCACGTCCACGAGCCGATGGTGCCCCTCGCCGGTTGGGCGGCAATGAGGTCGGCCAAACCGATGGTGGCGACATTCCATGCGGATGCACCCAAATGGGTGGATAGCGCTTATCCGTTTTTCCCATTTGTTGGCAAACGCTTGCGTCGTGCGGTCCTCACCGCTGTCAGCGCAACGGCCCGGAAGAGTATCCCGGAATCGTGGGGCCAGGTCAGCGTCATCCCGAATGCTATCGACGTCTCTGCCTTTGACCTTCCGGTAGGGCGGATCAAGAGGAGGATCGCCTTTCTCGGACGCGATGAGCCCCGGAAAGGTCTGGACATCGCGCTCGAAGCGTTTGCGCCAGTCCACGAGGCCCATCCCGATTCCGAGCTTCTGGTGATGGGCGCCGATCGCGGCTCGAACGCACCGGGCGTGCGGTACCTGGGGAGGGTCAGCGATGGCGAAAAACATCGGATGCTGGCCTCCAGCGCGATCTTTATCGCCCCTAATACCGGTGGTGAGAGTTTCGGAATAGTGTTGGCCGAAGCGATGGCAGCCGGATGTGCCGTGATTGCCTCCGACCTCGATGCGTTTCGCGCAGTTGTCGGCGACACCGGGCTCCTGGTGCCTGTGGGAGATATAACTGCCTTTTCGACGGCGATGGGTTCGCTTCTCGAAAGCGATGCCATGCGGGACGAGATGTCGGAGGCCGGTCGTGATGCCGTTCAGAGATTTGATTGGGCCAACGTCATCGCCCGGTATCGGAGCGCCTACGCCCAGGCAGTCAGCATTAGCTAAATGCCTTACACCCATTACCATCAAAGCTACATGAAGGAGCAAGAGTGGAACACGGTACCGATCGGGTAAAGCGAGGCCTCGCCGAGATGCTCAAGGGCGGGGTCATTATGGATGTGGTCAACGCCGACGAGGCCAGGATCGCCGAAGAAGCCGGGGCGGTCGCCGTCATGGCCCTGGAGAGAGTCCCTTCCGACATCCGCCGCGACGGTGGCGTGGCCCGGATGTCCGACCCGTCGATGATCGAGGACATCAAGGCGTCGGTAACGATCCCGGTCATGGCCAAGTGCCGGATCGGGCATTTTGCCGAGGCGTTGGTTCTCCAATCACTCGGAATCGACTACATAGATGAATCGGAAGTTTTGACCCCGGCCGACGACGAGCACCACGTGGACAAGTGGGCCTTCACCACTCCTTTCGTCTGTGGTGCGAGAAATCTCGGCGAAGCCCTGCGTCGCATCGGCGAGGGCGCCGCCATGATCAGGACCAAGGGCGAAGCAGGCACGGGAAATGTGGTCGAGGCCGTCCGCCATATGCGGACCGTCACCAATGAGATCCGGGCACTCACGACAATGGACGAAGCCCAGCTGATGAGTGCCGCCCGGGACCATGGGGCTCCCTATGACCTGGTCAGAGAAGTCTCCTCAACGGGCAAACTGCCTGTCGTCAATTTCGCTGCCGGTGGTATCGCTACACCGGCCGATGCTGCCCTAATGATGGGCCTTGGCGTTGATGGGGTCTTCGTCGGGTCCGGGATCTTCAAGAGTTCCGACCCCAAGGCATACGCCAACGCCATCGTCGAAGCAACAACGTTCTGGTCGGATTCCGACGTCGTAGCCAAGGTTTCACGGGGCCTCGGTGGCGCGATGCCCGGGATCGAGATCGGCACCCTCACCGATTCGGAGCGTCTCGCGGCCCGAGGCTGGTGAGATGAACCGCGTCGGTGTTCTGGCGCTTCAGGGTGACGTCCGTGAACATGCGGCACTGATCGGCGAGCTCGGCGCCGAACCTGTCACAGTGAAAACGCCGGCACAGCTGGACTCCGTCGATGCCTTGATCATCCCCGGCGGCGAATCGACGACCATCGGGAAGATGGCCGTCCGTTTCGGCTTGATGGACCCCCTCAGGAATGCAATCACCAACGGTTTGCCGACCTATGGAACATGTGCCGGTCTGATCCTTCTTGCCAATTCGCTGACCGAAGGCGACCAGCCTCTGGTCGGTGGCCTCGATGTCGTGGTCAAGAGAAATGCGTTTGGGCGCCAGAACGACTCTTTCGAGACAGAGCTCGCCATCGAAGGTCTCAACGAGAACTTCCATGCTGTGTTCATCCGGGCCCCGTGGATCGAAAAAGCCGGCTCGGGAGTGGATGTTTTGGCGGCGATCGACGAACATCCGGTCATGGTGCAGCAAGACAAGATCCTCGCAACGTCTTTTCATCCGGAACTGACCGGTGATGCCCGGATACACCAAAAGTTGTTAGACCTGATCTAGGAGTATTCATGTCGGGTCATTCCAAATGGGCGAATATCAAACACCGCAAGGGGCGCCAGGACGCTGCCCGTGGCAAGTTGTTTGGAAAGCTGGCGAAAGCAATCGAAGTCGCCGCCCGCGATGGTGGCGGGCTGGTCGAATTCAATCCGACCCTGGCCACAGCGGTTGAAAAGGCCAAAGCGGCCTCGATGCCCAACGACAACATCGAACGTGCGGTCAAACGGGGTACCGGAGAGGTCGAGGGCGCCGTCTACGAAGAGATCTGGTACGAAGGCTACGGCCCGGGTGGCGTCGCCGTGTATGTCCAGATCCTCACCGACAACCGCAACCGGGCAGCCTCGGATGTTCGTTCGACCTTCACCCGCAACAATGGAAATCTCGGTGAGCCAGGATCGGTTGCGTATCTGTTCAGCCAGAAGGGCCTGATTCTGGCTTCGGGATCCGAGGAGGACGTGATGTTGGTGGCACTCGACGCCGGCGCCGATGACATCCGGGACGCCGGCGGACAATCGTTCGAGGTGATCACGCAACCTTCCGACATGCCGGCGGTGCGGAAGGCGCTGGAGGAGTCCGGGATAGAGATCGAGTCGGCCGATGTGACCCAGATGCCCGCATCGACTGTTCCCCTGGAAGAAGGTGACGCCAGGAAAGCGCTGCGGCTCATCGATGCCCTCGATGATCTCGACGACGTCCAGGCGGTCTTCTCCAACTACGACATCGACGACGAAATCATGGAGAAGGTACTCTCCGACGCCTGATGTCAGAAAGAATCCTGATTTCGTCCGGTTCGCCTTACGAAAACACTGTTGGCTTCAGTCGCGCAGTACGAATCGATGACCGTGTGCTCGTCGCGGGCACCGCACCGATATGGCCCGATGGCCACGTCGACCCCGATCCCGGAGTCCAGACCGCCCGATGTCTCGAGATAATCGGCGAAGCGCTGGAAGATGCCGGAGCACAATTCGAAGACGTGGTGAGGACCCGGATCTATCTTGTCGACGCCAACTATGCCGATGCCGTCGGAGTTGAACATGGGAGGGTGTTCGGAGAAATCCGGCCGGCTTCGACGATGGTGGTAGTCGCACGTCTTCTCGATCCCCGCTGGCACGTCGAACTGGAAGCTGAAGCAGTCGTCAGCTGAGCGATTCGTGGATCCTGAGAACGGTGTTCCAGTTTCTCGCCGTGCCCGGCACATCGAGTGCTCGCTCGAGTGCCTTGCCACTGAGGTTGGATCGCCCTGACCCATCCGGGTAGTAGATGAACAGGTCGCGGCCGGTGAAGGTCATCTCCTCCGGTCCGTCGTAACCGGCGCGCAGTTCATCGAAACCTTTGCTCCGAGGCGGAGACTTGAAGAACATCACATGGGCCAGCCTGGGTTCGTCCAACTGGGCGGGCGTGAAGGGATGGCCGGTGTAGACGGCTCCGAACTCGTCTGAGGTGCGGACGATTGCGTCGCTGTGAAATCCGAACCCGGTGGCGATGGTGGTCTCCACGATGTCAGTGAGGGCTGAGGAGTCTGCGTTTGAATCAAGCACGACGTTTCCGCTCTGGAGCAGCGTCGTCGGGTTCATGATCCCGGCACCAGTCAGCGCCGATTTGAGATCAGCCATCTTTATTCGGCGATTACCGCCGACATTGATTCCGCGAAGCAGGACCGCGTACCTGGTCATGGGTCAACCGTAACGGATGCCCGTCGTCGCCCGATTAGAATCGACATATGGCCGCCAAGCCAAGCTCGTCAACTCAGTGGATTGTCGTCCCGGTTACAGCGCTTCTGACCGTGCTCGGCTTGATTGTCATCAACAATCTGCAAGCTGCGCCGGTTCAAGCCGAAATCGTGGCCGGCTCCGAGCGTCCTGTTTCCGGCACCGAAGCAGTAGTCGACATCGTCTGGTCGTTCCCGTCGACACCCGGCC
>DATDCF010000119.1:0-6089 GCA_036524475.1 Acidimicrobiia bacterium | reverse complement strand
CTTCTCCAAGGCGGCCCGGGGTGAGCTTCCCGCATATCGCCATTGGCTCGAAGCCGTATAGCGAATGGGGCAGCAGCCGAACCTGGAGCTGGGCGAGTCTGATCTACCCAGGAAGGTTGCTGAACCGGCGCCACCGCAGCGTTGGAGGCCCACCAAAGTCGGTCTGGTCACTGCGCCGGACGAGAAACCGACCGGCGGATCTTTCGGGAACACCGGCCCCGATCCAGGGTGGGCGCTGAGACTCATATCCGAGTTTGATCTGCTTTCCGACAATCCGAACCTGAAATCGGTCGTCACCGGGCTGACCATGGCCCGGGCAGCGGCCCTGGGGCGGGCCGCGGTACTTGGCGACATCGAGGTCGCCCTCATCCTCTGTGGTCAGGACGCCAGTTCGCCGCAATGGGTCCTCGACCGGAGAGAACGCTGGTTGGAAGCCGCTCCGCACGACAGGCGACCCGGTCAAACAGCGGTTGCGGATGTGGACCGTAATCTGCTGGTCAGGACTCCTGACCAGGTTCGGTACGTATTGAACCATTCCGGACAGGTCTCGAAGTCCGAAAACAAAACCACCTAACTACCGTTTCTCTTCATGAAGATTGTTCGGATCAAGTCAGACGATGACATCGCCTACGGAATTGCTGACGCCGACGGTGTCGAGATCTACCGGGGCTCGCCTTTTGTGGCCTGGGAGCCGACCGAGAATGTCGTACCCTGGCCCAAGGTCCAGCTGCTCGCTCCGGTTATACCGACAAAAGTCATTTGTGTGGGGAAGAACTATGAGGACCACGCTACCGAAATGGGCGGTGAGATACTGCAGCGTCCGCTCATTTTCATGAAACCGGCGACTGCGGTTGTTGGTCCGGAGGGTCCGGTTGTTTATCCGCCGTCGAGCAAGGAAGTGCATCACGAGGCAGAATTGGCTGTCGTGATCTCCAAGGTGGCGCGTCATGTCAAAGCCGAGGATGCGGGGAACTACATCCTGGGGTACACAGCGGCCAATGATGTAACCGCGCGCGATTTGCAACGTGCCGATGGTCACTGGACCAGGGCCAAGAGCTTCGACACATTTTGTCCGTTAGGCCCCGCCATCGAAACCGAACTCGATCCACTGGAGCGCCTGGCGATCATCTGCCGTGTGAATGGGGAAGTACGCCAAGCAGGTTTCACGTCCGACATGGTTTTCGGCGTCGGGGCGTTGCTCGAGTTCATCACGACCGTCATGACGCTGCTCCCCGGCGATGTGATTCTCACCGGGACCCCTTCAGGCGTCTCCGCCGTGAACGTCGGCGACACGATGGAGGTTGAGATCGATGGCATTGGGACTCTCTCCAACAGAGTCGTTTCACGATGACTGTACGTGTTCGGATCGCCCCATCTCCAACGGGGAATCTCCATGTAGGGACGGCCCGCGCCGCCTTGTTCAACTGGCTGTACGCCCGGGCCAAGGGGGGAGTGTTTATCGTCCGCAGTGACGACACCGACCTGGAGCGGTCCACCAAGGAATATGAACAAGGGATCCTCGACTCTCTCCGTTGGTTGGGCCTCGATTGGGACGAGGGTGTCGACGTCGGTGGACCACACGGAACCTATCGGCAGTCGGCGAGATTTGATCGATATCGGGAAGTAGCGGAAGGGCTGGTGGCCTCGGGGGCGGCCTATTACGACAGTCGTTCGCCCGAGGAGTTGGAATCCGCCCGCCAACGCGCACAGAAGGAAGGCCTGCACCCGGGCCACTACATCCGTCGTCCTGAAGGAACCGCAAGCGAGGGTGTCATCCGACTCTCGATACCCCAGGAAGCCGCGATCGTCTTCGAAGATCTGGTCCGTGATCAGGTGAGCTTTGAGCCGCGGGATGTCGACGACTTTGTGATCCTCCGCAGCAACGGAATCCCCACATATCACCTTGCGTCAACAGTAGATGACGTCGACTACGGGATCACCCACGTCGCACGTGGCGAAGACCTGCTTCCCTCAACGCCGAAACACATCGTGCTCACCCGGGCGATGGGCGCTTCCGAGCCGACCTATGCCCACCTTCCTTTGTTGTTTGGAACCGATGGGAAGAAGCTTTCCAAGCGCCACGATGCCACGTCGTTGACCGATTATCGCGACGCCGGGTATCTGCCCGATGCTGTTTTCAACTACCTCTGCCTCCTCGGGTGGTCGGTGGACGGCGACACCACCATCTTCTCCAGGGAGGATGCGGTCCGCGTTTTCGACCTTGCCGATGTGTCAAAGAATCCGGCGACCTTTGATCCCGAGAAGCTGGAGTGGATGAATGGCGAGTACATCCGGGCCATGGACTCTGCGTGGTTCGAGTCGCTCTCACTTCCCTTTGTCGAGTCGGATCTCGGCCGGGCCCTCACCGATTCGGAACTGGAGGTCTTCAAGGAGATTTCACCCCTTGTTCAGGAGCGGACCAAGTTGTTCCCCGAAGTGGGAGGCCAGGTTGGGTTCCTCTTCTCGGATATCGAGAGCTATGACGATGCTTCCTGGCAGAAGGTGATGACCAAAGACGGGGTCTCCGAGGTGCTCACTGCCGCTATAGATCGACTTCGGGGAGTCGACACCTGGGACTCCGCGACACTCGATTCTGAGATGAGGGCGATGCTGGCCGAAATGGAAGTCGGCGTCGGCAAAGGTCTGCAACCGATGCGCGTTGCCGTCACCGGATCGTCGATCAGTCCACCGCTCTTCGAATCGATGGCGGCGCTCGGCAAGGATAGGACAGTGGCCCGGCTGGAAGCGGCCCTCAGGCTCCTCTAAGCCCACCTCGTCAAAGAGTTGGGCTGGAAATTGGGGGAGCGGTATCCTTACAACTCCACCCTGGTCCCGTCGTCCAGGGGCCTAGGACGCCGGCCTTTCAAGCCGGAAACGCCGGTTCGAATCCGGTCGGGACTACCACTTGTTCTCCCCGGTCGAGGGTTTGCTGGCCGCGTTTCAATATCGTCGTCCTGACCTTAGGCCGCTCGAGGAGCCGCCAGCTCCCCGCGACGTCGGCTTGTCGGCTGACTCGAGGTCAACCCGCTGGTAGCCCTGACCGTGTTTGGTCGGCGACCTCAATCCGGGCCCACCGCCAGTGCCACGGCGTGGCCGTAGGGTTCAGCGGCGAAGAACTCCAGCCTGAAACCTCCCGCGGCCAGTTCTGACTCCACCTCGCTCTCGACGAAGTGGTGGACGAAATTGGGATCGAGAGAATCTCCCACCTCCAGACGCTCCCTCCTCAGTATCCGTCTTGCCAGGTTACCCACCGCCGCGGCGATCGGGAATTGGGCGTCCCCCGGGCGACGCGTGAAGAATGAGAGCAGGATCGGTGATCCCTCATCGACTCTGGTTCGAAGCTCACCGAGCAGGTCGATCCGGCCGGCGCGTCCTGATATTAAGGTATAGGTGCCCCAGCCGATGACCAATCCATCGAATATCTCTGTGCCTGCCGGGATTGTGTTCCGGGGCGCATAAGCGACTGACCGCTCGAACCCTTCGGCGACGAGCAGGTCGTTGGCCGTGTTCACGAATTCGGGTTGGCACTCCCAGGCCTTGACGCGAAAGGCCAGGCGCCGGAGGGCCAGCACCTCTCGTCCGCCACCGGCGCCTATCAGCGCCACCGAACCGCCGGCGGGGAAATGGGTCTTGATCGCCCTTTGCTCCCATTCGAAGAGTCCCCTCTTGTTGTAGTCCGTCCGGGTGTAGTCGATGGGGCCCAATCGCTTCCCGCGCCGGCCCACGTAGTACTCGTCGTCAACGGAATCCAGGTCGGATTGCGAGAGGATCCCTAGCCAAAACCCGGTGAAGACCGATTGGATCAGTTTGATGACTCTCGTTTGCTGCACCCGCGACCATAGATAGGTGCGGAGGAGCCGGTTGGTCTGTTGTTCAGAACCCTCGGTCCTCATGCCGCTGGACTATACGCTGGCGAAGGACGCGAAAGCTTCCACGCCAGGCCGTCAATGCTCGATCGGCCCAGGCCCCGCTAGTCTCTCTCCTGTGTTGAACCACGACGACGCACTCGCCGCCCGCAGGCATGTCCGGCCGATAGCGTAGTGAGCCGACCCGTAAATGGGAAGGCTCCCAGCCGAGAGTCCGTATCAAGTCCCACTATCTACGACATCATTCAAGAATCCGGCGGTCGTCGTGAGCTCGGCCGACTTCCGGCACTAATTGGTCGTGCCTTCTCCGTAGTGTGGGCTTCGGCTCCAAAGCAACTAGCGCTTGCTGGCGCCCTTCAGGTAACGGTGGCCCTCAGCCTGGCAGGACAGCTATTGGTGGTACGGCACGTGCTCAATGAGGTTACCGCGGCTGCCGGTCGTCCCGACCCGGCGGAGCTGGCGCCGGGCCTGATCGCGTTCGGAGTGCTCATGGTCGTGGTAGCGGTCGCAACTGTTGCTCAAAGCGAGCAGCAGGTCATTCTTGGCGAGTACGTCCAAAAGCATACGACCGGACGCGTCTTAGACGTCTCGACCACGGTCGACCTTATTGACTACGACCGGCCGGCGTTCCACGACCGGCTGCAACGAGCTCGCGTCAATGCCAATATCCGGCCGATGCAGATCACCAACGGAGTGCTTGGCCTGTTGGGCAGCGGGGCCGCCGTGGTAGCCGTCGGTGCAGCCCTGTTGTGGATCGAACCGTTAGTAGTGGTGCTCATCGTGGTGGGAGGCACGCCTGCACTATTTCTGAACCGCAGCTCGTCGAAGCTCATGCAGGCCTTCTCGGTGCGACTGACACCGAACGATCGAAAGCGCGCTTATCTGTATCAAGTACTAACTCGCAAGGAGGAGGCGCAGGAGGTGCGCGCTTTCGGCAGCGGTGACTTCCTACGGGCCGAGCACGTTCGGCTGTACGACGAGAGGATCGATGACCTCCGGTCGATCCTCCGACGTCGGATGCTTTACGGCACGGTCACCGGCGTTCTTAGTGCGGCGGTCACTTTAACGGCGATCACGATGCTCCTGGTCTTCGCAAGGAATGGACGGGTAACGGTGGGTGACGCCGCGGCAGCCCTCGCCGCGGTGATCCTTCTCGCTGGTCGGATCCGTGGGCTGATGGGGAGTACTGGTTCGCTGTACGAAGGTGCGCTCTTCCTTAAGGACTTCACCGACTTTGTAGACATCGAGCCACGGGAGCCGTCGGCGACCCCACAGGCGGCTGTCGGAGAAGATGGTGATGCGCCGTTTGACGAGATCGAGCTCGATGGCGTCAGCTTCACCTATCCGAGCCGGCAGACGCCGAGCCTGACTGACATCTCGTTTTCGATCCGGAAAGGGGAGGTTATCGCCCTCGTCGGCGAGAACGGGTCGGGCAAAACCACCTTGACCAAGCTGCTAGCGGGCTTGTATCGCCCCTCTGCGGGGACGATCAAATGGGATGGCAAAGACGTGGCGGACGTTGACCCAGCTGTGGTGCAAACCCACATCACGCTCATCTTTCAGGACTTCGCGCGTTACTTCCTGACCGCCCGCGAGAACGTCGCCGTAAGTCGTTTCAGCGACGTGGAAGATCTGGAGCGCGTTCGCAACGCGGCTCGGCTAGCGGGTGTGGACTCGTTTCTCGAAGAGCTGCCACTCGGCTATGAATCTCTCCTCGGGTCTAGCTTCGCTGGCGGGGTCGACCTCTCGTTGGGTCAGTGGCAACGCATCGCTCTGGCCCGGGCCTATTTCCGGGACGCCCCCATGCTGATCCTGGACGAGCCCACTGCCTCGCTTGATCCACGAGGGGAGTATGAGGTGTTCCAGCAGGTACGTCGTCTTGCCGAGGGACGTACGGTTGTGCTGGTGTCACATCGGTTCTCGAGTGTCCGGGCTGCGGACCGGATTCTCGTCCTCGAGGCTGGTCGGATCATCGAAGATGGCAACCATCACTCGCTGCTGGCGCAGGAGGGACTCTATTCCGAGCTCTTCCGTCTCCAAGCGGAGGGCTACCGTGGCAGCCCGATCTGAGCGATATCATCGCTCGTCGCGCTCGCCCCAGCCCTTACCGCCGCTGCTATACGACCTTGCAGCGGGCCGGGATGCATCCTCCGCGTCTGTAGATGCACACTTGGTTTCGTTGGCCGGCGAGCACCGTCTGACGGGGCTGCTCTGGACGTGGGC
>DATDCF010000118.1:0-2972 GCA_036524475.1 Acidimicrobiia bacterium | reverse complement strand
AGGATGATCAACCACTCTGATCCTTTGGGCACTTGAAACCTCCTTAGAATCCCAGCTTACCCGGGGATATCAGCAACTACGTGGTGGTCGCTACCCGATCGCCATCGAATCGATGAAGTCCTGGAGACGCTCCCGGGTCAGATATCGGATCCTGGGCTCCCGTTTCTCGATCTCGTAGATCATGTAAGGGGCGTATTTTTCGCTCACAAAAACACCGCGATTCGCCCCCGACATGGTGAATCGTCCGGCGAACGCCCTGATGACTTCCTCGCCGACCTCGGGATGATCGCCGGTCTGGTAGGCATCGACCACGACAAGCGTTGTCTCGCCGCCCTTGTGCGCGGTGTAAGAACCTGTGCCCGAGGTTGTATCGAGACTGTATCCGAAGAGTTGTAGGAGCCCGACAATGATGTCTGCACCGCTTGCTGTTTCGACATCGACTCCGGTTGCCCGCAGGCCACGCTGCAAACCCTTCGGAATGCGAAGCTCCTGGCTAATAGGTGGCAAGTCATCTGCGGGCACGGCCGCCTTGGTTTCATAACTGACAGAGTGTTCGGTTGCATTCTCCGCTGTGAAGGGGTCGTGGGTGACGTTTCCGAGATGGAGAAGTGAAACCGGAGGCGGCGGAGGAAGTACCCCGGGAGAGGGCAACTTGGCCCGACCTACCTCTCTGACATGCTCCCTCCCGGCTCGGGCGACAACGTGGTGAACGTCCGCAATCGGAAGCTGATGTCTTTTTTCACGGACGACTTCAATCGCCTCATCGACAAGTAGTTCGTTGAGGATTTCGTCATCTTCATCGTCGAGAGGCACATCGAAAGTGACCACTGCCTGGTCACCGGACACGTGAAAGTCGACTACGGGGGCGCGGGAACCCGGTGAGACTCCGCCTCCCCCGTCACCGGCTTCTTTCGTCGGATCTTCGAATTGCTTCGCGTCGGTTTGCCTTTTGAGCCAGTAATAACCGGCAAACAGCAAAACGGCGATCACTATCAGCGCGAATATGACACTTGGCATCGATCATCCGTTTCTTAGGAGATTGTCAGCCCTCATCATTGAGTAATTGGCCGTGATCGTCAACCCGTAGAATCTCGACCTCGGCAGTTGGCTCGTCGGCCCCGGCATTGAGCCGGTCGATCATGCGTTGTTTCGATGCCGCCGTGCCGAAAGCGGTCACCACATCTCCCGCCTCGAGCTTGGTCTTTCCCGTGGGCACCAGCACATTTCGATCGCGCCGGACTGAGACCAGAGTCGACCCCTCGGGCCAGACCACCTCTCCGACGACCTTGTGGTCGGCCATGGAACCCGGTGGTATCCGGAACTCGTAATACCCGGCTCCAGGATCGACCCTTTGCGCCAACCGGGCTCGCTCGAGACCGTGATCCGTGGAGGTGCCGAGGGCTTCGTGATAGGCGCGGACTGCGTCTTCACGACGGAACAGGCCGACCAGAACTGATGGGTCATGTTCGTCCACGACCGGAAGCCGGCCGACACCGAGGACCGCCATCCTCTCCAACGCTTGTGAAACCGGCGTGCTCGGCACGACTGTGGCCGGGCGACGTGTCATCGCCTCGGCGACCGTAGCGATGGTCGGGTCGTCATCGTTCCGCCCGATATCGCTCACGGTGATGATCCCGACCAGGCCCTCGTCACCGACCACCGCAGTGCCGTGCGACCTCCGTGAGTGAAGCTCGGTGCTGGCGTGAGCCAGGGTCTCGTTTGGCCGGGCGACATACGAGGGCAATCCCATAACCCGTTGCACGGTGACCGTGTCGAGGAGGTCGACCTCGCCCGAAGGCCGTCGTCGAATCCCGCGCCGCTTCAAGGCCATGGTGTACACCGAGTCGCTGGAGAACCGCTCGGCGAGGAAGGTTCCCAGCACCGCCGTCAACATCAGCGGGAGAATCAACCCGTAGTCCCTCGCACCGGTGATTTCGAACACGATGAGGATTGAAGTGAGCGGTGCGCGTGCAACAACGGCGAACATGGCGGCCATCCCGACGACCGCAAAGGCACCAGGTTGGATCTCGAAGCCGAAAACAGGTTCAAAGATCCGGGCGAACCCGGTCCCCACCGCTGCCCCCATGAACAGGGACGGCATGAAGGCCCCACCGGAAGCTCCTGATGAAATAGTGAAAGCCGTTGCCACTGCCTTGCCGAGCGCTAACAAGATGAAGATCCACCAAACCTCGCCCTGTCCGGTGATCTCTGTGATCCTCTCATTATTGAGAAGAGCGTTGGTCACCTCCTGGCCGGTTCCGAAGAGACGGGGTTCGACGAAAATCAGACCCGCCACCAAGAGACCGGCTCCGAGGGGACGGATGACACCTAGACGGGTGCTGTGCCTGGAAGCGAAAGACTCCGTTTTCTCGAGGAATTTCAGGAAGAAGAGGCCAATGATCACAATCGCAATCGCCATCACCGCATAGGCGATCAGCTCCAAAGAGCTCTTCAATCCATAGGTCGAGGCATGAATGGCCAGCTCCTCACCAACCAGACTCCGCGACGTGACGGCTGCCGTCACCGAGGCAATTACGATTGCGGACATGTGACGGGTGGCAAAACTGCTGAGGATCACTTCCAAGGCGAAGAGCATTCCGGCGATCGGGGCATTGAATGCTGCACCCACGCCGGCACCGGCACCGGCCGCGACCAGCGATCTCACCTGGTCTTCCCCCAGATTGAACCAACGCGAGATCATGCTCCCGACGGACCCGCCGACATGGACGATGGGTCCTTCCCGACCGGCGGACCCACCAAGGCCGACCGTGAAAACGGTGGCGATGATCTTGAGGGGAAATACCCTGGTCCGAATTCGCCCGCCGTGCACGTCCAATGCGCCGATGGCCTCCGGAACCCCGTCGCCGGCCACCTCCGGTGCGAGCTTGCGGGCGATGAGCCACGCGGCGAAGAACCCGATCGGAACCGTGGCGAATATCCACCAAGAGCCGTCCTCGATCAGCAGAGACGCG
>DATDCF010000117.1:0-3298 GCA_036524475.1 Acidimicrobiia bacterium | reverse complement strand
CTCGATGAAATGCTGGACTTTGATCGGGCCTTCGGGGTCCTGGTGATACTTGAGGGGCTTGGAGGTTTGCCAGCCCGCGATGGTCTCGAACCAATCAAAGCGGTCAGGTGCCGGTTTCTCGACTCGCACCCTGGCCAGCCTCCTGCTCATCTCGGAAAGGACCGATCGTGCATCGCCGACGATGGGCACCTCGGGTTTTCTTATCTTCCCGATCTCAGCCGGATCGACATCGACGTGAACAACTCTGGCGTTTGAAGCAAAAGCTTCGACTTTCCCGGTGACCCGATCGTCGAACCGGGCCCCGACTGCGACCAGGACATCGCTCTTCTGAATGGCCGTGGTTGCCGCGTAGACGCCATGCATCCCGGGCATCCCCAACGCGAGCCGGTGGTTGTCGGGAAATGCACCGCGAGCCATCAGGGTGGTGACAACGGGCACATTGGACATCTCTGCGAACTCGATCAGCTCCGCAGTGGCTCCGGCTGCGATGACGCCACCTCCGACGTAGAGGACAGGACGCCGGGCCGACTCGATGAGTTCCAGGGCAGCCTTGATCTGCCTGGGATGGCCGTGGGTCGTCGGTTTGTAGCCGGGAAGACCGGCGAGTGTTGGCTCCGTCCAACGGGTTTCCTGGTTGAGGATGTCTTTCGGGATGTCGACCAAAACCGGCCCGGGCCGGCCCGTCAAGGCCAGGTGGAACGCCTCATGGACAATATTCGGGATGTCGTCGGCGTTCGTAACCAGGTAGGCGTGTTTGGTGCAATGCATCGCCAGTCCGGTGGTGTAGGCCTCTTGAAAGGCGTCGCTGCCGATCGCCGAGGAGGCGACCTGGCCCGTTATGGCTACCAGGGGTGTGGAGTCCATCATCGCGTTTTGGAGGGGTGTGATGAGATTGGTGGCTCCAGGGCCTGACGTCGCCATTGTGACGCCGACCCGTCCGGTGGCCATTGCATAACCTTCGGCCATGTGCCCGGCCCCTTGCTCGTGCCGTGCCAACACATGTCGGATCGGCGAATCGAGCAAGGGGTCGTACGCAGGGAGGATGGCACCTCCGGGCACACCGAATATCACTTCCACACCCTCGTATTCGAGGCTGCGGAATAATGATGTCGATCCGGTGAATTTGGCTGTGGTCATGGGTGGTGGGTTCTTTTCGGGTAAGAAAAAACCCTCCGGTTCCGGAGGGTTGGCGCACACAGGTGTTTGTCCGTGCGCGCCTATTCAATGAGGAGAATTACTACGAGGGCGCGGGAGGTGACTTTCATATCTTTGAACGATCATTCAACACCAAATGCCGTTCTAAGTCAAGGTTAGGAACGAGATTGTCAGAGGGCGGTCAGTAACTTCGAAAACGGCGCTACGGTGCCGTCGGTAACTTCGAAAACGGCGCTACGGTGCCGTCGGTAACTTTGAAAACGGCGCTACGGAGCCGTCGGTAACTTTGAAAACGGCGCTACGGCGCCGTCGGTAACTTTGAAAACGGCGCTACGGCGCCGTCAGTAACTTTGAAAACGGCGCTACGGCGCCGTTTTTGGTTCCAGGAATGGCATCATTTTGCGGAGTTCCGAACCGACCTGTTCGATCTGGTGTTCCCGGTTTGCCGCCCGTTGCTCGAGCAGGAATGGTGCGCCCTCTCTGGCCTGCGCCAGCCATTCGCTTGCGAAGGCGCCACTCTGAATCTCGGCCAGGACTTTTCTCATCGTCGCCCGCGTCTCGTCGGTGACGATGCGATTGCCCCGCGTGTAGTCGCCATACTCGGCCGTGTCGGACACTGAATAGCGCATCCAGGAGAGACCGCCCTCGAAGAGCAGGTCGACAATCAGTTTGAGCTCGTGGAGTGTCTCGAAATATGCCGACTCCGGCTGGTAACCCGCTTCGACGAGTGTCTCGAAAGAGGCCTTTATCAACTCGGCGACACCACCGCACAGGATCACCTGCTCGCCGAAGAGATCGGTCTCGGTTTCTTCTTTGAAGGTGGTCTCGAGCACGCCTGCCCTGCTCCCCCCAATGGCTCGGGCATAGGAGAGGGCGAGGTCGTGTGCCGTCCCCGAGTTGTCCTGGTGGACAGCGACCAGACATGGAACCCCCGAGCCCTCGGTGTATGTGCGCCGGACCAGATGTCCGGGCCCTTTGGGAGCAATCATGGATACGTCGACGTCGTCGGGCGGAACGATGGCCCCGAAGTGGATGTTGAACCCGTGGGCGAACATCAGCGTGTCCCCGACCTCGAGGCCGGGAGCGACCTCCGATTGATATACGTCGGCCATTACCTGATCGGGAAGAAGCATCATCACAACATCGGCCCGGGCCGTCGCCTCCGCCACTGACATCACTGTCAGCCCGGCGTCCCGGGCCGCAGACGAGCTGGGAGAGTCGGGACGCAGCCCCACCACGACATCGACCCCCGACTCCGAGAGATTGAGGGCGTGGGCGTGGCCCTGGCTCCCGTAGCCGATGACCGCCACTGTCTTTTCCTTGATCAAATCGGGATTGCAGTCGTCGTCGTAATAGATCGTGGCCATGGGGGATTGTTGCCCGCTCGCCAACCTGTAGTCAAAACGTCGCGTTGCAACGGGTGGCTAGCATCGGCCGATGCCGGGAAAGCTCAGATCTCAAGATGTAACCGAGGGACCCGCCAAGGCAGGCGCTCGCGCCATGCTCCGGGCCGTCGGGCTCACCGACGACGACTTCTCCAAACCGCAAATCGGCGTTGTGTCCGCGGGTAACGAGGTCACACCCTGCAATCTCACCGGCCCCGAGCTCTCGGTGTACGCCAAAGCGGGTGTTGCCGCATCAGGTGGTGTGGGTTTGGTGTTCTCCACGATTGCAGTGTCCGACGGGATTTCGATGGGCCACGAGGGGATGAGGGCTTCGTTGGTGTCCCGCGAGGTGATCGCAGATTCTGTGGAACTGGTCATGCATGCCGAGCGTTTCGACGGGCTGGTGGCAATAGCCGGTTGTGACAAATCACTACCCGGAATGTTGATGGCGGCGGGAAGGCTCGACCTCCCGGCGGTGTTTCTCTACGGTGGCTCGAGTCTGCCCGGAAAATATAAGGGTAAAGACATTTCGATCGTCGATGTCTTCGAGGGGATCGGCGCCGAATCCGAGGGTCGGATCAGCACGGCGGAGCTACTGGAAATCGAGCGGTCTGCGTGCCCTGGTGCGGGATCCTGCGCTGGGATGTTCACCGCCAACACGATGGCATCAGTCGGCGAGGCCATCGGGATGTCTCTGCCCGGTTCGGCCTCTGTGCCGGCAATTGATCCACGACTCCGCGATTACGCCAGGGACTCCG
>DATDCF010000116.1:0-4924 GCA_036524475.1 Acidimicrobiia bacterium | reverse complement strand
CGTGTTCCTGATACGCAAAATCAGTGTCACGTGCTTCGATGCCGGCGGTGCGACCGAAATAGTCTATGGCCACCGAACGGTGCCCTTCCGCGGCGAATCGGCAGGCAAGATCTTCGTAGAACGTAAAGAGACCCCGGACGTCGGGGAGAACAATTACCGCAGCACCGCTCGGCTCGGCCGGTTCCGCGGCGAACGCGTTGAACCGGTTCCCGTCGGCAGCCTCGAGGACGAGATGTTTTGAATCCGGGGTCTGGAGACCGGGTGGGAGGGCAGGAAGTTCAGCATCATGATTCACACACATAGCGCAATCTTCGCAGAGAGGCACAGATCCCGCCATCGGCTCCAGTCATGGTGCCCATGAGCCGCCCGAGCGTTTCACCCACGATCGCTCACACTGCTTGGGTGGTGTGGCAGTCAGGGTCTCAGTAGTCGAGACGCCCTCCATGTCCGGCGGTATAGACCCGGGAGAATCCGATGGCTGCGGCGAGAGCATTGAGCTTGAGCGGGATACGCAGACCCGGGTATGAAGCGCCCACCACACGAGCGAACGCGGCCGGATGCAGTGTGACCTGAGGGCATCGAACTCGAGGCCGGCTCTCTCGCGTGCTCGAGAAGAGCCGGATTCGGCTTACGCATGGATTTGCGGTTGGGAGCGGAACCCGCCGCTGTCGGTGACCCGAATCGTCGACTTTCCGCCCCCGTTGGTGCCCACCAAGAGGTTGATGTTGGGCAGCTCCCGTCGGGCGGTCTGCGGAGACATCGGATGGATGAAAACGATGTCCGAACTTGCGATCGCCCGAAATTCGTTGAGGACAAGACGTTCTACATACATGAAACCACCATTTCAAGATTCAACACATGCCTTCTCCGGGAACACGGTTGCGGTCATATCGATCGATCTCGTCAACTTCAGCCTATCGGAACGGAGTCCCCTGCCAGATCGACGATGCTCTCTATCTGGCCGTTCGGTCTGCGCGGAAAGGTGTGTGTCGGACGCCTACCGGCGGCATCTGAATCCAAGCGTTGTAGCGTCGAGAGCGACGCCCATACAGGATTGCCCTGACTGCTTGGCGGCTCAGCTACGCCGGTGGCAAGTCGACGGTGACTCCGAACCGGGTCGACATATTTCGATGCTAACCCGCCACAACTCACAACGTTGCGGCGATGCGCGGAACCGCTTCAACTGGGTCTGGATCGTGCTCGCCAGCGCGTCCTGATCGGGTATCCCATGGGCAACGGTGACCGGATCAAGGGTCAGGCTCACTGAACTCTCCGAGCGACCGCATAGGCGCTACCAAAGTCAGAGCAAACTGCCGTTGCGAGTGTCCCCGAGTTGCGAAGAGGCGCCGGTAGTCCGGGCGGATGAGAGATGACTAGCGCGGCTGGTGGTTATCCGGGTTGGCCATTGCGCCCGGGCACCTCCCTGCGAGCCTGGAACATAGAAACCAAATCGAAATCAAAGTAGGCAGACGATGAAGGGGCACATGTTCCAGAAGATTCGGCCGTGCCGCCACTCCTCAACGATCGCCGTTACAACAAGTGGCCTTGAGCGCCACGTGTGTGAGGCGTGCGGCAATGTCGCAGTCAGGTACGAGTTCTCAATCTCGGGTGACGCCAAGCGAGAGAACTTCGCTCGCGTTTCCGAAGCGCCCTGGCGTCGGGAGGTCGCCGCACTCGCTGATCAAGAACCGGGCCGACATACTGTGCCATGGGGTGCCAACCACGACTGGCGTTCCTGAGGCAATAGAACGGCGACCTTTTCGAAACCACTCACCAGGTAAATCGGCTCACGCCGATGTCGAGGGCAGCAGTCGACTTGATATGGGCTCTTCCCGAGATTGGCTCGATCAGGGACGCGCGACGACGGATAGTCCCTGCCTGGAGTCATCACTGCTCGACCGCCGCGGCCGCTGGAGACCTGGCATCACCGCTCCGCCGCTGTCGGAGTTCACGACTCGTCCAGCGGCCGGATTACGAGTCCGCTCGGCAACTTGGGTGCGAACCAGGTCGACTTGGCGGGCATGGTTCGATCCGAGTTTGCA
The DNA here is from genome assembly GCA_036524475.1 of Acidimicrobiia bacterium. Taxonomy (GTDB): domain Bacteria; phylum Actinomycetota; class Acidimicrobiia; order Spongiisociales; family ZC4RG35; genus MA-ANB-1. The sequence continues at coordinate 2,882 of DATDCF010000116.1, read as the reverse complement.
ATCGTCATCACGTCGCTCAATTCCAGGGGGAAAGGCAGAAACCAAGCGTCGGCTTTTTCGCATGACTCGTCGAGGTCGTCGAGGTTGGCAACGAACCGGAGACGTTTGTCCAATCGTGGGTGGGTGATCCCAAACACCGGCCCGAGGATCAAATCCTGGATCAGATTGGTGTTGAGCGTCCCGTAAAGGTCGGTCGGAATTTGATCGTCAGGGATTCGTAATCGGAAATATTCATCGCGGATCTTGACACCAAACTCGTACCGGGAGCGAGGGAACGCCTCGTCTATGGCGACTTCTTCCAACTTGAACCCTCGCTGCAGTTCGGTGATGGTGGCGGTGGTGTCGAGTTCAGGGTCGGTGATGCACCTGGCGAAAGAACGCAACCGGAACTCGTTCGCCGAGAATACGCCTACCGGTATTCGGGCTTCCGGGTGACCCTCCTCAGAGGCGACGAGTGCTGCCGCTGCCAGGCGATGGTGGCCATCGGTGATGTAGAGGTCGGTGTCGATGTGGCGACATAGCTCGTAAGCCGCATCGCCTCCGACGTGCCAGAGGTGGTGAATGATGCCGTCCACCGTCGTGAAAGTGGATGTGGCCTTTCGGCTGGTGTGGCCGTTTATCGCCGCTTCGACTTCGGATTTGGGGGGAAACGCCGTCACCGCCGGGTTCCCGTACAAGCGGGTGGTCCTCATGTACTCGGCCATCTTCCGTTGGGTCTTGGCAATGGTCTTCTCGTGCCGTTTGACGCCTCCCGCCCGGTATGCGTCGAGCGAGACGTCAGCAATGACACCTTGTGCAGCGAAGTCGCCCGCCTCTTGTCGGTAGACAACCACACCTGGACCTGTCTCGAGCAGTACGCCGTCATTGAGTAATTCGCCGAGCCAACTCCTGGCTACGTCGCTCGAGCATCCTGCCTTTCGGCCCGCCGACTGTCTGAAACTCAGCGGATCACCGGTTGCTGCTGCCTTTTGATCGTCGGTGAGGGTGACGCTCGGGGGTCCGACCACGCGCCTGCCGAAATCGGACGCGGGAATGTACCCGATGAAGGGCTGGAGAAGGTCGGTCACGTCCTCATCATCGCATCTCCCGGCTGCGATTGAACTCGAAGCGACGTGGACCTTTGCTGATTAAGTTGTATAGACAACATGACAATCGGAGGTCATCCTTGAAGTCGCACAAAGTCACCATGCTCGGAACGGGTCTCATCGGAGATTTCTACACGGCGACGCTTCATGCCCAACGCTCCCGGGACCGGGTGGAAGTGGTCTATTCGCGATCAGCTGAACGCGGGCAAGCCTTCGCCGGGAGATGGGACGTCGCCAACCACATCACCGACATCGACGAGGCGATCAACCATCCCGACACCGACGTGGTCGTGGTTGCCCTCCCCAACCATCTCCACGAGGAAGTCATCGGCAAAGTCGCGGAGGCCGGCAAGGCGGTCCTCTGCACCAAGCCGCTGGCCAGGAACGGCGCCGAGGCTAAGCGGATCCTCGACAAGGTCGAGTCGGCGGGCGTTTTTGCCGGATACCTCGAGGACCTCTGCTACACGCCGAAGACGTTGAAGGCGATCGAGTCGGTCCGCGGTGGCGCCATCGGAGATGTCACCTGGGTGCGCTCTCGTGAGACCCATCCCGGACCGCACAGCGCCTGGTTCTGGGACAAAGACCAGGCGGGGGGTGGTGCCATCGTCGACCTCGGATGCCACTGCATCGAAATAATCCGCAACTTCGTCGGCAAAGACAATCGACCCATCGAGGTCATGTGCTGGGCCGATACCCTGGTCCACCCGATCAAGGCCGAGGACAACGCGGTCGCACTGGTGAGATTCGAGTCTGGCGCACTCGGCCAGTTCGAGGTCTCCTGGACCTTCCGTGGCGGGATGGACCTGCGCGACGAGGTTGCCGGAACCGAGGGGACTATCTGGTTGGACCACTTTCTCCGCACCGGGTTTGAGATGTACACATCAGGTGGCGGTGGCGGCTACGTCGCCGAAAAGTCCGAATCGAGTGAAGGCTGGCTATTTCCCGTCGGAGACGAAATAGCCGAACTCGGGTACGTCGACATGTTCACCGACATGTTCGGAGCCATGGAAGAAGGCCGCGAGCCCCAGGAGACCTTCTACGACGGATACGTCGTCAATGCGATCATGGACGCCGCCTACAAATCAGCCGGGTCGAAACTCTGGGAACCGGTCGACGTGGAATGGAGGGGTGGCAGCACCCCGAGGATCGAGAAGAAAACGGCACTCCACGATGGGCACCCCATTGTCAAAGAAGAGGTGCTGCCCGACGGGCGTTCCAAGCTGATCCTCGCCGACAAAGACACCGGCTCCATCTTCGACATCGTGACCGGCGGTTGACCGTCCGTATAGAGGTCGTCCCCGATAACGACTGGGCTGAAGCTGTCGCATCGGAGTGGACCGCTCGTTTGAATGCGAGCCAAACGCTGCGAATGTGCCTTCCCACTGGTGCCACACCCCGTTCGCTGTACTCGTTGGTCGCCAATCGCGCGGACTTCTCCCGCTCGATCGTGTTTGTCCTCGACGAGTTCGGTTTGCCCTCTGGAGACCCGGGCCGCTGCGATGAGATGCTGCGTCGTGATTTGCTGGCTTTGCTGGCCACCCCACCCGCCATGGTCGAATCGTTGAACCCCCAGGCGGAAGATCTCGATCAGGAGTGTGGGCGTTACGAGATGCTGCTCGCCCACGGTGGTCTCGACCTGACCATGCTCGGGCTCGGAGGGAACGGCCACCTCGGCCTCAACGAACCGGGCTCCGACGCCCACAGCCCTACCCGGGTTGTTGAACTCAGCGAGTCGACCGCAAACTCGATCGATGAGTACGGGGCCGCCGCTGAAACCGACTGGGGGATGACGGTGGG
>DATDCF010000115.1:0-33189 GCA_036524475.1 Acidimicrobiia bacterium | reverse complement strand
GTCTCGTTCCGATACGACGAGGATCGCCCGCTGATCGAGAACCTATCAATGGTGGTCAAACCCGGGCAAACAGTGGCCATCGTCGGGCCCACGGGGGCCGGGAAGACGACCCTCGTGAATCTAATCATGAGGTTCTACGAGTTGAACGCCGGTCGGATCTTGCTCGATGACGTCGACATTGCATCTGTCCCGCGCGGCGACCTCAGGTCGAGAATCGGAATGGTGCTCCAGGACACATGGCTATTCAAGGGAACCATTCGAGAAAACATCGCCTACGGACGACCCGACGCCACTGACGAAGAAATTTTCGAGGCAGCGCGGGCGACATTCGTGGAACGGTTCGTCCACAGTCTCCCGGATGGCTACGAGACGGTTATCGACGACGAGGGAAGCAACGTCAGTTCCGGCGAGAAGCAGTTGATCACCATTGCCCGGGCGTTTCTCGCAAACCCGGCTCTTCTCATTCTCGATGAAGCCACAAGCTCTGTCGACACCAGGACAGAGTTACTTCTTCAGCATGCCATGGCTGCCCTGAGAACCAAGAGAACTAGCTTTGTCATCGCTCATCGGCTCTCCACTATCCGAGATGCTGACCTGATTCTGGTCATGGAACACGGCCAGATCGTCGAACGAGGCAACCATCAGGAACTCATCACAAGAGATGGAGCGTACGCCGCCTTGTATAACTCGCAATTTGCCGGTCCCGAGGTCGATCTGCCCGACGAGTCGGTCGTGGGAACTCCGTCGACAGTCCGATAGCTCCTGGCCTCTGGCTCAACCCGAGCTGAGCACTACGCCGAGTGTGGCGTGGCTACGCTTCCGCAAAGCCAGATCGGACAGGAGACACAATTTGAGTTTTTGGGACGCCCTCCTCCTCGGTGGCCTGGCTCAGTCTTCGCTGATTTTGAGCGGCCTGGTCGTGTATGGAATCAAGATCCCGTCCAAGGTCATCGGCGCCCTGGCCGGGTTTGGGGCCGGAGCCCTGGTCAGTGCGGTCGCATTCGATCTGATTCCCGAGAGTATGAATCTCCCGGTGTGGCAGGTGGCGATCTGGCTCCTGATCGGCGCGGGGGTCTTTGTTGTCAGTGACCATATCGTTGAAGCCAAATATGGTGAAGGGGGTGGATCCGGCCCGCTCGGCATCGTCGTCGGCGCCGTGGTCGACGGTGTACCCGAATCGGTGATATTCGGGATCCAGATCGCCACCGGGCAGGGAATCAGCGCCGCCTTCCTCGGCGCAGTTTGGGTTTCCAACATTCCACAGGCTCTCGCCCCATCGGCCGCCCTTGCCGAGTCAGGATGGAAGGCGGCAAGGATGACAAAGATGTGGGGAAGTGTCGTGGTGGCGTGTGCGGTTACAGCTGGGATTGGCTATCTCGTGGGAAGTGCCCTGGGTGCCGACGGCAGCAGGGCTGCCGCCCTCGCCGCGGGTGGCCTCCTGGCAATGCTGACAAACTCCCTCATGCCCTATGCATTCGACAAAGGCGGAGCTCAGGCGGGAGTCTGGACCGTGGTTGGTTTCGCTGTCACGCTGGCTTCGACCTAGAGCGTAAACCGGTCGCCAGTCCATGTTCTGCTAAACCTTCCTGCGAATGGACCACGACCCGTGCACTCTCCTCGTCACATGCCCCGATCGTCCCGGCCTCGTGGCGTCGGTGGCTCAATTTCTCGCCGAAAGAGGAGCGAATATCCTCCATGCCGACCAGCACATCGACCATGAGAAGAACTTGTTCCTGCAGCGGATCCAGTTCTTCATCGACGCCGATGGTGTGGCCCGGGTAGCCAATGAATTCGATGAGGTGGCTTCCCGTTTTGATATGGAATGGTCCCTGCAGGCTCCACATTCGAGAGTTCGCGTAGCCATCCTTACATCCAGGGAGTCCCACTGCTTGGCTGATTTGTTGAGTCGCTGGGCGATCGATGAGATGAGGAATTCAGAACTGGTCTTAGTGGCCTCCAACCACCCCGACCACAGTTTCCTTGCAGACCACTACGGGATTCCGTTCCACCATGTGCCGGTAGATCCGGAAGATCGCAATTCGCATCCGAGCCGAATTCGAGAAATCTGTGACAATGAGGAAGTCGACCTCGTGGTCCTGGCGCGCTACATGCAGATCATCCCCGAGTCAATGGTCATTGACTATCAGAACCGGATTATCAATATCCATCACTCCTTTCTGCCGGCCTTCGCCGGAGCGAAGCCCTATCACCAGGCACACACACGAGGCGTCAAACTAATCGGGGCCACCGCCCACTATGTGACCACCGACCTCGACGAGGGTCCGATCATCGTCCAGGATGTCATGCGGGTCAGCCATCGTGACGGAGTACCCGGTCTCAGACAGAAAGGCCGTGACCTCGAGAAGGTCGTCCTCGCCCGCGCCGTCCGTTTGCATCTCGAAGGTCGGGTGCTCCCATACGGAAACCGCACAGCCGTCTTCGACTGAGCCCCGAATCGCGTCAGATGTACTCGTTGCGCTCGAGCCACCTCATGCCAAAGAGTCCTTCGAGGGCAGGCAGATAGAAGGTGATGACCCGATAGACCGCCGTTGCTGCGAACGCGGCGGAACTATCAACCCCGAAAGTCGCAAGAATTGCCGTCATGGTGGCTTCAGCAACTCCAACCCCACCTGGAACCGGCATGAATCCTGCGAACAGGCTGGTGCCGGCCACGACGAACAATGCCGAACCGTAGTCGAGGGGGGCACCGACAGCTTCGAGCAAGAGCCAGAGGGTCATACCCAAAATGTTCCAGTAGATAAAGCTGCTCACGAGCAGTCCGATGGCGCGGGATGGTTGCTTGACGACGACGGCAAGTGCGTCCCAGGACTGGGCGAGTATCGGAACAATGCGGTCACGCAGCTTTTGAACCCGCAGAATAGTTATCACGGCCCCGATGATGATCAAAACGACGATTCCCAGAATTAGTAACCAGGGGATGCTCGACGTGTCGATATTCAAGGAAACGTCACCAGTCAGGAAGACGAACAGAAGGATCAAAGCTTGAACAATGAATCCGGAGAAACCGTCGATGGCACCCTGAGTGAGGGCTGAAGTTACCGATAGCCCGAACTTGTGGAGGAAGGCCGTGTTCATGGCTATCCGTCCCGCGGAACTCGGTATCGCCAGGCTTACGAACTGGGCCGCGGTCTGCAGGGTGACCAACGGCCAGAAAGGGAGTGGCACGCTGACAGCGAACATGGTCGAAGCTGCTGAGGGGAGGAATTGGGTCTGGCCCACGAGAAGGGCGGCCACCATCAGAGTCCAATCAGAGGTCTGCAGAACAGCCCAGATCTCGGCATAGTCGACGTTCGTGAACAGTGGGACCAGTGCAAACGCGACGAGGAGCAGAAGGGCGGCCGTTATCAGATTGCGAAGCGTTACCCGTCGAAGCTTTACCGGTTCGGGAGCCTCGGTCTCGGTGAGAGCAAGAACGGCTCCCACCAATCCCGACATGACTTTCTTGGGATTCTCAGCGAGCCGTCGGCTGGTTGCGCTGATCGCCGGTAGCTGGAGATATGGCAGTTTCTCGATGAGCGAGTCCCTCCCGAGTCCATCAAACGCCGACCTGGCCGCCCGCTCCGGCCCGACGATGAGAGCGAGGGAAAACAACAACTCCATCGCGTCTTCGGATTGGCTGGCATCATCAGGAGCCAGTGACCCGTAGGCAAAGTCCGTGATCAGGAAGTCATCCGAGTCGACACGGATCGCAGCGGTGCTTAGCCGTCCGTGGCTGATCGAATGGTCGTGCATCAATTGGACATCGCGCCAGAGGCCGACCAGGAACTGGTCCGTCAAGGAGGAGGGTTCGACCTCGGCCAGAGTCACACCACCTATTTCCAGGGCAATCAGGGCGATCTCAGAAGTTGGATTCCCTACTGCGACCAGTTCTGGGACCTTGACTCCGGCCCGAGCGGCCATCATCGTGGTGAGTGCCTCGTGTTCGACCGTCTGGAGCCGGGAATGGCTCGCAGTGCGACTCATCTCGCGGTACCACAAGGTCCTCCACAACCTCGCGGCACGCTGGGAGTCTGCTGCGTCTCGTCCCAAAACCTTTATATCGAGGGGTTTCCCCCCATCCCCGCGAGCGGTGAAGCGGACAGCCCCCCAAGTCTGATTCTTGGCCAGAGCTATCCCGCTGCTCTCAGCCCCCAGTAGACGCAATCCGGCCGCTACTGAATCGGGCTCAGGGTAACCCTTCGGTGAACCCACGATCAGGAGCAACAAACCCGCGGAAAACAGACCGACTCCGAACGATCCTATTGTGTGCCGTACCGTTCCGTACTCCAACCCGACGGCGGCAATCGAGGTCACCAGCACTGCAAACCATCCGATGAACTTCAGCGGGCGGGTCACAAACGGAGTGGCGCAAATCAAGATCGCCGTGACCACGGCGACCCTCGCCACCGGAAATTGGGCGACCGGATTTTGCAGATCGACCTCCGGCACGAAATACGGCCAAGTCCCGTTGATCAGCTGGGACAGAAGGACTACCAGAGCTGTTGTTCCGATCGCGACGATCGCAATGTCCCGCAATGCCTCGCGCCGTTCCCGCCCACCCAGGACGAGCGCACCAATGATGGCCAGGGCATGGATCATGCTCAACAGGTATCCCAATGAAAGCAGTGACTCGACCCAGCTCGGGCCTGACTGCACGAGCTGGGTGAAGGACGAGTCCCAACTTGCGACATGGTCGGCTGTGGCGATGGCCCACAGGGCGAGTATCAGCCCGATACCAGTCATGAGGATGTCTCTAGGACGTCGCACTCTTGGCTGCCCGTGGGTCGCTACGAAATACGATGCGCGCGGGATCGCGACGGTTTTCACCAATTCGCCTCCGGGAGCCAGAAGGTTGAAATCCTGATCACTTCTTCACTCCGATACATCGAGACATCTGCGGCTCGCCAGCATAGAGCTTTACTCCTGTCGACTACATGAAAGGCGGATCGGGCAATCCCGGAGATCCGGCGAACCACCCGAAACCCGCGACTAGGCGCTTGTCGACAATTCCTGTTTGGCTAAGCGGGCCAACCGCGATTCCTCACGTTGGAATAGCCAGTTCAGTGCAGGTAAGCCGCGCCCACCGACGATACGACGGTAGGCGTGATCACACACAACCACTGTCAGAACTGCGGAGAAGACCAGCATCACCGCCGGGTCGGTCATGATCTCGGCGGGATGAATGGTCCGGATATAGGGGAGGCTCATAACTCCGACTACATAGGACAGATATGCGGCTCCCGAGAGCAGTCTGGGCACCGATTTGCCCGGCAGTGACTGCTCGGCCAGCCAGAGGACAAGTACACCCTGAGCGAGCAAGTAGAAGACCGAAGGGTTGACAGAACCCGCGGCCATGAAATTGAGGTTCAGCAACATACCGGCAAACAGCCCGAGCCTGACGAGACGACCGCTGAGGAGAGTCGACGCCGCAAAGAGTTGAACGGCGACAACTGCGATGGCGACACTCGCGGCATAAGGGGCGATCCAATTATTGGCGATCGGTCGATACCAGCCCAGCATGTCGTCTGCTTGCTGGAACAAGAAGATCTGTAAGTCCACGCCGGTCCACCACGAGGGCTCGATCATCTTCTCCACCGCACCTCGGAGCCAACCCAGACCGATGAAGATCTGAATGAGCAAAACCCAGGATGGAATGCCGACGGTTCTCGCTGCGAACGCGTTGCGTGATTTGGTGGTCAACGTCGGGGTTGACTGCTCGGCTTTGGGGGAGCCATAAGTCATATCTACTCAGTTATCGGACGAATCCACACCGACGTTAGGGAATTGTTCGAGCTATGGCACATACCGGTAATCGGCATGTCCGGGCGCGAGAATCGAGACACCGGAGTTTCTCAGTGCCCCTATGATCCACCGACGGCCGGGTGACTGAGTAGGATCGCCGAAAGGAAGTTGACAAAAATGCCGGTACGGCGCAGACAAGAACGTAGAGAAGAACGCCAGGACGATCGACAGACCTTCGGTCGCGGTGGCGATGCCATCCAGTACCAGATGAAAGAGAAACTGCTCTCGATCGGGGACGACTCCTGGATCGAGACCAATCACGGCGAACGCGCCTTCAAAGTCAACGGCAAGGCACTCCGATTGCGTAAGACGCTGATCTTTGAAGACCCCAACGGCAATGCACTGGCTCATATTCAGGACCGACCGGTGCGGGTTCGGGACACGGTCGAAGTGGAGGGGCCTGACGGAGGAACTCTGGCCACAATCAAAAAGGCGATGATCACTCCCCTTCGGGAACGATACAGCGTCAAGGTCAGCGACGGACCTGACCTGGAAGTTCAGGGCAACATCGTCGATCACGAATATCAGATTTCGGCAGGAAGCGACAAGGTAGCGGAAGTGTCGAAGAAGTGGTTCCGGGTTCGCGACACCTACGGGGTCCAGATCGAGCCGGGCCAGGATGCGATTTTGATCCTTGCCATCACGGTGGCAATCGACATCATCTCGCACTGAATGGGTAAAAAAGCCAAGGAGAAGGAGAAGGAATGACAACGGATCGAGAGATCAGTGGTTGGGCAATCGGTTGGACGATTTTCGCAGCCGTATGGATGTGGCTGCTTGGAGCGTTTCACGCAATTGCCGGTATAGCCGGAATCATCGAGGACGAGTTCTATGCGGTGACACCCGAATACATACTCACGTTCGATGCGACAACGTGGGGGTGGGTTCACCTCATCGCAGGCATCCTGGTGATTCTGGCCGGAGTAGGGCTCTACTCAGGGGCGGTGTGGGCACGCACTTTCGGTGTGATCATCGCCGGAGTCAGCATTCTGGCCAACTTCGCCTGGCTCCCCTACAACCCACTGTGGTCGCTGGTCATGATCGCGGCCGGATCCTTCGTGATCTGGGCTCTTACCGCCCACGGGCGCGACATAACCGCCGCCTAACGGTCTTCGGAGTGGCGGCCCACCGCCGCCACTCCCTGGTCCGTATTTCTGGAGCAGTCAACGTCCCGATGATCGGCAGAGCCAATCTGCTCCCTACTGCATGGCCCCCGAATTGTCGGCATCTCGTTGTACGGTTCTCCTATGAGCGAATGGCCGGTTCAAATTATCAGGAGCGAGCGGCGTCGCCGAACGGTGCAGGCTCTTCTCACTGATGGCCGGATCGAAGTGAGAGTCCCCGCCGGCCTCGATCCATCCGAGGAGTCGCGCCTCGTCGAGGGGATCGTCGCGAAGGTGGTGCGGAAGCAGACTTCGGCGAGCGCCGATTTAGTCACACGGGCCACCTTTCTCGCCAGGAAACACGACTTGCCCGAGGCCGAGTCCATCGTCTGGAGCAGCCGTCAAAACATGCGATGGGGTTCCTGTACCCCCGGGGATAAGCGGATCCGGATATCCGATCGGATCGCAGACGCGCCCGCCTGGGTCGTCGACTCGGTCATAGTCCACGAGCTCGCCCACATCGTGGTGAGAAACCACGGCCCCGAATTCCAGGAGCTGGTGGGGCGCTACGAATTGACCGAAAGGGCCCGTGGCTACCTGATGGCGATGGGAGAAGGGCGTCGCGATCGCTGAGAGAGCGATGCCATCTCGATTATGTCTCTCTAAAACGGAATGGGGACTCGAACCCCGAGTTCGTTTATCCTCCGGCGATGCACAAGAACGATGACCTTGGACGATAGGAACCGCGAGACGTCCCGGTCCGAGCGGCGTATGGAGATCGTCACCGTCGTAATCCTGGCGATCGCCGCTCTCGCGACGGCGTGGAGCGGGTATCAGGCATCGCTGTGGGATGGGATCCAGTCGAGCAATTACACACAGGCATCAGGTTCTAGGACGAACGCGGCACAGCAGCGCACCGCAGCCAACCAGTTCAGGCTGGCCGATCTCGGCATCTTTGAGGCCTACATCAATGCCACGATCGACGAGAACGAGGATGTCGCCGCCTTCTACTTTGAACGGTTCCGGGACGAGTTCCGGGTGGGGTATGACGCTTGGATCGCCCTGGATCCGTTCAACAACCCGGACGCACCGTCCAGCCCGTTGGGAATGCCGGAATACCAGGTGGCCCAGGAGGCGGAAGCGGAGCGCTTGGAAAACCGCGCCGACGAGCTCTTCGCCGAAGGCGAAACCGCGAACAACATTTCGGACATCTACACCCTGACCACCCTGCTTTTCGCGGCGGTCTTGTTCTTCGCTGCGATGGCCGAGCGCTTCGAGTATTTCCGCGCCCAGGTGGCTCTGCTCGTCCTCGCGAGCATAGGCCTCGTCGTCGGAATCTCCATCGCCTTCGGTCAACCAATCACAACCGGTTGACGGGCCGCAGAGACCGGCTCGGACAGAAGCTCGTCCGGATAGGAAGCCAACGCGGTTGGGCCAGGTTGGTAAGCAGGCTCGAGAGCTATAACCGGCCCTTTGCCGGGGCAGTGGGCCGCTGGGCCAAGGTCTCGCTCGGAGAGCTCAGCCCATCCCACCAGGGACAACGTCCCCGGACATCATCCTTAGTTGTCAGTTGACGACGCCGCAGCTTCCCGCTCGACAGCCTCTTGCTCCGCCTCTAGTTCGGCTGCATAACCCGCCAACATCCCCAGCCCGATGAGGTCTTCCGCGGACAGGGCGACGTGGGCGAGGACCACACCGCCAGCACCGCGTACGGCGTCCCGCAGCGGAACTGCCCAGAGATGTTCGAAGGCAAGTACTAGCGCAGAGCTCCCCTCAGGAAGTTCGTCGATCAGGTCGACCGCCACCGACTCCGCCAGGGTGATAGCGTCGACATCGACAGAGGCGGCCGCCTCTCCGAGGGCCATCGCAGCTTCTTCTCCTCCAAGTCCCAATCCGACCAACGCACCGACCGCGGCGCGCAATTCTGCCCTCTGCTCCTCGTCGAGACCGGAAACTGATAGGACGTCTACTTCGTCTCCGTTGCGGGTTACAAACACCGCGTCGATGACCCGAATCTGACCCAAATCACTGAGCCGGGCCAGCTCCTCGGCGATGCGGCCCTCAAACATTCCGTTGTCCGGGAATCCGATCACGATCCCCTGGATTGGTCCAATAGTCATTTGGTATGCCTCCTTCTAAGACATGTGCCGCCGAATTGACGGCAGTTCGATTCTGGGCCAGATGGCCGCAACTTGTCTCACCAAGATCGCACCAAAGCATGCGGACAACCGGTGAAACGCCAGCAGAGATGAGGCTAGCCCGTCAACTGTTCTAGTCGAGTTCGCAGTTCTTCCCATGCGGCGCTGACGTCTTCGCCGACTTCGATCGCGTCCAGTTCTTCCTCGAAAGCGTCCAGAGCTGACTCCAATTCATCCCGTGCCACCTCGCCTTGTGTCCTCAATGTTGCGACCGTGGCCGCCAGCTCGATTTTGAGGGTGTTCCATGCCGAACTCAGCTCCTGACCGGTCTCCGATGAAGATATGGCGTTGGACAGAGTTTCGATCTGATCCTCTAATTGTCCGACGACCTCATCCTCGGAATCCGTCGGCGTGCTGCTTTCGGCTGAGGTAGGCGGGTTGGAGTCCCCGGGAACCGACTCATCGGTGCCGGCGTCCGCACATGCTCCGAAGACAACCGCCGTTGCCAACAGAAATGCCATAGTTCGATTTCTCATTTTCGTACTCCTATCGTGAAGCGTCTGCAGTCATTCGGGTATTGTTGCAGGCACTCCGGCGGACAGACACCGGTATCGCACGCCGACGACATTGCGCGACCGGGTGGCGGGATTACCCTCAACCTGACACTGTTGGACCAACTCTGAAACGAGTTGTCAACCGCGTTTTCAACCCATCCCGCACTCGCCCTCGTGGGATTGGTTGAGATCTCTGGAACGTCAAATGCTCGACCGGTGATACTCCGACATATCGGGCCGACCGGGAACGCGTTCGTCGGAATCCTGGAACGCCTTAGGGACCTGGGCTCTCTAGGAGTTCCCAGAGAGCCAGGCGGGTTTGTCGCCGTTTGTCGTCTCTGCGCATCCTCTTTTGTTCTATCTATCTCTTTTAGCCCTCTTGCGGGATTGTGGTTGGTGTCCGTCGAGCTGCGGCTGCGCGTCCGCTGGCGGTGAATTGGGCTGAGGTCGACCTGTCGGATTCGGGTCGGCCGACTGGTGGGCCTCCTTGGAGGGTGCCTCGGAGTGGCAGTTCGCTGAGTCTTTCGAGGGTTTCGAGATGGTCGTATAGGAGCGTGTGAGTTACCCAGGGTAGACAGTCGGCGGTGTCTTTGGTCTGAAGGTCTCCGCTGGTCGGTGCGAAACACTTTCTCGTTTTCTGATCTCAGGTTCGCGAGTTCGGCCCGGGCGAGATCATGGGGCGGTGCAGGCACTAACTCGGAATGGATGTGCCCATGACACAACCTCACCCCTTTCTTCGATGTCGCAGCTCAAAAGCGCTCGCCGGCAGCGCACCCAATAGGTCAGGTCGGTTCCAGAAGGACGAACACGTCCATATTCCCCCCGAATAGACGCCAAGCAACGCCGTACTTTGCTGCCAAGAGCCGTACCGACTTGTCTACCTCGGCTTCGTCGAGGATCGAGCCCACGGCGGGGGTTGGCTCGCCTTTCAGCCGCCCACGAAAGGTGGATGCGGCGACGATCGCTCGATCGTCACGGCGCAGCCGCGTTACCTTCCCGGCACCCATGGCCGACCCGAACACGATGCCGATGTCTCTGTGCGCAAACCAGACAGTGGTGGGAACGGGGGTGCCATCGCGGCGAAAAGTAGTAAGTGCTATGAAGCGGTGATCGCGGAGATGATCGAATGCGTCAACATTCTCTTGAGATCCCGCATTTAAGTGTCCAATGATTTGATGCCCCATTCTTTCGAAAGGTGAATGCCGTTCTCTCAGCGGCCGGCCGCGCAATTTGGTAACGAGTTCGCCGTACTTGTCGATGTGGATGGCCGGTTTTCCGCTCCTGGAGTCTTATCAACTCGGCTTGGTATTCAAGTCCACTAAATGTTGGTGAAGCCTACCGATCACAGGTCGCTTAGGCCTTCTCAAGCCCTGCACAAGTCTACTGATATATGGAGTGCCTCGGACCACCAAGGGATCGGTTGTGTTCACGCTGGAGGCATGGACCCGCACCAGGACCTCGTCGTCTTTCATCACTGGCGTGTCGACGTCCTTCAGTTCGAGGCCTCTCGAGGCGAGCCGTACTCGCTCCGTGTGATTGCCTTCATCGTCTTCGATCTACTGAGCTCGACGTCTTCTAATGGGCTACGGGCCTGGCCTGGATGTGATAAGCCCGGCCACTCCCCCGCTCATGGAGCCGATGGCGCCAGTGTTGGCCAGGTCCAGGCGTAATAGACGACACCCCCGAGTAGTGCGACTTCGACGGCGCTGCCTAGGATGTAGGAGTTCCACTCACCGATCGCACCGGCGATGATCGTCAAGGCATACATGACGCTCAGTCCGATGTTGGCGATTTGGTCGATTCCTGGTCGCAGGACCAGTGCTCCGAACACCATCAGGCTGGGGATCACGACAGAAGGACGGGAGAGTTCGCCTCTCCGCCGAAATACGACATCACCATCGAAAACGGCACTCCCGATGGGTATGTGACGATCAGACTCGACCAGACCGCCGAAGACAAACTCAGCGGATACAACAGACCAGAACACTTCAGAGTCTTCCCCGAAACCGGCCCGACATTCTCGACTGTCCAAAAGGCGCTCCGGGCCTCCGCCGAATCCGCCAACCGGTTCATCGACGACCACCATCCCCGAGAACGACTCCACCACTACGGGTTCGAAAAGAACAACCTCAGCATGCTCGCCTGGCAGGCCTACCGAAGCGCCCAAACCGAATACATCTTCACCACCCCAGGCGCAGTCGACTCACCACTCTTGCATCGGACCGGCTAGCTGGCCCGAACCGCTCCACAAGAACTAGGAAAGACCCAGAGAACGTTCCCCCGTTGGTCGAACCTGAAAAATCGGGTCATCCGGCGACATTGCACGGCTGGGTGGCGAGATTACCCTCAACGAAACGCCGGCTGATTGGACTCCAAAGAGTTGACACCGCGTTTCCAACCCATCCCGCCCTCGTAGCTCAGTGGATAGAGCACGGGTTTCCTAAACCCGGTGTCGCAAGTTCGATTCTTGCCGAGGGCGCTGAATGTCGGCCTGCCGACAACCGTTACGCCAGAGAGCACCGATTCTCGACGACCGGCTTAGGATTTCGCCATGCGCCGATGGCTCGTCCTTGTGATCGTTCTATCCGGAGTGACCGCCTGTACGAGTAGCGGTTCCTCGCCAGAGGAATCAACGACGACCACCCTCCTCGCCGCAACCACAACATTGTTGGCCAACCCCTTCCTCGACGTTGTCGAAGAGCCCAGCAACTTCGCCGGCGGGGACGTCATATCAGTAGTCGGGCTGCCGCTGGAGGAAAAAGCCTGGGTGGGTAGTTTCCCCGCCGCAGATATCGAGTTCTTCGGCAATTTGTGGCCGGTCGACCGTCTCGACGCCAACCTAATCGCCGTAGGAGAAGCGGCGAGCTATCTCGGAGGGCCAGTGTGGGAATTGGTCGGCCAGGACGGTCGCGAACAGGGCTATTTCCCACAGGACCGAACCGGGGTCCTCGGGCCTACGCGAGATATCACGCTCGAGGTGGCCGACCTCGTAGGAGCGTCGGCTGATGAGTTGTTAGCCTCGGTGGCGAGCACGATCGCCGACTTGCAGAGCCAGCAGCCAATCCAGATTTCACAGCGCGAGTTTGGTGGTCGGGAGGTCTACTTCGACCTCATCGGAGGAAGTGACCCCAAAACCCGGGGCCAGCGATTGAGGGTTGTCGTCGAGGAGTCGGGGGAATCCTTCACAGTGGCCCTGGTCGAAAGCTCGATCATATGCGTCGCCGGTGTCGACACCAACGGTGCCTGTACCTGAAGGTCGAGGTCCACGGAAGTCCAACTTCAACCCCGGTTGTTTGCGGGGCTGAGAGGCCCCGGACCGGGGCCTCTCAGCTTGTCAAACGTTCAGACTGGCTCGTTTTTGTCGGCTATATCGTGGGGAACAACAACTGTCGCCGTGAACGTTGTTGCATTTCCGCACTCGTCGGTGGCCACGTAGGTCATCGTGTAAGTCCGACCCGGGCCTTCATCGTCACGCTCGGCGCGCACCCTAAAGTGGGTGTCGTCGAGGATGACGACATCTCCTACGATCGGCTCATTCGAACTCACCGAGACAAGTTCGACTGTGACGTCGTTGGCATCGCTGACACTCAGAGTCACGGTCACCGCCTTCATCTTGCCGTTCGGCGGCCAGATCGAACTGGGGTTGGCAGTCGCCGAAGCCGACGGTGCGACAGTTTCGCAATAACCGACGACGACCGGATCGTGGTCCGAAGTCCTGAACTCGTCCGGAGCGTAGAGGATATTTATGTGGTTGGCTGTCTTGAAGTCGGTGTTGTAGTCCAGCACGGAAGGCTCATCGGCATTGACGTGGTACTCACCAGCGCCGGTGACTTTGACCGCCATGCTCGTCGACGCTAGGGCATAGTCGAGGTAACCCCATTGACCATCGAAGACATACGAGTAGGTGTCATCGCCATCGAAAAGCCTTCCGAGGTCGGCGTAGCCGGCACCGACAAACACGTCGATCGGGTCCTCCATGGCATAGGAATTCAGGTCACCGAGTACCAGGAAATCATCATCGCCAACGTTGGTCGGATCAGAGGCAATCCAGTCGACTTCGGCCTCGGCAGCTGACGTTCGCGCCAGGTTGAAACAACCCGCACCGTCACCCTGGTCCATGTCCAGACCGAGGTCACCGCCACAACCCTTCGACTTGAGATGATTCACCACCACTGTGAACACCTCGTCGTCGGAGACGAAACTCTGGGCCAGGGCGGGACGATTGAGATCATCGTCGAATCGAGGGTCGACGCTGGAGTCGAGAACAGCAAAGCCACCAACCGGTGAGGCTCCTTCGGGCTGGTACACAATGCCGACCTTGATGACATCGGTGCCGATCGTTCCCGTCTCGATATAGTCGTACGTTCCGGGGCCCGCGATATCGTTGAGCGCCTCGACGATGTCATCGAGTGGCTCCACACCAGTTGTGTTTTCCAGTTCGATTAAACCCAGGACATCGGCATCGATCTGGAGAAGCGCCGAAACCAGCTTGTCGCGTTGGCGGTCCAATTCGAATGCCGAGTTGGCTCCGCGGCAGTCCTGCAAGAACCCCACCGGGCCACACTGGTTAGTCCCCGCATCGAGAGTCACGAAGTAGTTGAGGACGTTGAAGCTGGCGACCTTCCCACTACCTCCGACCACCGGCGCGGCGGAGGGGCGTGGGTTGGCCGCCTGGAATTCGGGGACCACGCCACCGGGCACCAGGCCCGAATCGCTGAGATCGCCCACCGGCCGGAGTCGATATGCGTTGCCCGACGCGGCATTTCCTGCCCATGTGTAAGTCATGACACCTACAGCACCGGTCAGAGTATCTCCACCCCGTAGTGTGTTGGCCGCGGTCAACTCGTTTCCACCCCGTCCGAACACGATCGGGTCCTGGTTCTGGCCGTTATCAGCATCATCGATGATCAGTCGGTTCAGATTGTTGGCGGCCTGGATGGCGCCTGCCGCAGCACCCGGCTCGGCAATCGAAGTCGGCTGGGGAAGCCGATCACCTGATGAAACCACCACCTGGCCAAAGCGGCCCAATTGGAAGAACTCGGTCACATAGAGTGTCTGCGGAAACGTTACCAACATCCCCTCGTAGCCCTCCAGGTCGTCCGCGGTGGCCAACGGCAGGGACGCCACCGCTGCGGTGACGGTTTCGTTGGACGAAAGGACCTCTAACGAGTCGGGAAAACCGAGTTGGGTCTGCCCCTGGAATTCAGCCACAGCCCCTTGTACACGTACCACATCTCCGAGGCTGACCGTGTCCTCATCGCCGTGGAAAACGAAGATCCCCTCCGAAGTTGCGGGGTCGGCGTCTTGTTCATCATCCTGCTCCTGGACATAGAACCCCCGGAGGGTCGGTGCCAGCCCCTCATAGTCGCCCACCACCACTCCTTCAATAGCCACATCCTGCCCTGCGAGGGGGCTGGTGTCCGTCGTGCCTTGCACCACGTGTATCGGGGTCAGCGGGAGGACACCCTGAACCGCCACAGTCTGCACACACTCTCCGGTCTGCACAGGGTCGTCGTTGTTCGACGCGGTGATTGTCACCTGATACGTTCCCGCCGGAACTGACGAATCGGCTACCAGGTCCGCCGTGGCGGTATCGCCGGCAGACGCCGCCGGAACGACATTGTTGATCGCAATCGACCCTGATGCCGGAGCAGGGTCGACCACAGCGGAAATGTCGACAACGGTTCCATCGGCGTCGCTGGCCGACAGCGAAGCTGTTGCCTCAACGCCTTCATCGGTAACCAGGTCGACGTCGCACACAGCGATGACCGGGGCAGTGCCTCCGCCTCCGCAGTTGGCGGTGTGTGATCCGAGTCCGGTGAACGTGTTGATAGGAAGGACATTCCACTCCGTCGAAGCGTTGAAGGCATCCGACGGGTCGGTATCACCAGCACACACGTCGTCCATCCGGGTCAACGTGTCATCCAACCCACCACCGGTCCACTCCGTCCCGGGGTCAACACCAACCTGACCGAACGCATCAACGACATCCACGCCCTTACGGAGAACAACAGCGTCATCACCGTTGAAGTTGATCACCGCTGGTGCCAGCAGGTCGGTCACCGCCTGGATAGCCGGGTCGGCGTCCGCCCGAGAAACAACGAACACATCACCGTCGGCCAACACCCCACTCAAAGCGACGGACTGGCTGACCGTGGCCGACCCGTTGGAATACAACTCCAATGTATAGGCGGACAGGTCCACAGCAGAACCAGTCCCGTTATAGATCTCCACCGCCTTATTGAAACTCGACCCCTCGATGTACTCAGAAATCAGCAGGTCCGCGCTGGCCGCATTTGCCCTTGGCTGGGATGGGGCGAAGGCGAGGGTGGTGGTCACCAGCAGGAAGGCGAGGAGGGCTGTGCTCCCTCGACGAATCGGGACGGCTGTTCTCATGGGGTTACCTCTTGGCGGTCGTCAAACAACGGGTCACTAACCGTAGCAAAAGAACGCTATCGGCGAACCAGGTCGGCGTACTTTTCCCATCTAGTGCCACATGTGGCGTGATATACCGTCGGAAGGCGGTTTGAGGTCGCGGGAACGGGTATGTTCACGTTTGCATGACTGACTTTCATTACGAGGCGCTGACATTTCTCGATTCGTCGTTTCTGGCTCTGGAGTCGCGGTCGATTCACATGCATGTGGCCGGTGTTGCCATATTCGACGCTAAACCGCTGCTCACCGAGAGCGGCGGGATCGACATCGACGAGGTCAGGGCCCACATCGATTCGAAGTTGCAGTACATCCCCCGATATCGACAGCGTTTGGAATGGGTGCCCTACAACCGGAGACCGGTCTGGGTCGACGACGCGCACTTCAATTTCGATTTTCATGTCCGCCACACCTCACTTCCCCGCCCGGGGACCGAAGAGCAATTGAAGAGGCTTGCCGGGCGCATCATGTCAACGCCTCTCGACCGGGAAAAGCCCCTCTGGGAACTGTGGGTCGTCGAAGGTCTCGAAAATGATCAGTTCGCCCTCATCGCCAAGATCCACCATTGCATGATCGATGGTCTCTCCGGTGTGGACCTGACGACAATCCTCCTCAACGTCGTTGCCTCGGCTGAGATCGAAGAATCACCGGAATGGGAACCGAGGCCCGAACCAACGTCGAGTCAACTGGCTGTTGCCGAGGCAGCAAAAGCAACACGTCGGCTCACCGACCGTCTGACCAACCTCTCCGACAACATCCGTGAAGGTAAGGGACTGAGCGACAAGACCCTCGACAAGTCGGCCGCAGCCATGAGTTCCCTCCGATCAGGGTGGCTGAAAACCACAGATCGAACCCCACTGAATCCGGACATCGGTCCCAACCGTCGTTTCGACTGGACTTCGATGCAGCTCGACGAGGTGAAAGAGATAAAGAAGGGCCTCGGCGGCACCCTCAACGACTCCGTGCTTGCTATCACCACCGGAGCGATCCGGTCGTTTCTCATCAAGGAACGCGGGTTCGACGTGTCCGACTCGGAGTTCAGGGTGATGAATCCGGTCTCAACCCGGGTGGCCGACCAAAGAGGTGCCCTGGGCAATCAAATCGCGATGTGGCTGATCGAACTCCCGGTCAGCGAACCGGACGCTGCCCGCCGTCTCGAGTTGATCCGGGAACGAACATTCAATCTGAAGAAGACGAATCAGGCGCTCGGGGCCGCCACCCTGGTTGGACTCAGCTCGGGCACACCCATCACACTTCTCTCCATGGCCAATCGCGTCGCAGGCCCCAAGATGCGGCCATTCAACATGACGGTCACCAATGTGCCCGGACCCCAATTCCCCATGTATCTGCTGGAGTCAGAGATGCGAGCCAACTTTCCGCTGGTTCCACTCTGGTCACAACACGGGCTCGGCGTTGCCCTGTTCTCTTATAACGGTGAGTTGCAGTGGGGCATTCACGCCGACTACGACGCCGTTCCCGATACGGATCGATTTATTGCCGCCCTGCACACCTCGGCCGGGGAACTGCGGCGGCTGGCCGGAGCGGCGTCCTAGACCCGGTACGTGCTGCCCCTAGTCTGATTCGATGACCACACCACTGGTTGACAATGCTCACCATTCAGCTCGCACGCTCGGTGCGGCGCTGATTGGCGCTGTCGCCATATCGTTCTCGGCGATCTTCTTCGCTCTATCCGCCGTCGAGCCGATCACCGGGGCATTCTTCCGGGCCGCTTACTCGCTTCCGATTCTCGGCATTATCTGGTGGATCGGTCGGGCGAAAGACAACCGCCCCAGGCGTAGCCAATGGCTAGCGATCGGAGCGGGGCTGATGCTAGGTGTCGACGTGCTTCTCTGGCATACCTCGATCAACTTCATCGGAGCCGGGTTGGCGACCCTGATCGCGAACTCGTCCGTCATCTGGGTCGCACTGGGCGCGTGGGCCTTCCTGGGTGAGCGCCCCAGTTCGAGGATCATGGTTGCGGTCCCAGTGGTACTGGTCGGCGTCGGATTGGTGAGCGGTATCGGCCAGAGCAACGCCTTCGGGGCAAACCCCTTCCTCGGTGCGGTGTTGGCACTGCTCGCAGCCCTGTTCTACTCATCATTCATCCTCGGATTCAGGGCATCGAATGACACCTTCGCTCCGCCCGCCGGACCCCTCACACAAGCAACATTTGGGGCGCTACTCACCCCCCTCTTTCTCGGGATCTTTATCCGGCCGGGTATCGACTTCGTTCCGTCGTGGCCGGCGCATGGATGGCTGATCGCATTGGCGCTCACGGCCCAGGTGGTGGGTTGGCTCCTGATCGGCTACGCGCTCCCCCGCCTGCCGGCGGTCGAAACCGCAACCATCATCCTCATTCAGCCCGTATTGACCATGATCTGGGGCGCATTCATCTTCGACGAGCGCCCATCCCCGGTTCAGATGGTGGGTGCTGCAATTGTGCTCGGCGGTGTCGCGTACGTTGCGACCAGCCCGGCGGCGGGCGGCACGTCGGTGGAATCAGCCACCGAAAACGACGATGAGAAGGAACCCGGTAGGCCCTTGCACTATTGAAATCCCGACGCGATCGAATTCTGCTGATTCCAGAAGGACCCGTGCCTCTTCATCATCGAACAGGGCATCGAGCGCGGCCCTCGTTGATGGGGCGAGCGCAATGTCTTCACCGGATGTTTCCAGCCTGATGCCGGCCTCCGAAAGGTCATCACTGACCGATCCTCCGATCGGTGTTTCCCGGCTGACCCGGCCTGACGAGTACATTGTCGTCGCCCGGGATTCAGCGACATTCACAAGGTCAGGTACCAGAAGCAATGCACCTTTCCCCACACCGGTCCTTGCTTCGTTGATCCGATTCGTTGCCAGATCGACATCGTCACGCACCTGGCGGAGCTCATCCACGGGTGCCGGTGGGATCGAGATCACTTCGTCGCCCCGGGGCACAACCCGAGACGTTCCGAATAACGACTGAAGCGAGTGCAGCGGGCCGAGCATTCCCTGAAGCCCAATCGAGCCGACAAGGCGCTGCGGGACTGCCTCAGGCCCTGCAATGGCGGTGACGACGTTCGACTCGGCTACGGCTTGGTCGACGCTCTCCGGTAGAGGAAGCACCCTGCCCACATTGACCAATACCAATACCAGCGCAATACCCCATGCGACGGCCACGGCCGAGCCCCCGAGGCGATTGATGAGGTTGAGACCGGGGAGCCGCATGACCTGGGATAGAAAGTGTGCAGCAATGCTCATCGCAACGCCGAACAAAACAAAAAGGAGAATCCCTGATCCAACGCGGGCGACTTCGGGTGATACCGAAAACCGGTCGCTGAGGAAGTTTCCTAGCGGCCCGCTCAACCAGAGAGCCACGAGGAGCCCGAGTACCAGGCTGACCAGGTCCAACACTTCTCGGACAAAACCGCGAAACCAACCTCGTATCGCGAGCGCGGTGAGACCAATTCCGAGGATGAAGTCGATCATTCCGACTACTTAGTAACAAGGAACCTCAGGAAACAGGGGATTTGGACGTGTGATCGACTCCCATCGCGGCCGACAACGTCTATGGGTCCGAGTTGGCTGCAATTACCGCAAACAATTCCTCCCACAACGAGACGCTTTGGAGGAGAGATATGGCCACAGGGCTGTTGGTGACCGCCGCGTGCATCTCCAAGAGACTCGCCAACTGTGCTGTCTCCGACTCAACAATCTGACGTACAGGTGGCGCGGTGTCAGCGAGCTTGTTCTTCAAATCGAAAGCGGGGTCATACACGAAGACCTTTCCGCCCGTCATACCCGCAGCGATGTTTCGACCGACCTCGCCCAGTATCACGACCGTGCCGCCGGTCATGTACTCACAGGCATGGTCGGAACAGCCCTCGACCACGGCGGTGGCACCGGAGTTACGCACAGCGAACCGCTGGCCGGCCCGGCCGGCGAGTAACAACGTGCCCCCAGTTGCGCCATACAAGACCGCATTACCGGCCGCATGTGGAGTCTCGGCCAGCCGCACCGGCGTGACTGACATGAGCCCGCCACCCATCCCTTTACCCACGAAGTCATTGGCAGTTCCAGCAAGGTGCATGGAGATCCCATGGGTCAGCCACGCACCAAGGCTCTGACCCGCCGTACCTGTCAGCCTGACATTGATTGTGTTTTCTGGAAGCCCACGATCGCCGTACCGACTCGTGATCTCGCCCGACAACCGGCTTCCGATCGCCCTATCGATGTTTCGAATCGGATAACTCAGGTCAATCCTTTGTTTCGACTCGATCGCCTCCGCCGCGTCACTTACAAGACGGCCCGACAGACTCGACAGCTGCAAGGGGCGATACCCATCGTGACGTTTGTGCCCGCTCGCCCGGACAAGGATGCGAGTCAGGTCCGGAGCCAGAGCATGGGTCGGATCAGAGGGGCGAAGCAGATCAGCGCGACCGACCACTTCCTCAACCGAACGAGCACCCAACTGGGCCAGGAAATGGCGGACTTCCCCGGCAAGGTGTTCGAACAAAGAAACGACTTGCTCGGTGGCACCGCCGAACTTCGAACGCAATTCCATGTCCTGGGTCGCGATACCGACGGGGCAGGTGTTCTTGTGGCATTGGCGGACCATCTTGCAACCCAGCGCGAGCAGGGGCAGCGTGCCGAATCCGAACCGCTCGGCCCCGAGCAATGCGGCTACGACGACATCACGACCGGTCCGGAGACCACCATCGGTTTCCAGAACGACACTACGACGCTGGCCGTTGGCCACCAGCACCTGGTGTGCCTCGGCGACCCCGAGCTCCCACGGCGATCCGGCATGTTTGATCGAGATCAGAGGCGATGCGCCGGTTCCGCCCTCTGAACCGGAGATGGTGATGACGTCGGCCTGGGCTTTGGCGACTCCGACGGCAATGGTTCCGACACCTGGCTCGCTGACCAGCTTGACCGAAACCCGTGCTCCTGGCTTGAAGGCCTTCAGATCGTAGATGAGCTCGGCAAGGTCCTCGATCGAGTAGATATCGTGATGAGGTGGCGGCGAGATGAGTGTTATCCCGGGTTCCGTGTGCCTCAGAGCGGCAATCTCGGCCGTGACTTTATGACCTGGAAGCTGGCCTCCCTCACCGGGCTTGGAGCCCTGGGCCATCTTTATCTGCAGCTCCTCGGCCGATTCCAAATAAGCAGGGGTTACCCCGAAGCGACCCGAAGCCACCTGTTTGATAGCCGAGTTGAATTTGGTCCCGTATCGCGCCGGGTCTTCACCACCCTCTCCGGAGTTGGAACGCGCCCCGATCAGATTCATCGCCTCGGCAAGTGTCTGATGAGCCTCTTTGGAAAGCGATCCGTGTGACATCGCGGCGGTCGTGAACCTTCGCATAATGTGCTCGACGGGTTCAACCTCATTGAGGGGGATAGCTTCCCTCCTCACGAAAGTCAGCAGGTCGCGCACTACAGCAGGTGGACGATTGCTGATCGACGTCACATAACGATTCCAGGCCTCAGCCTCGCCGGAGCGGACCGCTCTCTGCAGGTCGAGAACCGGTCGGGGTCCGGTGATATGGACTTCCTCGCCACGCCGATGGGCGTAGAACCCGCCGGATTCGGCCTCACCTTCTCGATATAACTGATGCCGGTCCAACACCTGCCGCGCTACCTCCTCGAAGTCATGACCACGCAATCGCCTCGGCGCGTTACGGAAGGCGCGACGGCAGACAGACTCCGCCAGACCGACTACCTCGAACAATTCTGAGCCCCGGTAGGCCGATAGGGTGCAAATTCCCATCTTCGACATGATCTTCAGGAGGCCAGCCTCCAATTCCTTGCGATAGTTCTCCTGTGCGATGATCGAAGTCGCGTCGATCGAACCAGACGTAGTGAGTCCGATTACTCGATCGATAGCCAGGTACGGATTTACCGCCGACGCTCCGAATCCAATGAGACAGGCGAGATCGTGGGCGTCGCGCGGCTCGCCTGAGACCGCGACCAGGGAGACATCACCCCTGATCCCTCCGTCGATGAGGTGATGATGAACCGACCCGACTACCAGCACCATCGGGATCGGGGCCTCCTCGGCATCGGTCTCGCGATCTGATAGGACAAGGATGCTCGCACCCTGACGAATAGCCCAGGCCGCTTCTTCACAAATCTCGTCGAGCCGCGCTTTCATTCCCTGCGGTCCCCTGGACGCGTTCCACGTCGCGGCGATCCAGTGAGAGAAAAAGCGCGGATCGCTGGAGCTGATCAGTTTCTCCAATTCGGCATCAGAGAGAACGGGGCTCGACAATTCGATCAGATGTGCTTGAGAAGGAAGTTCCTCTAGCAACGGCCCGCGACGCCCGAGTTGTATGCGAAGCGACATGACCAGATGCTCGCGAATCGGGTCCATAGGCGGATTGGTCACCTGGGCGAACATCTCGTGAAAGTATCGCGTGAGACGTCTGGGACGATCGGAGAGAACCGCGAGACCGGTGTCATCCCCCATCGACCCGGTCGGAGTCAGGCCCTCGGCCATTGGGGACAGAACCAAGCGGGTTTCTTCTGTTGTGTAGCCAAAAACTCTACCCAGTGCACTCGCATCGAATCGATTGTCGGCGAAGGGGTCGAATGGCGCTTCGATCCGGAGGGTCTCGGAACTCACCCAGTCAGCGAAGGGTCGCATCGCTGCGAGTCGTGCCTTGGCTTCCGTCGAGTGGCGCACCTCGCCTGTTTCGCCATCGAAAAGGATCAACTCGCCGGGGCCAAGTTGACCGGTGGCCAGGGCCTGAGCCTCCTCCTCAGGACAAACGCCAGCTTCAGAGGCGACGATGACCACGTCAGGAGTTACGGTCCACCTGGCAGGTCGCAATCCGTTCCGATCCATGCCGGCAAGAAGAGACTTGCCATCTGTGACTGCGATCGCCGCCGGACCGTCCCAGGGCTCGGTCAAGAAAGCGTGGTACTCGTAGAAAGCTGCCAGATCGGCAGACATATCGGCCACGTTCTCCCACGCCTCCGGGATCAGGAGCTCCTTGACATGCGGTAGAGATCGCCCACTGTGCATAAGCAGTTCGTAGGCATTGTCGAGGCTCCCCGAGTCAGAGATATCGGGCTGAAGGAAGGGCAACAGGTCGGGCAAGCGGTTGCCCCATATTGCGGAAGACGCTCCGCGTTCTCTCGATTTCATCCAAGACCGATTGGACTGAATGGTGTTGATCTCACCGTTGTGCGCAAGCACCCGGAATGGCTGTGCGTTGTCCCAAGACGGGAAGGTGTTGGTGGAGTACCTCTGGTGGAATATGGCAAATGAGGTTTCGAAGTCAGGATCTCGAAGGTCCCAATAGAACCGGGCAACTCGATTTGCCGTGAACAGGCCTTTGTAGACCACGGTTAACCCCGAGGACGACGCAATTGATAGTCCCGGATTGGCGTCGCGCTCGATCCTTTTTCTCGCCAGGAAGAGACGACGCTCGAGATCTACTCCGTTCACATCGCCGATCACGATCGCCTGTTGGATCAGCGGCAGGGTCTCCCGCGCATGCTCTCCGAGTACATCCGGGTCGATGGGGACGGAACGCCACAGAGCTATTTGCAGACCTTCGGCGACGAGCGCCTCGTTGACGATCGAGCGAGATAGGTCGGCTTCGAGATGAGGGATGAAACACATAACCACCGCAAGCCGCTCTCGCTCGGCTTCGATTCCGTGGGCGCGGAGTTCGCGTTCAATGAGCCGATACGGAATTTGGGTAAGTAGGCCGGCTCCGTCGCCAGTTCCGTCCGCAGCCTTTGCACCACGATGATCGAGGCGTCGTAGACACTGCACTGCCGAGCGGGTGAGCCGATAGGTGGGTACCCGGTCTATCGCGGCGATGAACCCGACGCCGCAGGCATCGTGATCAAAACCTGGGTCGATGAAAGGTCGGGTCACAAGCTCCCTATCTGGGAGCGATGCATCTTAAACACAGACCGTTCGTCCCCGACCAGGTCTCCCACCGCGGGCTGCCCTTGCTTTTGAGAAAGCGAATCGTTCTGGGTCAGCTGTCGACTAGCCACGAGATAGTCCCTCGTGCATTTTGCATTCATTGGCGCAGAGGGAACGACTGGCACCGCCCTGAAAAAGGACTTGGTCAGGTTGGGAGAACTCGCCATCGGGTGATCGGGTTAGGCCCATGCCGCCCCCCTGGCCAATGTCATGCGGGACGTCGCTAAGGGGGTCAGCCCGGACAAAACCTCCTTCTTGAACCCGCTGACAATCCTGTTTAGTGATTCCTCCTCGATCAGGAAGCCATCATGCCCCTGCGGGGTGTGCAGAGTGGCATAGCGTCCGTTCGGCGTGGCGTCAGCCAGGTCTCTGACCTGGTGAGGTGGGAAGAGGACATCAGTCGATATCCCGATTGCCAGGAGTGGGGTCGTGAATTCGTTGAGCACGTCGGACATCTCTCCTCTACCCCGTGCCAGGTCATGGCTATCCATCGCACCCAGCAGCGAGAGATATGAATTTGCGTCGAATCGTTCGACCAACTTCTGTCCCTGATAGCCGAGATACGTCTGGACCTCGTAGCCATCTTCGGAGATACGCCGTCCGAATCGGGCTTCAAAGCTGTCATGGCCGCGATATGACACCATTGCAATCATTCGCGCGGTTGCCAGACCTCGAGAAGGCCCCGCGCCGCCGGTGTAGTGGCCCCCAGCGAATTCCGGGTCGTTGACGATGGCCGCCCTTTGGGGGGCAGCGAAAGCCAACCCCCATGCCGATTGGGCGACACCCGCGCCTATAGAGACAACACTCCGGACCCGATCGGGAAACGACGCTCCGAATTCCGTTGCCTGCATTCCACCCATCGACCCGCCAATCACCAGATTCAAGCGCTCGACACCCAGGCGCTCGAGGAAGAGCGCCTGGAGATTCACCATGTCGCGGATGGTTACTGCCGGGAAGGCTGACATGTACCTGTCTCCGGTGCGGGGATCGACCGAGGTGGGTCCGGTGGTCCCGTAACACCCACCGAGAACGTTGGTCGCTACCACGTACTCAGACTCCGGATCAAAAGTCCTGCCCGGACCAAACATGCCTCCCCACCAGTCGTCGGCATCGGCGTTTCCGGTCAGGGCATGACAGATCAATGTCGCTTCCGAACGCGGCTCACCCCAGGTTCTGTATGCAACCGTCACATCAGGGAGAGAGTCCCCGCTTTCCAGCGGGAACTCTGCTCCGATGTCCAGTGTCGAGGTTTTCTCGGATTCCGACTCGCTCAAGCCGCCGATACCTTCTCCACGGCTTTCTCGAAAGCCTGTTCGAAGTCTTCTTTGATGTCGTCGATATGCTCGATTCCAACCGACACCCGGATCTGGTCCGGTCGAACCCCGGCGGCGGCCTGCTCCTCGTCGCTCAGCTGCTGGTGGGTAGTCGAACCAGGATGGATCACCAGAGTCTTGGCATCGCCTACATTCGCCAGATGCGATGCCAGTTCGACTGAGTCGATGAACACCCTCGCGCTAGCGTCGCCACCACGAATGCCGAAGGTGAGCACGGATCCGAACCCATTGCGCAGCAATCGCTTCGCATTCTCATGATATGGGTGGCTCTCCAGCCCCGGGAAGTCCACCCACGCAACTGCCTCGTGAGCCTCGAGCCAGCGGGCGAGGTCGAGAGCATTGTCGGCGTGGCGTTGCACCCGTAATGAGAGCGTCTCCAAACCCTGCAAGAACAGGAAGGAATTGAACGGGCTGAGCGCCGCACCAAGATCGCGCAGACCCTCCACCCGGGCACGGATTGCAAAGGCGATATTCCCGAACGGACCGTCGGGACCGAAGGTGTCGGCAAAGACGAGACCGTGATATCCGGGGGCCGGATCTGTGAACACCGGGAACCGCCCGTTGCGCCAATCGAAATTGCCCGAATCAACTATTACTCCACCGATCGATGTTCCGTGGCCGCCAATCCACTTGGTCGCCGAAGCAACGATGATGTCGGCACCGTGATCGATGGGTCGACTCAAGTAGCCGGCCGCACCGAAAGTATTGTCGACAACGACCGGCACCCCGGCAGCGTGGGCCACCTCGGCGATCGCAGGAATGTCAGGAACATTGAATCGCGGATTACCAATTGTCTCCAGGTAAATCGCCTTTGTCTTGTCGTCGATGAGGTTTGCGAAGTCCTCTGGCTCATCGCCATCAACGAAGCGAACCTCGATGCCCAAACGGGCGAGGGTCACCTTGAATTGGTTGTATGTGCCGCCGTATAGAAAGCTCGTGGACACGATATTGTCCCCTGCCTCGGCGATCGTCGTGAGAGCAGTCAGTTGGGCTGCCTGGCCGCTGGCGGTGGCTACAGCAGCCACGCCGCCCTCAAGCGCTGCTATCCGCTTTTCGAAGACATCTGTGGTCGGATTCATGATCCGGGTGTAGATGTTCCCGAACTCCTGGAGAGCGAAGAGCCGGGCCCCATGCTCGGAGTTGTCGAAGGTGTATGAAGTGGTCTGGTAGATCGGAACCGCCCGAGCGTTGG
The DNA here is from genome assembly GCA_036524475.1 of Acidimicrobiia bacterium. Classification (GTDB taxonomy): domain Bacteria; phylum Actinomycetota; class Acidimicrobiia; order Spongiisociales; family ZC4RG35; genus MA-ANB-1. The sequence goes on along the minus strand of DATDCF010000115.1, from coordinate 6,710 downwards.
TGCCCGGAGCTGGCTCCTGGCCGGCGTGAACCTGAAGGGTCTCGTATCGATAGTTGGCTGACATGGCGGCTGTTCTCCTCTGAGAAGGAGAGATAACCTTCCGGAACAGTCGCTATCTGTAATAAAAAAAGATCCGCGACCGTCGCCGGTGCGGATCCTCTCGTTTGGTTTTGGTTTGGTTTTACACGACTCGTCCGCACGGCTCTAGGGAGACCGTACACATCATTCGAATCGAGTTGGCACCAAACATGTTGGAGAGAACCTATCGGGCGAACTGCAACCCGTCAAGGTACTCTCTCGACACATATTCCTCGGACAGCGATCTGCCGAAGCTTTCGCTGATTATGGGATTGGCCCTAACCACGTCCTGCCAACCGGAGGCAGTGCAAGGTTCCGTGCGGGATTATCGGTCTCGACATTTCTACGACCTCAGACGTGGCTTCGACTCGACGATGCGGCACCGATACGTCAAGACGTGATCGCTCTCGCCCGGCCGGAAGGGCTCGAAGCCCATGCCCGAGTGGCGCTTGGCCGTCGCCAGTCTGTTGACGGGTGACTCCGGCACGGGTAGCGTCGTGTGATCTTGAGATACGCCATGTGCACCGGAATCACCACGACCACATTCGGAATGTGGCAGGGATTCGCTGTGCACTAGCCATTTCGACGGCCAAGCAACTCGAATCCCGCACCATTCGGTGCGGGTTTTTTTTGGCTGGTAGCCGACTGCAGAACTACGGGACCGATTGATGAACATAGGAAGATCCGACGGGAAAACCGTCGACAACCAAACAAGCGAAACTCGATGGGTCACACACAAGTTTGGCGGCACGAGTCTCGCCGATGCCTCGGGGTATCGACAGGCGACTTCGATTATCGCCGGCCGCGGCGATAATCAAGCGGTCGTTGTATCCGCCGCGGGAGGTATCACCGATGGACTGATTCGACTGGTCGACACCGCAGGGCGGAGGGACAGTTCATGGGTGCGGCAGTGTGCAGAACTGAAGGAACATCAAATTGGTCTGGTTTCAGACTTGCTCGATGCCGGCGGCGCCTCTGATCTGATCACCCGCATCGATCACGACTTCCACGCGATCGCAGACATCCTCAAAGCATCGAGTGCGATGGGAGCCACCCTCGTCAACGCCATCAGGGTCGTCTCCGGTTTCGGGGAGATATGGTCAGCCCAGGCTCTCGCCTCGTACCTGGTGCAGATCGGCGAGTCCGCGACGTGGATGGATGCGCGGGAGGTGCTCGTCGTCGAGAACACTGAGCCCGTGCCCGTAGTCGACTGGACGGAGAGTTCCGCCCGACTCGACGCCTGGCTCTCCGAGCATCAGCAGCCAATCGTTGTCGTCACCGGATACATCGCCAGCGATGACAGGGGATCGCCAACCACCCTGGGGCGCAACGGAAGCGACTATTCCGCTTCCATTTTTGGTGCGCTTCTCGGCTCATCGGACATCAACATCTGGACCGATGTGGACGGGGTGATGACCGCAGATCCATCACTGGTGGCCCAAGCGCAAGTACTTGCCGAGCTCTCCTATGACGAAGCAGTCGAACTCGCATACTTCGGGGCGAAAGTTCTCCACCCGGCGACCATGGCTCCAGCAATCCGTCAACAAATTCCGGTCACCATCCGCAACACGTTCAAACCTGATCAGCCGGGCACCCGGGTACATCTGTCACCCGCTTCCAGACTTCCTGTAAAAGGTTTCGCATCGATCGAAGATATTGCGCTTTTGAACCTCGAAGGAACGGCCATGATCGGAGTTCCCGGTATCGCTGAACGGCTATTCGGGGCGCTACGCAGTGCCGGCGTATCTGTCGTCCTCATCTCACAAGGCAGTTCGGAGCACTCGATCTGTTTCGCAACACCCGAGAACCAGGGCGAAGTAGCCAAACGAGCCGTCGAAAAGGCATTCGCCTCCGAGAAGGAGCACGGGCAACTCCAGGAAGTGGAGATCACCTCTGATTGTGTGATATTGGCGGCGGTTGGTGACGGTATGTCGGGAACGCCTGGAATCGCGGCGAAGTTCTTTGGAGCCCTCGCGCGCGCTGGGGTCAACATCCGCGCCATCGCTCAGGGGTCGTCGGAACGCAATATCTCAGTAGTCATCTCCTCCGACCAGGCAACCCGAGCACTGAGGGCTGCTCACTCCGGCTTCTACCTGTCGAGACAGACACTTTCAATCGGACTCGTCGGTCCGGGCCATATCGGTTCTGCTCTGCTCGATCAGATGGAACGACAACTCGAACGCCTCCGCGACGATTACGGCGTCGATCTACGCGTACGTGCCATCGCGAACAGCACCTCGATGATCGTTGACGACAATCAGATCGACCTGGCTTCGTGGCGAGAGCGGATGTCGGGCGGCGAGCACGCAATCCCGGCTGATCTCGACCGACTCGTCGACTTCGTCCACACCGATGCCGTCCCTCATGCCGCCATCATCGATTGCACGGCCAGCGAGAGCGTTGCCGCACGCTACGGCGCTTGGCTGGCCGCGGGGGTTCACGTGATAACTCCTAACAAGAAGGCCAACAGCGGCGAGATCGGTTACTACCGCGAATTGCTAGAGCATGGACGACGGGCCGATGCCCACTACTTCTACGAAACCACCGTCGGGGCGGCGCTTCCGGTTATCCAAACCCTGAGAGACCTGGTTCAGACGGGCGATGTCATCCACCGAATCGATGGGATATTCTCGGGAACTCTCGCCTATCTCTTCAACCGTTTTGACGGATCGGAACCCTTCTCGAGCATCGTCTCTTCGGCCAGAGACGAGGGCTACACCGAGCCCGACCCCCGTGATGACCTGTCGGGGATGGACGTGGCGCGCAAGATTGTGATCCTTGCCCGCGAGATGGGCATGGATATCAGCCTCAGCGATGTGAAGATCGAGGGACTCGTCCCCAATGGGCTCGAGTTCGGGTCAACGGAGGACTTTCTCGGCAACCTCGCAGACCACGATGACGCGATGTTCCAGGTCTTCGAAGAGGCGAGGCGACGAAATGAGGTTTTACGATTCGTCGGCACCATCGACCCCGACCTCGGGTGTTCGGTGTCCCTACAGTCGCTCGGCAGCGACCATTCCCTGGCGCGCGGTAGACACACAGACAACATCGTCATGTTCCGTACCCACCGTTACAACACCAACCAGCTGGTAGTCCAGGGACCGGGAGCCGGACCTGACGTTACCGCCGGGGGTGTGTTTGCCGATGTCCTACGGCTTGCCAACTATCTCGGCTCCACGCTCTGAGAGATTCTGGCAGGTAGCGCCAAACATTCGAAGACCCGGCCGACGGACCACGATCCGTGACACCAGCCCCTGATTTGGAAATGAAACCGAAACACCTCGGTGCCAGACTCGTAACACTGCTGCCATCGTCGCGAAATGCGCGCCACTTAATTTCCGCCCAGCTAACAACCGGCCCGCTCCATGCGGGCTAAGGGAGGAAGAGAGTGAGACGCAAATTGTTGACTGGCGGAGGGCTGTCAGCCCTGCTCGTTTTGGTTCTGGCGAGTCCGGCGATGGCACAGGAGGAGTTGGCACCGGCATCGCAATTCATCCTCGACAATCTCTGGGTGTTCATTGCCGGCGTCCTCGTGTTTTTCATGCAGGCGGGGTTCGCCCTGGTGGAAGCCGGGCTGACCCGCGGGAAGAACGTTGCGAACATCATGATGAAGAATCTCATGGATATGTCAGCAGGAGTCCTCGCCTTCGCCATCGTGGGATTCGGGATCGCCTTCGGGGGTGCCGAGCTACTTGGTGGCTGGTTGGGGTTCGGAGTGGGGATCGCCGGCGTCGAAGACACAGTGGCCGACGGGCTGCTTCCGTCCACGTTCTTCTTCTTTCAGGCGGCATTCGCTGCAACGGCGGCAACAATTGTGTCAGGGGCAATGGCCGAGCGAACCAAGTTCAAGAGCTATTTCGTCTACAGCTTCTTCATTACAGCCCTTATTTACCCGATCGTGGTTCGGTGGACTTGGGGCGGCGGATGGCTCTCCCAGCTCGAAATCCCATTCTCGGACTTCGCCGGGTCGACCATCGTCCATGCGACAGGGGGTTGGGCGGCGATGATGGGGGCAATTGTTCTCGGTGCCCGAATCGGCAAGTACGGAAAGGACGGCAAGCCACGCGCGATACCGGGCCACTCAATCCCGTTCGTTGTCCTTGGAGCGATGATTCTCTTCATAGGTTGGTTCGGATTCAACCCGGGCTCTGAACTCGTCGCCGACGAGTTCGTCCCGCAAATCGCGCTGAAGACCCTGCTGGCCGCATGTGCCGGTTCCGTTGCGGCGATGCTGCTGAACTGGCGGCTCGACGGGAAGCCGGACGTGTCGATAGCAGCCAACGGCCTGCTGGCGGGGTTGGTAGCGGTGACAGCTCCCGTTGGTTCGATCGAGACCTGGGCGTCAGTCGTTATCGGTGGGATTGGTGGGTTGATAGTGGTTCTCTCAGTACGACTCTTCGATCGGCTCAGGATCGATGACCCTGTCGGTGCGATTTCGGTCCATGCAGTTGTAGGTACCTTTGGAACCCTGTCAATTGCGTTCTTCGCAAGATACGACGATGCGTTCTTGGGTCGTGAAAACGCCGGGCTCTTCTATGGCGGAGGGCTCGATCAGTTCTGGACACAGCTCCTTTTTGTGGTCGTTCATTTCGTTTTCGTCACCGTTACGGCCGGAGCGTTGTTCCTTGCCCTGAAAAGGACCATCGGTTTGCGGGTCAGTAGGGAAGAGGAGTTGGCAGGTCTCGATGTCATGGAGCATGGCTCACCTGGATACGGGGTCGAACCCTCAGTTCCAAACGGGAATGCGTTAGCGGGCGTAGCGGCTAAGAAGCCAGTAAATTCCTGAGGAGAACGGCATGCTTCAACTAATCACGGCGGTGATCAAGCCGCAACGGCTCGGACCGGTCAAGGAAACACTCAAACAATCCGGGGTCGCCGGCATGACCATAAGCGAGGCGCACGGATTCGGGCGCCAGGGCGGTCACACAGAGAGTTTTCGGGGTGCGGAGTATGAGGTCGAATTCGTACCAAAGACGAAAATCGAGATTCTCTGCGAAGACTCGGAGGTCGACCTCATCGTTGAAGCAGTAGCCGCTGCTGCTCACACCGGGTCGATCGGGGACGGCAAGATTTGGGTTACCCCGGTCGAAAGGGCCGTACGGATACGTACAGGAGAGGTGGGAGACGACGCGGTCTAGATCGCCCCGGACCTCGATCTAGGTGAGCTTGATCCTCATACGTTTATTAGCCTTACCTTTCGACTCTGTCTTGACCACCTGGACATATCCCACCTCGAGGGTCGAGGCAACATGAGTGCCACCGTCGGCCTGGCGATCCAGACCGACGATGTCGATAACCCTGATCTCCTCCACCCACTCCGGTATCAGGTTGACCTTGGTGCGGATCAAGTCAGGATCCTTCAATGCCTCCTCACGGGCCATGTAGAGGATCTCAGTCGGATAGTTTTTGGTTAGCTCCGAGTTCAGTTTTTCCTCGACCTGCCGCCCGAACTCGACTGATATCCCGTCGAGTTCAAAGTCCATACGGGCTTCACCATCGGGGGTCATGTTCCCACCGGTCACCTTTGCGTCGAAGTCGCGAAAAACCAGACCGGACAGAGCATGGAGTGCGGTGTGGACTTTCATCGTTCGATAGCGCCTCTCCCAATCGATAGCGGCTTCGACCGGAGTACCCGGATCCGGCATCTCAGATCCGTCGGCCACCACGTGAAAAGGTTTCCCATCGCGGCGGACGGTATCGATCACCTCCAGGGAATCCCCGTCCCATTTGATGATTCCAACGTCACCCGGCTGTCCGCCACCCCGGGAGTAGAAAACGGTCCGATCGAGGAAAAGGCCGTCTGGTGCGACCTCGAGGACGTTTCCCTCTGAAACTCTCGCATAAGAGTCGTTGGCCGAGATTTCCTCAACGGGTCCATTGCCAGCCATGCGCCGACCTATCTCGAAGTTTCTGCCGTGGGCACGAAGGGCTCACCATGGCCGGGGACTATCAAGGTGGCCACCTCGAGGACGCGTTCACGCCCACGGTGCAGACCGGCAGGATCGGTCGCCAGGGGATCGTCGAACGGAGCCGACTCGTACCACCAGAGGTGTGTGAAGGCGATCACATCGTCACCGTCGGAGACGATGGTGGTGATGTCCTGCGGAGTGTGACCGGGAGTCTCCCAGAGCACGACGCCTTCGGCGACCAGGGTCCCTTCAGCGGGTCTCGCCGTCCACTCGTCGTTGAGATACACCGCCCAATGGTCATGGACCCTGGTGTTCGGGAACAGAGCAATGTTGATCGTGTGGTCGGGTGGTGATGAGATAGAACGACGTCCGTCACGTCCCGGACGTCGAAGCCCAACTCCGAGAGCGGATCCAGGATGGCCGATCTCGCCGAAACCATTCCGGGATCGATCACCACCAGGCCATCTTCGGCAACAATCAACGACACCGTGGATGCGACACGGTCACCCCCGTATCCGGCGCAGAGGAGATGGAAACTGGCCATTTCAGGGGCCTGTCCCGTCCTCGGGAGGGACATCACCGTCCACCAACCCCTGCATCTCGGCGGTGTCGAACAGACGGGTTTGGTTTGCAGATCGCCGTCTGATCCCGGCAATTCTGTCCGGGGGTTCCGTTCGCTCGATCATGGCTTCGCTGGCCTCCTGCCACGATTGTCCCAGAATC
>DATDCF010000114.1:0-4001 GCA_036524475.1 Acidimicrobiia bacterium | reverse complement strand
CCGTCTTCCCTGTCAACCGACCATTCGGCTTCGTCGGTGAGGTCCTCGACCGGGGAAGCGGGGGGTGGAGCCGACTCGGGGATGTCGAGGATGCCCCGGTCAGAACGCTCAGGGACGGTGGGCATTACCAGAGTGGAGTGTCCGGGGTCGATGGTGAGCTCGAACTTCCCGCGGGGAGGCCAGACGACCGGGAAGTCAGCCCCGGCAAGGGAGAGGCGGAGACGGGAGCCGGCGGGGACGACAGCCGAGGTCTCCATCAGAGGAAACTCCACGGTTACAGGCGCTCCAGGTCGGGGTGTGATCGGTTGATCAAACGAGCCGGGAAAACAGAGGTTGCGGTTGCCCCGGGTGATCAAATGTGAGCGTTCCTCCGTGTCTACCACCAGGAGCCGTGCTGCGACCAAGCCGAAAGGCTGGTCAGTCGTGACCGCGAGAACGAGCCGGGGGGCCCCGAGGATCTCCAGGGGCTCGGTCAAGGGCACGGTCTCGAATGTCATCGACACCAGGTCGTCTTCCTCACTGTCGGAACTGGCCATCCCGGAGCGATCCCACGCCGGGGCGTGGCGGCCGACCCATTGCGGCCCCGACCAACTGGTCCGCTCGAATTTGAGGGAGTCGAGGCTGAGGACCATGTCTTGCCGATCGTCGGGCGGCCAGGTGTCTTCGCCTCTCCAGTGACCGGCGACCCGGCCGTCTTCGGGGTCGTAGGGGGCGTCGGTGCGGACAAAGGCCGTGACAGCGGGCATGTCCATCACCCCATTGTCATCACCGCGGAGATGATGGCCGAACCAGCGGGCCATGAGGTCGAGGTGGTCTAGCGTCGGCCCCGGTTCGCCCGTTGCCGGCCGGAAATGCCCCCAGGGGCCAATGACCGTCCGGGTCGGGCAGGTGAGATTTTCGGCAAGTGCGAGCATTCCGTCGACGTAGCCATCCAACCAGCCGCCGATCAGCAAAGTGGGGCACTCGATGGAGCCATAGTCGACCGATGGTGATCCTTGCTTCCAGTAATCATCGCGGTGCTGGTGGCGGAGCCATTCCAGTGGCCATTGCGGCGTGTTCTCCAGCCTCTCGATCCACTCGTCCATCCACGAGTCACCGACGATGTCCGGGTCCGGCGGCAAGGCGTTGGTGGTGATCATCGAGGGCGGCCAATCGACCTGCTCTGCTCCATGAAGCGAGCCCCCGACATAGTGGACATCGCAGCTGAAGCGGTCGTGAGTTGCGTGCATCGGGACGATTGCCTTGAGTTGCGGTGGGCGCAACATCGCGGTCTGCAGGCTGCTGAACCCGCCCCAGGAGATACCCCACATCCCGACGCTGCCGTCAGACCAGGGCTGGTCCACGATCCAATCCAGGACTTCTACATTGTCGGCCTGTTCTATGGCGAGATACTCATCTTCGATGATGCCTGTCGACGCCCCGGTGCCCCTGCCGTCGATCCGAACCCCGGCGAATCCCCGGTCGGCCAGGTAGGAAAAAGTGGTGTGGTCCCGGCCAGTGCAGTCGTCGTCCTTTCGGTAGGGGAGCGACTCGACGATGGCGGGCCAGGGACCCTCACCCTCAGCCGGCAAATAGACGGTCAGGGCAATTCGGGTCCCGTCCGACATGAGGACGAAGACACGACGATCGATATTCGGGGCGTGATCAGATTTCACGATTTGAGGGTATCTGAGCCTGCGGGTCAGTCGTCGTCGTTGCGTTGTTTGTGGACACGTCCCTCGACGCCTTTGAGCGAAACGCCGGTGCCCGAACCGTATCGGACCTGGGTCATCTCGGCCAGAATGGAGACTGCGACTTCCTGGGGGCTCTCCGCTCCGATGTCGAGGCCGATCGGGCTGTGGATCCGGGCGATGTCCTCGTCGTCGAACCCCTTCTCCTTCAACCTGCCCACCCGGAGCTCGTGTGTGCGGCGACTCCCCATGGTCCCGATATAGCGAACGGGGCTCTTCAGAGCGGACTCGAGGACCGGGTCTTCATGCCGCTTGTCATGGGAGAGAACCACGACCCAGGTCCTTCGGTCGAATGCGACTTGGTCCATGAGGTCTCCGGGCCAGCCCACCAGAACACGCGCCGAGGGAAACCTCTCTTCGGTCGCGAATGCTGCTCTCGAATCGACCACCGTCACCCGGTACCCCATCTGTGCCGCAAACGTGGCCAGCGCCTGGCCGATGTGAACGGCCCCGAAGATGAGGAGATCCTGGGGAGGAGCCAGCGTCTCTATGAATACAGAATGGTCTCCATAACCCATGGCCCGGTGTTGCTCCCGCTCCATCAGGGCGATGGCGTCGTCGACTATCGACCCGGCAACCCCGTCGGGGAGTTCGCCGAATTTCGCATGACCATCTGAGTCGAGAATCACCTTGAGCCCCAGCGATGGACCGTCGACGAAGGTGACCACCGACCCGTAGTCCTCGGAATCGAGGATCGACTGGATGGTTTCGAGGGCGGTCACCATGGCTCGATAAAGACGTCGATGGTCCCTCCGCAGGCCATCCCCACTTCGAAGGCGTCTTCATCGGCGATTCCGTAGGTGACTGTCCTGGGTGTGCCCGACGCGATCACTTCCTGGGCGTGAAGAAACACATCGTTTTCAACGCATCCACCGCTTACCGACCCTTCCATGTCTCCGGCGTCACTGACGAGGAACTTTGAGCCCTCTGGTCGGGGGGCGCTGCCATGGACTTTGATGACAGTCGCCACGGCCACGCGCTTGCCTTGATCGACCCAATGGTTCCTGACTCCGATCTGGTTTCTCACATTCGTGTCCTTCCATTTATCGATTCAAGGAGTTGAACCACACCTCTGAGGTCGTTGACGCTAGCTGCCGGTAGGAGATGATCAACGTAGGGGAGCACTGCTTGCATTCCCTTGGTCACCGGCTCGTAGCTTTCCCGGGCAGCCAGCGGGTTGAGCCAGATGACCCGGTGTACCGAGCGCGCCAGTCTGGCCATCTCCCGTCTGAGAAGGTCTGGATCGCCACAATCCCACCCGTCCGAGAGGACCAGTACCACGGGGCCGCCCCGGGCCATGCGCCTGCTCCAGAGCCGATTCCACCGGGCGAATGCCTCACCGATCTGGGTACCGCCAGACCAATCTCTTACCGACTCGGTGACCAGGGCCAGGGCTGACCTGGCATCCCGTCTGGACATCTCGACGGTAATCCTGGTCAGCTCGGTTGAGAAGGTGAATGTTTCCACATGGCGAAGTCGTCGTGAAGCCGCATGTGCGAAGACCAGGAATAGATCGGCGTACTTTTCCATCGATCCCGAGATGTCGGCAATCACGATTAGAGGTCGTTGCTTTTTCCGGCGTTCCCGTAGCTCGAGCCGCATCAATTCGCCGGTTGGACCGGCCATCTCTCGCAGCGTCTTTCTCAAGTCGGGCCGCGCACCATGATTTGCCGGCCCCCAGCGCCGGGTGCGGAACTCTGTGGGCTGCCAGACCATGTTGGCGACCATTTTCCTTGCAGTTATCAAGTCCTCATCGTTGAGGGTCGAAAAGTCACGGGCGCCGAGTCGTTCCATGGCAGACGAGCCTGCCCGGTCGTTGGTATCGCCCTTCCGTTCGATCCCTACCGGTTGGAGTAATGGTTTCGCCGCTGATTTCGCAGTCGAGTTGGAGCTGTGTTGCTCGCTGATTTTTGGCATGGCCAGACCCTCGAAGAACAGATCGAACTCCTCAGCGAACGGAGTCCGTTCCCCGGGGTCATTTACGGTCAGGCATTGCATTGCGGCTCGAACTTGGGTCCGCTTTGCTGGATCGACCAGAAGCAATGCCGAGGCCATATCACTGGTTTGGTCCGGGGTCACGGTCAGGCCCCTGTTTCGCAGCGCCGAGGCGAATCCCGCCAAATCGTTGATCGGCCCGGAGGTCATCCCACCAGTGACTCGACCCCAAGTTCGCGGACACTGTCGATGTCGTCCTTGTACTTGAGTATTACACCCAGGGTCTTGTCGACCACAGGGCCGGTGAGAGCGCCGGCCTTGAGGAGGCGGAGTGAT
>DATDCF010000113.1:0-6338 GCA_036524475.1 Acidimicrobiia bacterium | reverse complement strand
CATCTTGACTGTGGGAAATGTCAGGTTGACTTGGACCCACGCCTTGAGGGATTTCATCTGGAACGGTGGGTCCCGAGGGAATCGAACCCTCAACCTTCGGGTTAAAAGCCCGCTGCTCTGCCAATTGAGCTAGGGACCCTCGAGATTCTTCGCGGGTCGGCACGTCAGGTTACCCATTGCCATAACCTGTTCACACTGTGAACCGATTCGGAATCTCCCAGATGCCGCCGGACGACTCGAGCGGGCAGGCTGCCTATCTCGATTCCCTGGTCGAGCAGGGTCACACCGCCCTCGAACTCCCCTTCGTCAAGGAGTTCCCGTGGAAGGAGAAGAAGTGTCGTGCGTTTGGACTCCTCGCAGCCGAACGCCGCCTTCAGCTGTCGGTGCACGCGCCGTACTTCGCGGTGCTCACCGTGGTCGAAGAAGACCGGGGAAAACAAGCAGTGTCGGCCCTGGAACACACCATGAAGATCGGTGCGTGGCTGCAGGCCCCCGTCATCGTCGCCCATCTTGGCCACACCCACGGGGAGGAAGCCCCAGTCCTGATGGAGCGGGTCGAGTCCAGGCTCGAATCGATCAGGGCCAAAGTCGAGGACCTCGGTGTCGGTCTTGGCCTGGAGACGGCCGGAAACGATCGCTCCTTCGGCACGTTGGGTGACATCGCCCATCTGGCAGGGCGATTCGCCTTCGTGAGACCCGTGGTCGATTGGGCCCACCTACATGCGATGACCGGGGGCGGCCTCACCACAACGGATGCCTTCAAAACCGTGTTCGCCTTCATTAAGGACTCCTTCCCGGCGTGGGTGATCCAACCCCTCCACACCCAATTCACCGACAATGAGTTCGGTCCTGGTGGCGAAATCCGACACATTCCTTATGGCGAAGGGTCCCTGCGGGTATCTCCGATGATTGAAGCGGCACGGATAGCGGGTATCTCACTGACCGTAATCTCCGAAGCACGCCAACAAGAGTCGCACGACAAGATATGGGAAGAGATGAAAGAGGCTGAAACATCCGAGAAGGAAGAAACCGGCCGTCCCGTCGCCACCGCCGACATCGCCTTCCCTGAGCCAGTGCGGGCGATCAAGGATGGCAAGCATTTCGAGCCGGTCGACCTGGAGCGACCCCTTCGTCTCAGCAACCTGGACAAAGTGTTCTTTCCCGGCGCTGGATACACCAAGGGCGACCTGATCCAGTACTACGCCTCGGTTTCTTCGTTGATCCTTCCTCACCTGGCCGACCGCCCACTCTCGATGAATCGATTCCCCGATGGGATCGACCGCCCCTCCTTCTACGAGAAACGGGCACCGGGCCATCAGCCCGAATGGATGCGAACCGTCCCTGTCATCTCCGACTCACAGGGGGGAGCGATCGACTTCCTCGTCGCCGACAATCGAGAGGCGATGATGTGGTTCGCCAACATGGGATGCATCGAAGTTCATCCTTTCCATTCCAGGGCCGACCGCCTGGACATGCCCGACTATGCGATTTTCGACTTCGACCCTGCAGATGGCTCGACCTGGGACCAGCTGATTGCCGGAGCGCAATTACTCAAAGTCGCCCTGGAAAGACTCGGGCTCGTCGGCTATCCAAAACTATCCGGCTCCAAAGGCCTTCATGTTTACGTCCCACTCGATCCGGTCCACAGCTACGAAAGGGTCCGCCGGTTTGTCGGCGAGGTCGGGAGCTATCTGGCATCGGCCAATCCCGACGACCTGACAATGGAATGGGACAAACCGAAGCGGAAGGGGAAGGTCTTCATCGACCACAACCGAAATGCCAACGGTCAGACGGTGGCCGCCGCCTACTCCGTCAGGCCGCGGCCTGGTGCCCCTGTCTCGGTCCCTTTGCATTGGAACGAGGTGTCCGAGGTGAAGAATGGTGACTTCACCATCGCCAACATCTGGGACAGGATCCAAAGACACGGCGACCTGTTCGCACCGGTCATCCAGGGCGGGCAGACACTCGATGAGGCCGAGGGAGCGTTGGGGATCGAGAGTTAGACGGTGGACTCGTCGGAGACCGGCGCCGGCTGCCGTCGCCAGGCGATGATGACCACGCCCACGATCATCACGGCGATCGAAACCCAGCCATTGCGGCTCAGGCCGATAAAGCGGAAAGTGGTGTCGGTGCGGATCAGTTCGAGTAGAAAGCGCATCAAGCCGTAACCGATGAAGTAGACCCCGATCAGACGGCCCTTGAGTTGCGGGAATCGTCTGTCGAGCCAGACGATAAAGAAAGCGAGGCCGACGTTCCACAACGATTCGTACAGAAATGTCGGGTGAAACGCTGTCGCGTCAGGGTATGCATCGGGTCGGTGGGCCGGATCGATCTCGACACCCCAGGGCAGATCAGTCGGGGTCCCGAACAGTTCCTGGTTGAAGTAGTTGCCCCATCTGCCAATGGCCTGTGCCGCCGGGAGTGCCGGGGCCAGCGAGTCGAGGAGGTCCGGGGTGCTCGCATTCCACTTCCTTGCGTAGACAAATAGGGCGATAGCTCCAGCAGTGAGACCGCCGTATAGAGCCAGGCCACCTTCCCAGACCGCGATGACCTTCCACCATGCTTCAGCAAATCGGGAGAGATGAGTCGATACGTAGCCGAGTCGGGCTCCGAGAAAGCCGAAGATGAGGACCCGGGCGAGGATCCGGCCGAGGACTTCCGGGTCGCCCCCACGGGCGACAAATCGCCTCTCCGCGATCTGCCAGGCAACCGCAACCCCGATGGCAATCAGGATCCCGTAGAAAGTCACCCGGAGCGGGCCGATGTAGAAGCTGTTTATCGGTGGGGAAGGAAAAGACGCGAGTACAGACATGTCAGTTTCCAAGTTAATCACTGGCATTTCCAACCGACAAAAGGCAGGTGACTCGTCACTTGCGACTTCCACGATCTGCTTCACAGGGGTCAATGACCCGAATCCCGATACCACCGCGTGAGCCAAAGAATGTTCGGGAGATGCTCGCTCTCGGGGGTCATTGATCCTGGTGGCGAGTTCTCGCCGCCGGCTCCAGGTTGCTAACCGCGGCGGACTGGCGTAGGAGACTTCTGGCCCGTCGGCCGTCATTCGGCCTGTAACCCAAAGTTCATTTTGAATCGCTAGGTTTGTGGGATGGATCTGTACTCCCGCGTCAATATCCTCGGCGGACTGTCCGTTCGCCTGCCTCACGGGGGGTTGGACAATGCGATTCCGCTGGATAACGACCCGATTGGTCGGGTACGCCATTGGATAGAACAAGGCGTCAACCATGTCCACGTGGTCGATCTCGACGCCGCTGCCTACGGTGATCCTCGCAACCGACCGATGATCCACGAGCTTCTCGCCACCCTCGATGCCAAAATTCAGGTTGCCGGCGGAATCCGCTCGGAGACGGAGGCCCAGGCGTTCATAGACGAGGGAGCATGGCGGATTGTGATGGGCACTGCTGCCATCGAGAACCAGAACATGGTCTGGGACCTTTGTCGTCAGAACCCCGACAAGATCGTCGTAGCCCTCGATGTGCGGGCCGACGAGGAGATCGCCACCCGTGGCTGGACCCAGAACAGCGGACGCTATCTCGAGGAGGTGATGATCGAGATGTCATCTGCGGGAGTGGTCGCGTTCATGGTGGCCGAAGTAGGCCGCGACGCCCTCGAGGACCCTCCGAACTATCAGCTTCTCGCATCGGCCCTCGCCACTGTTGAGGAGCCGGTAATAGCGTCTGGCGGAGTCAGAAACCTCGAGGACCTCCGCCGCCTGGTCACGCTTGAAACGTCCGGAAGACATCTCGCCGGCGTCATCGTCGGCCGGGAGGTGACCGCCGGCAGGTTCACCGTCCAGGAAGCAGCTGAGGTCCTGGCAGGCCGGGGTCCCAACCGTGCCCCGGGTGGCATCGTCGCCTCCCGGCAATCGGTGGTCGTGGCATCCGGGCAGCAGGCGCTGGAATTTCTGGAAAATCAGGTGGGCTTGAACCGTCTTCGCACACCCGGCACAGGTGTGTCAGGGACCGTCCTCGAGATCGGCGAAGGACAACAGATCGAGTTGGTTCAGGGTGCTATCGGCGCCGAGGTAGCCACCGTCACGTTGATTGTCGAAGATGTCGAATTGTGGAAGGCCCACTTCGAAGCGCAGGGGATCCCCACGGTGAGCACGTCGGCAGGCCTGGAAGTGACCGGCCCCGGCGGCCTGAAAGTCAGATTCGAATAGCGAATCTTGAGACGCTGAATGTCGTTGCTACTTGACGAGTGTTCGGGATTGCTCCCGGAGGAAGAGACGCAGATACCAGGGGCCGCCGCCACCGGCTCCTGAGGTACCCGATCCCTTCCAGCCTCCAAAAGACTGGATGTCGGGCCAGGCACCTGTGGTCGCTCCGGCGGCGCGGTTTACGTAGGTCACGCCCGCCTCAATTTCGTTGAACCACTTCTCGATCTCAGCCTCGTCCCCGGAGAACAATCCGGCAGTGAGCCCGAATTCAGTGTCATTGGAGAGTTTGAGACCCTCATCCAGGGAGTCGATCGGTGCCACGGCAACGAAGGGCACGAAGAGCTCCTCGTCCCATACCCAGGAATCGAGGGGGGCTTCTACAACCGTGGGTTCGACGTAGTTCCCCTTGACGAACGGACCGTCTTTGAGGACATTTCCCCCGGTGAGCACCTTGCCACCACTGCTGTTGACTTCGGCCACGGCCTTCTCGAACCGGGCGATTGCTGCCTGGTCGATGACCGGGCCCATAAAGGTGGATAGCTCAAAAGGATCTCCGACCTCGAGACTCGAAGCCTTCTCCACCAGCAGGCGCACAAAACGGTCGTAAACGGGTCGCTCGACATACACCCGAGATGTCGCCGAGCATTTCTGGCCGCTGAGTCCGAAGGCGCCGCGGACGACTCCTTGAGCTGCGATCTCGAGATCCGCCGTTTCGGTGACGATGGCGGGATTCTTTCCTCCCATCTCGCAGGCCACCGGTTTTGGACGTCCCTCGTTGACCGTCCGATAAAGGTGCATACCCACCGGATAGGACCCGGTGAATGTCAGCCCGTCGATGTCTTCATGATGAGCGAGGTGGTCACCGACATCGTCGCCACCGGTCACAACGTGTAATGCGGCAGCAGGGAGCCCGGCCTCCCGCATTATGTCGTAAAACTCGAGCGCCATTAAAGCGCCGGTGTTCGAGGGCTTGAGTACCACCGTGTTGCCCGTAAGCAACGCTCCGATGGACGGTCCACCGGAAAGAGCCAGAGGAAAGTTGAAAGGCGAAATCACGGCCCAAACTCCCCATGGCCGCAGGACCGATGTGTTTGACTCGTGCTCGCTGAGAGCGTTGAGCGGGGTGACAAAACCGTTGTGCTCTTCGATCTGCTTGGCGTAGTACCTGAGAAACTCCACCGTCTCGGCAGCGTCGCCCAGCGCCTCGAGCCGATTCTTTCCGATCTCGTGGGTCATCAAAGCCCCGAGTTGAAATGTCCGCGAATCCATTATCTCGGCAGCTCGAACCATCAGATCGCGGCGCTTTTCCCACCCCCATGCCTCCCATTGGGGCGCGAAAGCCTTAGCCGCGGCCACCGCGTCATCGACGTCGGCGAGAGTCGCCTGGGCGTAGTTGCCGACCAGGACTTCTCTGTTTACCGGTGAGTACTCGGCAAAGAGGTCGCGGTCAGTCCGCTCTTCGCCGTTGATCCAGACACCGTGGGTCTTTCCGAGTTGGTCGGCCACGTCGGCGACCGCCCGATCGAAGCCATCATTGAGTTCGGCGTTGTCAGGCGACATGGTGGCGTAGGTGATTTTCATGATGAAACCGGTCCTTCCGGGTGAAGACTTCGTTTCGCTGACGATATCAAACTCGGCGCAATGTTCTCCAGTCGAAGTCGCTATGGGCCGATAGACCAATATCAGCTAGGGGTTGTTTTACCGAACCAATGACTATGGAACCTCAGATCGCGGAGACGCTCCTTGGGTCGCCATCGGATATGGTGCGTCTTCATCGACGCGTCGTCCGAGTGGGTGCCGCAGCGGGATGGTTTTGCGCCATCCTGTTCATTCTGATCGGTCTCTTCTCAGGTGACAGCTCCTACTACATGGAGGCAATAGGCCCGATCCTGGCGGGGACGCTCATGTCGGTCCAAGTCCTCACCCATCGCGAGAACGCGGGGGTTGCCCTTATCGGCTCCGCAGTAATCGTGATTCTGGCGTTTCAGCTGGTTGGCGATGAGACCACTTTGCTGGCGGCGTCGCTCGCGGTGGTGATCATCGCATCGATCGGGATGCTTTTCATCCAGACCCGTCACCTCGTCTTGACCATCGCACTCGCCGCGTTGATGTTTCTGGTCCCGCTACTTTGGGGTGTGCCGTTCGCCGACGCCATCTCTCT